>JBCLQU010000001.1:0-324859 GCA_041223705.1 Christensenellaceae bacterium 44-20
AAGTAAAAGGGAAGAGCAGATGCTCTTCCCTTTTTTGCTGCCGCAAACTGCAAACAAGCTGAAAACAAAAAGCCCAGAGCGTTTTCTTCATGAGCGCGGCATGTTATAATAATTGCACCCGTTACTGAAATCAAAGATTTCAAACGGGTCCCGCAACTATTGAACCGCGTGCATCGCTCCGCTTCGCCGCACCGCAGAGCCCAAACCTCTGCACTTGCCCTGCTTTCGTGTTGGGGTATGGGGCGGAGCCCCATGGCTGCCTATTGCCCTTGACCTTTTCTAAAATATGCGAAAAAACCGGGCTTTAAGGCAAAAACCGTTGACAAGCCAAAAAGAGCATGGTATTATAATGTAGTGGCTGGAAAGCCGCTTTTTAGATTATGCAAAAATGCCCGTTTGGGGCAATGGAGGTGCGAAATATGCGCGTAAAGGTTACTATGGCTTGCCAGGAGTGCAAACAGAGAAATTACGACACCATGAAAAACAAGCAGAACGATCCCGAGAGACTGGAAGCAAATAAATACTGCAGATTCTGCAAGAAGCATACCCTGCACAAAGAAACCAAATAAACTTTGTAGGTGAATTCGAATGGCGAAAAACGTCTTACTGGGAAAAGAAAAAGAAAGACAAGTAAAAGAACAGCAGAAGATTGCAAAAGCCAAGAACAAGAAAAAACGGCGCAGCCCGGCTCGGTTCTTTAAGGATATCTGGAATGAGCTCAAGAAGGTAACCTGGCCGACGGGAAAAGATTTGCTCAGCTCGACGCTGGCAGTCATTGTGTTTATTGTGCTGGTCGGGGCAGTCATCGGTTTGTTCGATTTTGGAATGCATTCCCTGTTCAGTCTCATCACCGCTTAAAAGGAGGGTTTTATGGCCGTGGATAACGAGAACATAAATACGGAATCCTTAAGCGAGATCCTGGAAGAGACGACAACGCAGGCCGCCCAGCCCGAAGAGAGCAAGCGCACCTATAATAAGCAGGAGAAAACGGACAAACCATATTGGTATGTCGTCTACACCTATTCCGGCTATGAGAATAAGGTGATGACCAACCTGCTGAAAACCGTGGAAAACAACGGCCTGCATGATAATATTCTGGATGTCAAGGTTCCGATGGAAGAGACCATCGAAATCAAAAATGGCAAAAAGAAACATGTGCAGCGCAAGCTGTATCCGGGCTATGTCATGGTTAAAATGTTTTTGACGGACGAGACTTGGTATGTTGTGCGCAATACCCGGGGCGTTACGGGCTTTGTCGGCCCGGGAAGCAAGCCGATTCCGCTTTCGGATGCGGAAGTGCGGGCGATGGGCGTGGAAAATGTCCACATCAAGCTGGATGTCGCGGTAGGCGAAAATGTTATGATCACTTCCGGCCCGCTGGAGAGCTTTATCGGCATTGTCGATGAGGTCAATACGGAAAAGCAGAAGGTCAAGGTAACGGTATCCATGTTCGGCAGGGATACCAGCGTAGAGCTGGATTTTGTCCAGGTAAAGCGCATTTAAGTTTGGGTCTAAGGAAGCGAGGCTTCTTTGATCGTGTGGGAGGGGTAGGCCCCCCGCTGATACCACATTACACATTAGGAGGTGTACGTTATGGCTAAAAAAATTGCAGGATACATTAAACTTCAGATTCCTGCAGGCAAAGCAACCCCGGCTCCGCCGGTAGGTCCTGCGCTTGGTCAGCACGGTGTCAACATCATGGAATTTGTTAAGCAGTTCAATGAGAAAACTGCTCAGCAGGTTGGCCTGGTGATCCCGGCTGTCATCACAGTTTATGCAGACAGATCTTTCTCTTTCATTCTGAAGAGCCCGCCTGCTGCAGTCCTCATCAAGAGAGCCTGCAAAATCGATTCCGGTTCTAAAGTCCCCAATCGGGATAAAGTCGCTCAGATTACCAGAGATCAGCTGAAGGAAATCGCAGAGATCAAGAAGAACGACCTGAATGCCGCCAGCATTGATGCCGCAATCAGCATGATTGCAGGAACATGCCGCAGCATGGGCGTTACGGTTGTAGACTAAAGGAATGAAGTGGGAGGCGAAAAGCCGAATACCACCAGGAGGTTTATCTAATGAAGAGAGGGAAAAATTATTTAGACAGCGTCAAGCTGTACGATAAAGCTACCCAATACGATGTCGAGCAGGCAGTGGAGCTGTGCTTGCAGACGGCAAAAGCAAAATTCGATGAGACCATCGAGCTTTCTGTGCGCCTGGGCGTAGACCCGCGCCATGCGGATCAGCAGGTTCGCGGCGCTGTCGTTCTGCCGCACGGCACTGGCAAACAGGTTCGCGTTGTCGTCTTTGCAAAGGGCGATAAGGCAAAAGAGGCGGAAGCTGCCGGCGCTGACTATGTCGGCGCAGAAGAGCTGGTGCAGAAGATTCAGTCGGAAGGCTGGTTTGATTTCGATGTCTGCGTCGCAACCCCGGATATGATGGGCGTTGTTGGCCGCATTGCCCGTATCCTCGGACCAAAAGGCCTGATGCCGAACCCCAAGTCCGGCACGGTTACCATGGATGTTACCAAGGCAATCTCGGATATCAAAGCTGGTAAAGTGGAATACCGCGTCGACAAAACGTCTATCGTTCACTGCCCGGTTGGCAAAAAGGGCTTTGAGAAAGAGAAACTGGTCGAGAATATCAATGTGCTGATGGAAGCGATTGTGAAGGCAAAACCGGCTGCTGCAAAGGGAACTTATTTGCGCAGCATCGTGCTTTCTTCCACCATGGGCCCTGGCATCAAAGTGAGCGCCCAGAGATATCTCTAGGCTTGACAGCCTGAGCCGGGCATGTTATACTTTGATAAATAGTAAATATAAGTTTGTCCTAAGACAGCTGGTTGGTATTGCCGTAAACCCCGCTCAGGTAAACAAATAACATTTGTATGTTACTGCCCGTTTATCGTTTTAGGACGCTTAAACGGGCTTTTTTTGCCCCATTTATTTGGCAGGGAGGTGAAAAAATGAAAGAAGCAACGCTAAGAGCAAAGGAAGCGGAAGTCGCGGAGATTCAAGAGAAAATCGAGAAATCCCAGAGCGTCATGTTCCTGGACTACAGAGGCCTCAACGTCGCAGAGGTGACGGAACTCAGAAATAAGATGAGAGAGGCGGGCGTCGAATACAAGGTTATCAAAAACACCATGATTCGCCGCGCAGCTGAGAAAGCTGGCATCGAAGGCCTGGACGATGTGCTTGAAGGGCCGACGGCTGTCGCTTTTGGCTACGCCGATCCGGTTGCCCCGGCTAAAATCCTGGTAGACTTCATCGAGGATACCAAGAAAACCAGCCTCAAGGGCGGCGTTTTGGCAGGCAAAGCAATGAGCCAGGCAGAGATCAAAAATCTGGCATCGCTGCCCTCGAAAGAGGAGCTTATCGCAAAGATGCTGGGCAGCCTGAATGCGCCGATTACTGGCCTTGTCATGGCACTTTCCGGTATTCCGAGAAATCTCGTCTATGCGCTTAATGCGATTAAAGAGAAAAAAGAAGCCTAATAGATAGGCGAAGATCAAAAGAAAATAATTTTTGGAGGATTTAAAAATGGATAAGGCACAGATTCTGGAAGCTATTGAGCAGATGAATGTACTCGAGCTGGCTGAGCTCGTAAAAGATCTTGAGGAGAAATTTGGCGTGAGCGCTGCTGCTCCTGTTGCAGTTGCTGCTGCTCCCGCTGCTGGCGCTGCTGCTCCCGCTGCTGAGGAGAAGACGGAGTTCGACGTTATCCTCAAAGCTGCTGGCGCTGAGAAGATCAAAGTTATCAAGGTTGTCCGCGAGATCACCGGCCTTGGCCTGAAAGAGGCGAAGGATCTGGTTGACGGCGCTCCCAAGCCCGTTAAGGAAGGCGCTTCCAAGGACGACGCTGAGAAGATCGCTGCTCAGCTGAAAGAAGTTGGCGCTGAGGTTGAAGTAAAATAACCTGAGTACTCTTTAAAAATACGCGCTATTTTAGCGCGTATTTTTTATTGTAGGAGAGCGAAAAACAAAGCGGCGATTGAAATGACCGCAGGAGATGCGGGAAATTGCCGGAAAAGTCAGAGCAGAAGGAAAGAGGGGTTGAATATGGCAGGGCAGCAAAAACGATGCTTATGGGCGGTTTTATCCGTCTCATTTCTGACGATTATGGGAACGCAGGTGGCGACTCCCATACTGGGGGAGCTTGGAAACTACTTTTCAGGCGCGCCAGAGACGCAAATTAAGCTGATCTATACGGCGGTATCTTTGGCCAGCTTTTTTATGAGCTTTATAACCGGCACCTTGATTCGCAGAAAAAAGGAGGCGACGCTGGTTGGCATCGCCTGCTTTGTCGTAGGGGGAGTGGCATGTGCCTTTGCAGATCACTTGGTTCTGCTCATTCTCTTTCGCTTTATCACGGGAGTGGGAATTGGCCTGATCTCGCCGCTTTCGAGCAGCCTCATTTCAGATCTGACAGAGGCGGGCGAGCAGCGTTCGCGATACCTGGGCCTGGCGGGGACAGTGGCCCAGATGGGAAGCGTGCTGGCGACAGTGCTCTCCGGTTTCTTGGCATCTATACACTGGAGATTGGCGTTTTCTTTATATGGCATAGGCATTGCCGGCTTTTTTGCAGTGCTCTTTTTGGTGCCAAAATCAGCTCCGGCTGCAAAAGAGCGGGTGCCCCATCAGAAAATACCCGGGGCAATTTGGCTTCTGGCCCTGCTCAATTTGACGTTTGGCATCATCTTCTCCTCCAGCTTCACCAATCTATCCCTGCGGGCGGCAGCATTGGGCATTCCATCTGGGCAGAGCGGCATTGCTATTTCGATGGCGGCTCTTGGCGCGACGCTTTTCAGCGCCTTTACCCCGGTGTTTATGAAGCGCTTGGGGAGAGGCGCGGTGCCAGCCCTTTGGGGGATGATTGCGCTTCTCTTTGTGGGCCTGGCTTTGGCCGGGGATGTCTATGGCATGGGAGCCTGCATGTTTGGCATGGGAGTTTTTGGAGGAATCTTTTCCGTTTGCATCAACATGCTGGCCACCAGGCAGGCAAGTGAGCAGACCTCTGCCCGCTATTTGTCGCTGGTCAATGCGGCCTCTATGCTGGGGGAGTTTTTGTGCCCGATGCTTTTTTCGGCTCTGGGGCAAGTGGTGGGAAGCGGAGATATCGTGAGCGGCTTTTTTATCAACGCGGCAGAGGCGGGAATCCTCGCTTTGCTTACTGCACTCTATCTTGCCCGGAAAAAGCGCGGAGCGGAAGAATAAATTTGTGGCATCAAAAAAGAGCCCCCTGCGGGGCTCTTTTTTATGGCTTTATGCGGAAGTTTTGATTTTCATCCAGACGTCGTTATAAAGCTGCATATTGTCGCCTAAATCTTTGAAGTATTTGCAGCGCTCCAGCACGTCGTCGGGAATGGTATAGGCAGAGTTGCTGGTAAATTCTTCATCCACATATTCCAGCGCTGCCTCATTGGGCGTGGTGTAGCCGACGAACTCGGAGTTGCGCGCGGCGACCTTGGGATCGCACATGAAGTTGATGAAACGCTCGGCAGCTTCCTTATTTGCAGAGGACTTGAGCACGACGAAGTTATCCATCCAGACGTTGCTTCCCTCTTTGGGGACGACATAGGCCAGATCCTCGTTCTCCATGATGGCCTGCACGGCAGAGCCGGAATAATCCACAGCCAGGGCGACGCTGCCGCCGACCATATCCTCCTTGATATTATCGGCTCCATATCCGCGCACAAACGGCTTTTGCTTTAAGAGCAGCTCGCCAGCCTCGGCCAGCTCGGCGGGGTTGACGGAGTTGATATCATAGCCCAGATAGGCCAGCGTTACCATGATGGAATCGCGGATGGAATCGTACATCATGATTTTTTTGGAATACTTCTCATTCCAGAGAATCTCCCAGCTATCCACCGGATCGTCTACCAGCTTGGTATTATAGACGATGCCAACCGTGCCGATGAAGTAGGGGACGGAGTACTTGTTTTCCGGGTCGAAAGTGCGGTTCTGAGCGGCCTTTTCCACGTATTTGAAGTTCGGGATGTTGGAAAAATCCAGCTCTGCCAGCAAATCCTCGGCGATAAAACGCTCGACCAGATAATCCGAGGGGATGACGATATCGATTTTCGTTCCCTCCGTCGCGCAGACGGTATACATCTCTTCGTTGGTGGTAGTCGTCGTCATTTTGACTTTGATATCCGGGTTCTGATCTTCAAATTCCGTGATGAGATCCGGATCGAGGTATTCGCCCCAGTTGAGCAGATAGAGCGTGGTCTTTGCGCCGCCCGAGCAGCTGCATAGCAGGGCTGCAACCAGAAGCAACGCGAGGAGCAGAGAAAAAATTCTTTTCATTGGGAGAGTCCTTTCTGTAAAAACTTGGTGTTTTGGCGCTGGCGCTTAGATTGACGATCAGCGCGTATATTGATGATGAGCAACAGCGTCATCACAAAGACAAACATAATCGTAGAGAGGGCGTTGATCTTGGGATTGATGCCCACTCTGGCCATGGAGTAAACGTACACAGAGAGGTTGTTTACGATGCCCTGGGTCGAGAAGAAGCTGATGACGAAATCGTCGAACGACATGGTAAAAGCCATGATGAACCCCGTAACGATGCCGGGCATGAGCTCGGGGACGATCACCTTGCGCACGGCATAGCCCGGCGTGGCGCCCATATCCAGGGCCGCTTCATACAGATGCTCATCCATGCCCTTGAGCCTTGGAAGCACGGAGAAGATGACATAGGGCACATTGAACACGATATGCGAGATGAGCAGCGTCAGATACCCGCGCGGGATCTTTGCGAAGATGAAGAAAAGCAGCAGGGAGATGCCCGTAACGATATCTGCGTTCATCATGGGGATATACGTGAGATTGAGCGTCAGGTTGCGCGTCCACTTCTTAAAGCTGTTGATGCCGATGGCGGCCATTGTGCCGATGAGGCAGGCGAACAGCGAGGAGAGCACGGCGATGGAAATGGTAACCCAGAGGCTTTCCATGATGACGGGATCCTGAAACAGCTGGGAATACCAGTTCATCGTGAAGCCAGACCATTTGCTCATGGTTTTCCCCTCGTTAAACGAGAAGACCATCAGCATCAGGATGGGCAGATAGATGAAGAAGAGCAGAATTGCCAGATAGAAGCGCTGAATGAATTTGCGGAATTTTACCATAGCGTTTTGCTTTCCCCCTCTTTATCGTATTTGCGCATGATGGCCATGGAGAGCACCATCAGAATCATCATGATAATGGCCAGCGCGGAGCCTGTGTTCCAATCCTTTAAGAGCATAAACTGGTTTTCCAGCAGATCGCCGAACATCATATAGTAGGAGCCGCCCAGCAGCCGGGAGATGACGAAGGTCGTTACCACAGGCATGAACACCATGGTAATGCCGGTAATCACACCGGGGACCGTCAGCGGGAAAATCACCTTCCGGAGCACCTGCCATTTATTCGCGCCGAGATCTTCCGCGGCCTGGATATAGCTCTGGTCTATCTTGGAAAAGACCGAAGAGATGGGCAGCAGCATGAAGGGCAGGAAGTTGTAGACCAGCCCCATGATGACGGCCCCCTCTGTATTGAGCAGCTCCTGCGGCGGAAGGCCAAACCAGCCGAGAAACTGGTTGATGGGGCCGTTGGAATCCAGCAGAGCCCGCCAGGCATAGGTGCGCAGCAAAAAGTTCATCCACATGGGAATGACGAACAGCAGGTTGACGATGGCGCCGACCTTGCTTTTGAGCCGGGAGAGAATGAGCGCCGCCGGGTAGGCCAGAATCAGGCAGATGACCGTCGTGATGACGGCATATTCCAGAGAGCGCCATAGCACCGAGAGATTTTCCGGTGAAAGCGCCTGCTTTAAATACTGCGTGGTGAAGATGATTTCCCCGGTGTCCGTCGTCGTGAAAACCGCGTAGACGAAGATCAGAATGAGCGGAACGACCGTAAATAAAATCATCCAGACCAGATAGGGGAGCGCAAAAAACTTCTTTTTCAATGCTTTGCCTCCTTATGCGTCTGCGGCATCGTACTGGGAGCGATCCATGATGTGAATATCATCCGGATCCAGCGTGATGCCTACCCGGCTGCCCACCTCGGCAGGATCCGTGCTCTGCACCAGCCATTCGTGGCCGTCCTCGCCTTGAATGCGGATCTCATAGTGCACGCCCATAAAGACAAGGGAGGTAACCACGCCATTGATGGTGCTTTCGCTGGGGTTGACCAGCTTGATATCCTCCGGGCGGATGACGACGACGATGTTCTCATCCTTGTTATAGCCCCGGTCCACACACTCGAATTCCCGGCCGGAGAATGCCACGAGATAGTCTCTGCGCATTTTGCCGTATAAAATGTTGCTTTCGCCGATGAAATCGGCCACAAAGGAGTTTACCGGCTCGTTATAGATGCCCACAGGCGTATCGATCTGCTGGATCATGCCCTCATCCATGACGGCGATGGTATCCGACATAGAGAGTGCCTCCTCCTGATCGTGGGTTACATAGACAAACGTGATGCCCAGCTGCTTTTGCATGCGCTTTAATTCCAGCTGCATATCCTTGCGGAATTTCAGATCCAGCGCGCCCAGCGGCTCATCCAGCAGCAGCACTTCCGGCTCGTTGACCAGCGCACGCGCGATGGCGACGCGCTGCATCTGGCCGCCCGAAAGCTTGTCGATGCTGCGGTCCTCATAGCCCGCCAGGCCGACCAATTTGAGCATATCCTTGACTTTCTTCTCGATATTCTGCTTGCTCATTTTCTTGATCTTCAGGCCAAAGGCGATGTTGTCGAACACATCCATATGCGGGAAAAGGGCATAGCGCTGGAAAACGGTATTGAGCTTGCGCTTATAGGGAGGCGTATCCACGATGGATTTGCCCTCAAAGAGAATATCGCCGGAGGTCGGCGTCTCAAAGCCGCCCAGCAGGCGGAGCATGGTCGTCTTGCCGCAGCCCGAAGGGCCGAGCAGCGTTAAAAACTCGTTTTTGCGGATATAGAGGTTGATATTGGATAAAACCTCTACGCCGTCGAACTCCTTATAGACGTTTTTGAATAGGATGAGCTGGTTAGACACTTGGTTTTCCTCCCCGATAAAATAGCGCCTTTCGGCCTTAGAAACTGGGCGGTGTAGAGACCCAGATGATTTTTGCTTCGCTTCTGCCGCGGTTTTCGATGTAGTGCGGAGCAGAGGGCTTGAAATAGAACGAGCAGTTTTTCTTCAGCTTATGCCGCGCGCTCCCGATGTGCAGAATCGCCGAACCAGAGAGCACATAGCCGAATTCCTCGCCTTCATGCGGCTCATCCGGCTCTGAACTGGCGCCGGGCGCCAGAGTAAACAAGATGGGCTCCAGCTGGTTTTTCTGGGCGTTTGGGATGAGCCATAAAATGCTGGAATTCTCATCCACCTTTTCGAACATATCCGCCTCGGAAAAGACGATCTTCTCATCTGCCGTCTCGGTAAAGAACTCTCCCGGCGTCGTCCCCAGGCATTCGAGAATATCCACCAGGGTAACGATGGAAGGGGAAGTCTGGTCCCGCTCCAGCTGGGAGATGAAGCCCTTGGAGAGCTCGGCGCGGTCGGCCAGCTCTTCTTGGGTCAGGCCATATCTGAGCCGGAGACTCTTGATTTTCGCTCCGATTTTGGTGATATCCATGCGGCCTCCATAAAAGTTTCCATATATTAAACATTTGGTTTACAAATGCTAAACGAAACAGATATAATTTAATCAGAATGAAAGAGAAAAGTCAATAGATTTTTGACAAAAACCGATAAAAATTTTTGAGCAGAAAAAAAGTGCGGAATTTTCCCGGAGCAAAGGAGAATTTCCGCAATTTATATTTTTGAGAAAAAGCAGGAAAGTGCATGAAAAAGTTTAGAAATACTAAACATAAAAAAGCGCGGAGGACGAGAGGAAAAGTTAGAAGAGAAAAGCGCAGACAGCCCACAAAATGCAAACAAAAAAGAGCGGGAAATTCCCGCTCTTTTTTCATTCAAACTTACGCTTTGCCGTTGCAGCCCAGAACGTTGAGCAGCTTGTGGCGAACCATCTCTTTGATGGCGGCTCTCGCCGGCTTGAGGTACTGGCGGGGGTCGAAATCAGAGGGGTTCTCGGCGAAGTGCTTGCGGACGGCAGCCGTCATCGCAAGGCGCAGGTCGGAGTCGATGTTGATTTTGCAGACGGCCATGCTGGCAGCCTGGCGGAGCATCTCTTCCGGAACGCCCAGAGCGCCATCCATCTTGCCGCCGTATTTGTTGATCTCGTCAACAAACTCGGGGATGACGGAGCTTGCGCCGTGCAGAACAATGGGGAAGCCGGGGAGCAGCTCGCTGACTTTCTCGAGAATATCGAAGCGCAGCTGGGGCTTGGTGCCGGGCTTGAATTTATAAGCGCCGTGGCTCGTGCCGATGGCGATAGCCAGGGAGTCGACGCCCGTCTTGGAGACGAACTCGTTGACTTCTTCAGGCTGCGTATAGGAAGAATCCTCTTTCTTTACTTTGACTTCATCCTCAACGCCAGCCAGGCGGCCCAGCTCGCCCTCGACGACAACGCCTCGATCGTGCGCATACTCGACGACTTTCTTGGTCAGCGCGATGTTCTCCTCGAAGGGCAGGTGCGAGCCGTCGATCATGACGGAAGTGAAGCCGCCGTCGATGCAGCTTTTGCAGGTCTCGAACGAATCGCCGTGGTCGAGGTGCAGGCAGATGGGAAGGCCGGTATCTTCGATGGCAGCTTCCACCAGCTTGGTGAGGTATACGGGCTTGGCGTAGTTGCGGGCGCCCTTGGAAACCTGAAGGATCAGCGGAGCATTCTCTTCCTTCGCCGCCTCGGTGATTCCCTGGATGATCTCCATGTTATTGACGTTGAAAGCGCCGATGGCGTATCCGCCCTCGTATGCCTTCTTAAACATCTCTGTCGTTGTAACTAATGGCATGACTTTTCCTCCTGTTTTGAAAAACTCTATACCCTTATTGTGCCATATCTTAGAAAAATATCAAGAGTTTTTGGGGAAAATCTCTGCAAGGTTTGTCTTTTTTGGGGCGCCGGGGTATAATAACCTCATGGCACCGAAAGAAGAAGCAAGCTGGCGTTTACACTTATCATGGTATCATATAGCCAGAATATCCCAAAAGGAGCTGCAATGAAAAAAATATCCATTATCATTCCCTGTTTCAATGAGCAGGAAGTGATTGAACAGACGTATGCGCGGCTGCGCGATTTGGCTTTGCCGGAATTTGAAAAGGAAATCATTTTTATCGACGATGGCAGCCGGGATCGCACGCCGGAAATCCTGAAAAATCTGGCGGCGCAGGATGGCCAGGTGCGCGTGCTGCTGTTTGCCAAAAACTTCGGGCATCAGCCGGCTGTCTCCGCGGGCATCGCGCATTGCACGGGGGATGCGGCTGTCGTCATTGATGCGGATTTGCAGGACCCGCCCGAGCTCATCCCGGAGATGATCGAAAAATGGCAGGCCGGCAATGAGATCGTCTATGGTAAGCGGGCCAAGCGCAAGGGCGAGACGGCCTTTAAAAAGCTGACGGCTTGGGGTTACTACCGCATTTTAAACATGCTGGGCGGCAGCTATATCCCCAAGGACACCGGAGATTTCCGGCTCATCGATAGAAAAGTCTGCGACTATCTGAACTCGCTTTCCGAGCACAATCGGTTTTTGCGCGGGCTGACGGCCTGGGCGGGGTTCCGTTCCTGCCCGGTAGAATATGTGCGCGATGAGCGGGCGGCGGGGGAGACCAAGTATACCCTCAAAAAGATGTTCCGCCTGGCGGGCGATGGCATTACTGCCTTTTCGGACAAGCCCCTCAAGCTGCCGCTGTATTTCGGCATCACACTGATGTGCCTCTCGCTGCTCTATCTGGCGCTGGGCATTGTGCTGGCGGCGCTCTCCATTTGGCCGGTCTGGCATGTGCTGTTTGCGGTGAGCTTTGCGCTCATCTCCCTGCTCAGCATATTCCTTGGGATTATGGGCATGTATCTTGGCAGGATGTATGACGAGGCCAAGAACCGGCCGCTCTATATGATAAGAGAGAAAGTCAATTTCTAAGGCGGCAGAAGGAGGCTGTTTTGAAAGATCCGAGAATGACAAAACTGGCGGAAAACCTGGTGCGGTATTCCTGCCAGCTCAGGCCGGGGGAGAAGGTCTTGATCGAGACGTTCGACTGCCCGGATTTTGTGGCCGAGGCGCTGGTGCGCGCGGCATATGAGGCAGGTGCGCGCCCGTTTTTCCAGGCGCACCGCACGAAGATCATGCGGCAATGGCTGCTCGGGGCAGATCGGCAGCAGATTGAGCAGCTGACAGCTTGGGACGCGGCACGTATGAGCGAGATGGATGCCTATATCTCCCTGCGCGGCAACGACAACTTCATGGAGAATGCGGATATTCCGCCCGAAACAGACGATCTCTATCAGTCCATCTATTTTAAAAAGGTGCACCACGAGATCCGCGTGGCCAAAACCAAATGGTGCGTCCTGCGCTATCCCAGCCCTTCCATGGCCCAGCTTTCGGGCATGAGCACAGAGGCGTTTGAGGATTTCTATTTCGACGTCTGCAATCTGGATTACGGTAAAATGGACCAGGCAATGGATCCGCTCAAAGAGCTCATGGACCGGACGGACCGCGTCCGGCTGGTTGGCCCGGGGACGGAGCTCGGCTTTTCCATCAAGGGCATTGGGGCCATCAAGTGCGCGGGAAATAAAAATATCCCGGATGGGGAAGTCTATACAGCGCCGGTGCGGGACAGCGTCAACGGGACGATCTCGTTCAACACGCCCAGCCGCTATTCGGGATTCACGTTCGATTCGGTTTCTCTGACGCTAAAAGACGGCAAGATTGTAAAAAGCACTTCCAACAACCCGGAGCGCATGGAGAAAATTCTGAATCTGGATGAGGGCGCGCGCTATATCGGCGAATTTGCTATCGGCGTGAACCCGCATATCAAAAAAGCCATGTGCGAGACGCTGTTCGACGAGAAAATCGCCGGCTCCATCCATTTTACGCCCGGCGCGGCCTATGAAGATGCGTTCAATGGCAACGTCAGCGCGGTGCACTGGGATCTGGTGCTCATTCAGACGCCCGAATACGGCGGCGGGGAGATCTATTTTGACGACGTTTTAGTGCGCAAAGACGGCCGGTTTGTGCTGCCCGAGCTTTCCGGGCTCAACCCCGAGAACCTGGCATAGCCTGGCGGCTGTTTTCAGGCAAAAAAGCCAAAATATCGTTTGTTTAGCGCTTGAAAATGAATCTGCGTTATACTATAATAAAAATGGACTGGCTGACGGCCAGCCGAAATTTGCTCAATTACATTTTGTCATTAAAATGTATGAAAAATTAGGAGGATATGTAACATGGCAATTAAAGTTGGTATCAACGGTTTTGGTCGTATCGGCCGCCTTGTGTTCCGTGCGACGGTTGAGAACCCCAATGTTGAAGTTGTCGCTATCAACGACCCCTTCATCGATCCCGAGTATATGGTTTATATGCTCACTTATGATACGGTTCATGGCCGTTTCAAGGGCGAGGCTTCTGCGAAAGACGGCGCGATTGTCGTCAACGGCAAGGAGATCAAAGTTTTCGCAGAGATGAATCCTGCGGATATCAAATGGGCTGACTGCGGCGCTGAGTATATCGTCGAGTCCACGGGCGCATTCACCACGACGGAGAAAGCTTCTGCGCACTTCGCCGGCGGCGCAAAGAAGGTTGTCATTTCCGCTCCTTCCTCCGATGCCCCGATGTTCGTTATGGGCGTTAACAACGATAAGTATACTTCTGATATGAAGGTTGTCTCCAACGCTTCCTGCACCACGAACTGCCTGGCTCCTCTGGCAAAAATCATCAACGACAAGTTCGGCATCGTTGAGGGCCTGATGACCACGGTTCATGCAACCACCGCAACCCAGAAGACGGTTGACGGCCCCTCCAAGAAGGACTGGAGAGGCGGCAGAGGCGCTGCTTTCAACATCATTCCTTCCTCCACGGGCGCTGCAAAAGCTGTTGGCAAGGTCATTCCTGAGCTGAACGGCAAACTGACGGGCATGGCATTCCGCGTTCCGACGGCAGACGTTTCTGTTGTCGACCTGACCTGCCGCCTGGCAAAACCCGCGACCTATGAGGAGATCAAGGCTGCAGTTAAGGCTGCTTCCGAGAACGAGCTCAAGGGCATCATGGGCTACACCGAGGATAAGGTCGTCTCTTCCGACTTCATCTCCGACGCCAGAACCTCCATCTTCGATGCAGACGCTGGTATCGCCCTGAACGACAATTTCGTCAAGCTGGTTTCCTGGTATGACAACGAGTGGGGCTACTCCAACAAAGTTGTCAACCTCATCGAGCACATGGCGAAAGTCGACGCTCAGTAAGAAAAGCAAAAAAGATAATTTGGCATATTGCCGAGTAGATATATTTTGCTTATTTGCGGCAAGGTTCCAAAAGCCTTGCCGCTTTTTTATTCGCTTGCATGTCGAATTTTGTCAAAATATAAGAGCCGGAGGGAAAAATGAAAATTCTGAAAAGAGGAGCGGCGCTACTCATTGTTCTAGCGCTCATGTTCAGCACTACTGCCTGCCAGGAGCGAAGCCTGAAAGATGCGAAAAGCTGGGAAGATGCAGTCGAAATTTGCCTGGGCAAATATGGCGTGGCCGAGTATGAAATGGAGGGAGGTTCTATTACAGTTATGATTCGAGATATAGGGCCTGCGCAACCGTTTATTGCGGATTGTTCTGCTCTGGCTACCTGTTTCACTGCACAGGCAGATGGAACGAGCACATGGGAGCAAGTCGATACTCTGGTGATAGGAATGCATGACGGGGGCCCTGAACATATGGTTGGAATTTTAGCTCTGTTTTATAAAAAGGACGCGAGAGTCCCTTTTGGGTTTATAAGTATTCTTTCAGCGATGCAAAGAACAGATAAGGCGGAAGATGTAATTGCGGCGTATGAGGCAGACGAGCTCTTTTCATCGACAGATGGGCGGGAGAATTATGGCATGAGTATGGAGCTTTATCAGTAGAGAAATAAATGAAGCGACAGATTCAATAGGATAGAAAAATTTGCGGCAGAGTCTATCAGGCTCTGCCGTTTTTTTATTGCAGATTTGATAAAAGCAGGATAGGATTTTCTCTTAAAATATTGTAGAATAGAGGTTATAGGATATAGGAAGGAGAGCATGGGCAGGCCATGCGCGTGCGGCAAAGAAATGACAGGAGACACCTATCCCGGATTTCGGGGAATGATAAAAGAATTTGAGGACATCCTGGCCTGGTGGTGGATGGATGGGAGCCCCAAAAGGGATTATAAAGTGAAATATCGCGGAGAGGGGTTTGATACGTCCCTGGATGCGAGCAGCCTTCCGCAGATCCGTTTTCGGCGCACCTACGATGTCAACTACTCCGGCTTTTTGTTCCGAAATAGAAACACAGTGGAGGAGGAGCAACTGCGAGCCTACTGCGTCCAAAATAGTTTAACTTATAAAATTGATTATTGGTCAAAATATGTCTCGGTCTCCATCTGTGCGCCAAGCTATGAAGTGCTGAAAAAATGCGCGCTGATGAAAAGAGTGCAGGAGATTTACCGGTGGCTAGGCGGGTATCTGGAGATTGCCCAAAAGTTTGCGGGCAACCCCATGATGGAGGAGATCAAAAAATATCAGCAAAAAAACTTCCTCTATAACGGGCAGATCATGCCATGGGGCGTCTCTTATCCGAGCACTTCGGATTCGGAAGGGTATACCAGCGCCAGCGGTTCTTTCTCTTTTGCCGGTTGTGGCTACCGCAATTTGCAGTCCGAGGAGGAAATGATCGGATTTATGCTGGCCTACTGCGCAACGGTGCAGTGGAACACAGAGCCCAGGTATCTGAATCTTTATGGCATTCGCTGGCGCTATTACGACAATGAGGATATGCGCCAGGCGATTACCCAGATGCCGAGCTATTATGCGCGCGATCCGCTGGCCTATCAGCCGCCGGCAGAAAAGCCGCCGCTCAAGGATTTCTTTTAGGGCACGCGTTTGTGGGCGCAGGGCAGGAGCCGCAGAAAAGAGACGCGATCACTTGTGAAATTGGCTGAATGGAGAACTGGGATGGGAAAAAGCATTGCGGAGCTGGTTGGCAGCGCATATGAAAATTGGTACGGCGAGAAAGTGTTTCTGGATTGCGGGCCGGATTGCGGCATGGAATCCTTTGTGCTGGAGCAGGTTTGCCCAATGGCAGCGGCCACGGGCAAGGAAATCCTATACCTGACCAACGCCGGCCGGATGCAGGCGGAAAAAGAGCGGCTGGATCGCGCAGATGCGGAAAGAGTGCTGCGCATCATGGATTATGCCGAGTTTGAGCAGATGGTGCAATACCACGTCGCCTACGACGGCCAGTATGACTATATCTTTGCAGAGGATTGCCGCCTGCTGCTGGAATCCCAGCGGGAGCCGGCCTATTCGGCTCTGGTCTACGATTTTCTCATGCAGGCAGAGCGCAGTGCTGTCATCCTGATAGGCGCGAACGCCAAAGGGCTTCAGGAGTATCTGCTGAGCGCGGGAAAGCTAAAGCGGGAAAACCTCTTTGTGCTCGCCGGGCAGGGCACCCCCGGGCATATCGTATTTGTGCAAAAAGAGCGGGGGAAATCCACGGGTATCAGGCTTGCACAGGAGCTGATGGCGCAGTATCCCGGGGAAGGCATTGCCTATTTTTGCGGCAGCAAGGAAAAAATGCGGCTGGCGGCAAAGGCTTTTCGCTCAAAGGCCAGCTATTTCTATGGCGCGGATCTGCCTGAAAACACCTGCCGCGTGCGGGAGGGAAAGCTCCTCTTCCGGCAGGATATTCTGGTGGCAGATGGCAGAAACATGGGTCGGGGGCTATGCGTTCAGGGCATGCGGCATATCATCGCCGATTTATTCGACGTCGATCAGATACTGGACTGCCTGAATGCGCTTGACCAGCAGGGGGAGAGCATCTGCCTTTACATCATCGAATATAACGGCACGCAGCTGCGCTATTTGCGCGGGATTTACCAGGCCCAGGCGGAGAATTTATCTTGGTTTGAACAGATGGAGCGCGGCGAAGGGGCGGAATTTATGCGGCGCAGCCAGAGCCCGCGCTTTCTCGCAGAAAACCCCATGTTCTTTATCGGGCAGGCAGATGAATATGGGAACTGCCGTTTTCAGGTGAACAGCAGGCAGAGGGCGGTCTGCGAGATCGCCATTGCTGTGTTAAACGCCATTGAAAAACAGGGGTATCGGCAATGGATGGTGCAGGCGCTGGGCGGAGCTTCCCGGGCGCAGCAGATGCAGCTGCCGAGATATGCGCTGGATGAGAAAAGCCGGGGTGAACTGCAGATGCGGCTCGAGGCGCAAAGCGGGAAAAAGCTGGCAGGAGAAGAGCTGGCCTTTTTCCGGCGGTATCTGTGCGAAAAGCTGGGCAGAAAGAGCATCAGCGTTTCTATGGCGAACACGCTGTTTGAAAAGCTGCGTTTGCCCTACCAGGTGCGCAGCAAAAAGGAGCGCGCCCGCACAAGCCCCTACTATAACCAGCACTACTGGATGCTGGAGCGGATGCCTTTGGATGAATAGCTTCCATCATTTTGCGCAAAGAGATGGTGTATCCTTCGTGTAAAAAATATGCCAAACCGCTTCATCTTTGTGGGAGACGGTGTATAATCAAAACTGCACTTGGGTTTTCGCGCCTGGAAGGAGGAACAGGGAAATGAAACAGTGGACAAGGCTTTTGACAGCGCTGATGGCGGCGCTTTTGATATGCGGCATGTTTGCGGCCTGCGGAAAGAACTCTGAGGTTGCGGAAATTAAAAAATCCGGCAAGCTGGTTGTGCTGACGAGCTCCGACTTCCCGCCCTTCGAATATCAGGGCGAAGAGGGCGGCACCATAGGCGTAGATATGGAGATTTGCCAAGCCATCGCGGATGAGCTGGGCGTAGAGCTGGAAGTTGTGGATATGGATTTTGCGGATATCCCGGCCGCCGTTGCCGCTGGCAAAGGGCATATCGCCGCTGCGGGCATGACGGTTACAGAGGAGCGCAGGCAGATCATGGATTTCACAGAAAGCTATCTGCCTGCCGCGCAGTATCTGCTGGTTCCAGCTGGCTCCGGCATCAAGACGGCGGCAGATCTGGAGGGCAAAGTCGTCGGCGTGCAGGTGGGCACCACGGGTGATCACTTCGCGACGCAGCAGGGAAATGCCAAGAGCATCGAGCGCTATGCCACGCTGACCGAGGCATCCGCGGCTCTGATGAGTGGCAAGCTGGAGGCTGTCGTGGTAGACGAGCTGCCGGCAAGGGCCATCGCGGCGCAGAATGCGGATAAGCTGGAAGTTGCGGGCGAAAAGCTGACGGAAGAGCAGTATGCGCTGGGCGTCGCAAAAGATTCGGATTTGCTCAAAAAGGCGAATCAAGTGATCGCAGAGCTGAAGGAAGAGGGCAAGATCGAGGCGTTTATTTCGAAGCATACCATGCAGTAGCTGGCTGAACGGATTGGCGGGCAGGGAAATCTCCTGTCCCGCCGATTTTTATGAAAGGAAATATGCTGTAGGCATCCTGCTGAATGGGGATAGCCATAATAGGCGCAGAAGTGCAGAAAATCCGTAGTACGCAAAAAGCGGCGGGCTTTGCGAGCCAGGGCGCACCAAAAGTTTTGGGTATTTGCCGCTTCAACTTCTGCCGCTTAAGTGATCGCTGGCGATGCTGAGAGGAAAAGAGCCGCTGCTGAGAAGTGAGGGGCTGAAGAAGAGCGGGAGGCGCTTTTGGATATTTGGCTGGCCGCATGAATTTTGGCCGCCGGAGTTCTTGTCTAAAGCGCGGCGATGCGCTAAAATAGGAATGGACGCAGGGCGGCATTGCCTTGTGCGGCGAAGGAGGAAGAGATGAAAAGGGAATATACACTGCGCGTTGCCGGGCTGACGCGCCAGCTCAAGCTCTATCCGATCAGCGATGCGCTTCAAATTGCGGCGTTTATCCTGCTGGGGGATGCGGAACTGACCGAAGCCTGCGCCAGGGAATTGGCGGCGCACATGCCGGAACACGATGTTTTGTTGACGGCAGAGGCCAAGAGCATTCCGCTGATCCACGAGATCGCAAGGCAGCGGGGCGAGGCCAAGCATATCGTCGCCCGCAAGGGCACCAAGGTCTATATGGCGAATCCTCTGGCTGTAGAGGTGCGATCGATCACCACGGAGCGCAAGCAGACGCTCTATCTGGGCGAGGACGATGCCCTTGCCATGCGCGGAAAGCGCGTGCTGATTGTGGACGACGTCATCAGCACAGGCGAATCGCTTTTGGCGATGGAAAGGCTGGTGGAGATGGCAGGCGGGAGCGTCGCCGGCAGAATGGCCGTGCTGGCCGAAGGCGATGCGGCGGATCGGGAAGATATTTTCTATCTGGAGCGTTTGCCGCTGTTCGATGCGGAGGGAAACCCGCTGGCATAACGGCATCAAAAAAGAAGCATCTTGCATGAGCAAGATGCTTCTTTTTTGCGCTCTGGAAGGGTTGCTAGGCTTTTTCGGCTACGGGAATGCCCTCCAGCTCCAGCAAAAATTTCTTCAAATGCAGGCCGCCCGCATAGCCGACCAGCTTGCCGTTGGCGCCAATGACGCGGTGGCAGGGGATCAGGATGGCGATGGGGTTTTTGTTGTTGGCCAGGCCGACTGCCCGGAACCCTTTGGGGCAGCCGATGGCCTCGGCCATATCCTTATAGGTGCGCGTCTGGCCGTATGGAATGGTGCAAAGCGCGCCCCAGGCCTTTTTCTGAAACTCGGTTCCGGCGGGATTCAGCGGAAGGCTGAACGTTTGCCGCGTTTTGGCGAAATATTCGGATAGCTGGCGGCAGGCCTCCTGCAAAAGCGGGGTGTCCCTCTGCTCTGCGCCTGCGGGCAAAACGGGCGGTTCACCGATATGCAGATGCGTGATGGCGTCGCCTTCTTGCACGATGGTAATGCGGCCAAGGGGAGCAGAAAAGCGGCAGTAAGATATCATGGAAATCCTCCTAATGAATGGATGGGGCGGCTTTTGCTGTGCCAAGCGCGGATGCGGTGGCAAAAAAAGGCGCTTTCTATTTTACCAGAGAAAGCGCCCTGATGCAAAGCTTTAGGGAATCATGGTAACGCCACCCTCGGCCATGATGGTCTGCCCGGTGATATGCCGGGAGTCTTCGCTGGCAAGGAAGACGGCGACCGGGGCAATATCTTCATAGGCATCGCCAAAGCGCCCAATGGTCGTGGGGTTAAAGCCGAGCTTTACGGGATCACGCTCCTCTTCGGGCAGCTGCGCCAGCTCTTCGTAGTAGAAATCCGTGATGGCGCCGGGGTTGATGGTATTGACGTTGATGTTGTATTTGCCCCATTCTCTGGCGGCCGTTCTGGCCATGGCGCGGGTCGCTTCCTTGATCGCGCCGTAAGCCGCGAGGCCGTCCTGCCCTTCCACGCCTGCGCCCGAGCCGATGCAGATCACCTTGCCATGCCCGCTCTTTTTCAGCCAGGGGAAACAGAGCCGCATCATATGGAAGCTGCCCATCAGCCCGCTCTGGTAGAAGACGTCGAAATCCTCCTGAGTATGCGATTCAAAGGGCTTGCGGCCGCAGGTTGTGGCCATAGCGTTGTTGTAGAGAATATCGATGCCGCCAAAATGAGCGGCCGTGGCGGCGACATACGCCTCCATATCCGAAATTTTGGTGACATCGCAGACATAGCAGAAAACCTCTGCGCCCGCCTGCCGGCATTTCTCTTCTGTATCCGCCAGGCGATCCAGACTGCGCGCGCAAATGGAGATTTTCGCGCCCTCCTCGGCAAAGCGAATGGCAACCTGCTTGCCCAGCCCGCGGCCAGCGCCTGTGATAATTGCAACTTTCCCCTCTAATTTCCCCATCGTGAGATACTCCTTTTCCATATTCTGATGTGCCCTAGATAGGTTTATCATATCGCGTTTGAATGGGAGTGTCAATTTGCATGGCGCGATTTTTTGCTATGCGCAAAGGAAAAGGTGTGGTAAAATAGCGGTATCGCAGGAGGTGGGAACATGCTGGGGACGATTGTCAACACAGTCGCGGTGATCCTGGGCGGGCTGATTGGCCTGGTGGCGAAAAAAGGGCTGCCGGAGCGCCTTTCGGATGCCGTCTTTAAGGCGCTGGGGCTTTGCACGCTGTATATCGGAATTTCCGGCTCGCTCAAAGGGGAAAATACGCTGATCCTCATCCTTTCCATGGTGCTGGGTACACTGCTGGGCGAGGCGCTGGATTTGGATAAACGCATCAACCGCCTGGGCGAATGGCTGGAGAGCAAGTTCCAGAAAAAAGAAGGCGGGCATTCCATCGCAGAAGGGTTTGTTACGGCAAGCCTGCTGTTCTGTGTGGGCGCGATGACGATTGTCGGGGCACTGCAAAGCGGGCTGAGCGGCGATCACCAGATGCTCTACACCAAGTCTCTGCTGGATTTTGTCGCGGCCATCATCTTTGCCTCCTCGCTGGGCGTAGGTGTGCTGTTTGCCGCAGCCTTTGTGCTGGTCTATCAGGGGAGCATCGCCCTGCTGGCGGCGTGGGTCGCGCCGCTGTTATCGGATGCGGCGGTTGCCGAGATGACGTGCGCCGGTTCGGTCATCATCATTGGTCTTGGGCTGAATATGCTGGGCATCAGCAAGTTCAAAGTGATGAACTTTGTGCCGGCCATTTTCATCCCCATTGTGCTCTGTTTATTTATGTAGGAGGACGCAAGATGAAAAAGAGGATTTTATGCTTCGGGGATTCCAACACCTGGGGGTACGACGGCCAGACGGGCCTGCGCTTTGATGAGGATACGCGGTGGACGTCGCTGCTCCAAGGCCTGCTGGGGCCGGAATATGCGGTGCTCGAAGAGGGGCAGAACGGCCGGACGACGGTCTTTGCCGATCCCGTCGAGGGGAGCAAAAGCGGCATGGCCTATCTGGAGCCCTGCCTGGAGACGGCGAATCCCTTGCAGGCGGTGGTGATCATGCTGGGGACCAACGACGCAAAAGACCGATTTGGCTGCAATGCCTACCAGATTTCCCAAAGCGTCAAGCGGTTGGGGGAGATTGTGCTGCGCAGGGATTACGCGCCTTATAAAGCGCCGGAGCTGCTCATCGTCTCGCCCATCGAGATCAACGGCGGGATTTTAGCAGAAAACGACGATCAGAATTTCAGCCAGGTATCGGCGGAGCGATCTGTGGATTTCTCCGGCCACTTTGTAGAGCGTGCCCGGGAGCTTGGGTGCCACTTTCTGGATGCGGCGGCATATGCGCAGCCAGGGCTGGCAGACGGCGTGCACCTGGATGCAGAAAACCACGCCAAACTGGCGGAAGCGCTCTATCAAAAACTGATGGATATTTTGGAATAACGGGAAGGCAAAAGAGCAGGCAGATGGCCTGCTCTTTTTTTGCTCACAGCATTTTACATCTTTGCCGCAATTTGATGAAAACTTTGTGGCAAATCCGTGAAAATTCTGCCGCAATCCGCTGTTAAGGTAGAAGTAAGCAAACCAAGCAGGAGGAAGAGGGCGATGCAGGCGGAAAAGAGAAAGCAGGCCGCATCTACCGCGCAGGAAGGGATTGTTTTGATCGAAGCGCGGCAAATTGCGGATAATCTGAAAATATTAAAAGAGCGGATTCGGGTTCCGATCATGGCGGTGGTCAAAAACAACGGCTATGGGCTGGGGCTTAAGGAATATGCGCTGTTTTTACAGCGGCAGGGTGTGAGCAAATTCGGCGTCAAGGATGCCAGGGAAGCGATGGAACTGCGGGCGGCGGGCATCTCGGGCGAGATTTATCTGCTGGCGCCGGTTTTGGATATTCCCGAGCTGGTGCGCCTGATTCGGGCGGATGTGGTTTTGAGTATCGACAGCGCGATGGCGGCGGGATGCGCCAAGCGCGCCGGGTATTTGGCCGGGCAGATGCCGGCCGCCCAGATTGTGCTGGATACCGGGCTTGGCAGATATGGCTTTTTGCCTGGGCAGACCGAGCAGGCGGCGGATGCCGCGCTCTACTTCCGCCTGAAAGGCATCTACACTCATTTTGCAGAGCCCTACCGCGATGCGGCTTTCACCAAAAAACAATATGCCCGATTTTTGGAGCAGGTGGAACAGCTGCGGGAGCTGGGCGTACAGCCGCCGATGCTGCATTGCTGTGCCACGGCAGGTGCGCTCCGCTTTCCTAAGATGCAGATGGATCTGGTCCGCATCGGATCCGGCCTGCTGGGCAGAACGCCGGATGCGGAAAAACTGGGGCTTTGCAGAGTGGGCAAAATAGGGGCGCGGATTGCAGAGGTCAAGGAACTGCCGGAGGGCTGGAATGTGGGCTATGGCAAACACACCCGGCTGAAAAAACCGTGCAAGGTGGGAATTGTGCAGGCCGGTGCGCAGGCAGGCTTTTTTGTCGGCCGGCAGGAAACGGGCATTGGCACGGCGCGCTATCTCGCCCGGGCGGCCCGGGCATTTTTCGGGAAAAAGCGGCACTATGTCAGCATCCGCGGGCAAAAGGCGCCTGTGCTTGGGATGGTGGGGCTCAACCATCTTGCTGTCGATCTCTCGGGCATCCCCTGCCGCGCCGGAGAATTCGCCTATGCCGCCTGCAACCCTGTCTTTTGCCCGGAGCAGATGCCGCGCCTTTGGAGAGAAGCATGATGGAGATTTTGCAGAGCGGACAATATCCGGAATATCTCGCATTTTGCCGGAAAATGGGCGCGCACTTCATGCAGATCCCAAACTGGAGCAAAGTAAAGCCCGGGTGGGAGAGCGAGATCCTCGTGCGGCGCGAGTCGGGCGAGATCTGCGCAGGAGTGCTCCTGCTCCGCAGAAAGATTGGGCCGTTTTGCCTGATCTATGCGCCAAGGGGCCCGGTCTGTGATTTGGAGCATCTGGAAGCGCTGATGGAGGACGTGCTGCGCTATGCCAAAAAGCGCCGCGCCTGCTGCCTGAAAATAGATCCGCATGTCCCGGCGGGGCAGGCGGAGTATGCCGCCCGCTTGCAGGCGATGGGGTTTGTGCAGATTCCGGCCGGCGCCATGGGCAATACACAGCCCAAATTTGTCTACCAGATTCGGATCGCCCATCGGGATGCCCAGCAGATTTTGCAGAGCTTTGCCCCCAAAACGCGCTACAACGTCCGGGTGGCAGGGCGAAAGGGCGTCAGGATTTGGCGCGGAGGGAGCGAGCGCGTCTCGGAATTTTACCCGCTGCTGGTCGAGACCGGGCAGCGGGATGGATTCGTGGTGCGGCAGATGCAGTATTACCGCAACCTGCTCGATCAGATGGGCGAATATGCCCAACTTTTTTTGGCCGAATATGAGGGCAAACCCATCGCCGGGGCGATTGCCGTCTGGTTTGGCAAACACGCCTGGTATTTATACGGCGCTTCCAGCAAGACGCACCGGGAGGCCATGCCCAATTACCTGATGCAGTATCAGATGATGCTCTGGGCCAGGGAAAAGGGGTGCGAGATTTATGATATGAGAGGCATCTCGGGCGATCTTCGTGAGGACAACCCGCTCTATGGCCTGTACCGCTTCAAGAAGGGATTTGGATACCTGGGGGGGGTGGGGTATATACAGGAGCTGCTTGGCGAGTTTGAACTTGCAGTTCATCCGGTGGCCTACGCCTGCTACCGCGCGGCTCTGCGGATGCGAAAATGGTATAAGCAGAGGCTGCTCAAAAAGTTCCGGCAAAGGGGCGCAGCAGCAAAACAATAAGGCATGACGATGATAGCCGCAAAAAGGTACCCTGCGTCCGGCCACATGGCTGGCAAAGTGATGCGCCTTATGAAAATAAAAAAACAGAGCGGAGTCCTCCGCTCTGTTTTTGCTGTTCTCCTATTTTACCGTGATGAGCTCATACTCCTGCGTGCCGATGCCCAGCTTTTCCGCGTGCTCCAGGCAGGATTTCCACTCAACGTTGGGGCTGACATGGTAGAAATGGTCTTTGCCCTCGCAGTGGTGGTCCCGCAGGCCCTCGTCCAGTTTGCTGCCGGGGATGGGGATCTGTGCGTTGCAGGCGTCTGCGCAGGCCTTATCCAGCGCGACAGGATCGAAGGAGGCAAACATGCCGACGTTGGGGATGATGGGCATGTCGTTCTCGGCGTGGCAGTCGCAGTAGGGCGAGACGTCCATGACGATATTGATATGGAAGCAGGGGCGGCCATCCACGACGGCTTTGGTATACTCCGCCATCTTCATGTTCAGCTCCTTGCAGGAACTGTCTGTGCTGTTGGAAATGGCGTTGAAGTTGCAGTGCCCGATGCAGCGCCCGCAGCCGACGCACTTGTTATGGTCGATGCTGGCTTTGCGCTTGTCGTCGAAGGAGATGGCGCTGTGTGCGCACTGCTTGGTGCAGGCGCCGCAGCCCCGGCAAAGCTCCGGATCGATTTCCGGCTTGCCGCTGTTGTGCTGTTCCATCTTGCCGGCTCTGGAGCCGCAGCCCATGCCGATATTCTTGATGGCGCCGCCAAAGCCCGTGCACTCGTGCCCCTTGAAATGCGAAAGCGAAAGGAAAACGTCCGCATCCATAATGGCGCGGCCAATCTTCGCCTCTTTGACCAGCTCGCCGCCCACAACCGGGACGTCCACCTCATCCGTGCCCTTGAGCCCGTCTGCGATGATGACGTTGCAGCCGGTGGAGAAGGGGGAGAAGCCGTTCTCATAGGCAGCGTCAATATGCTCCAGGGCGTGCTTGCGGCGGCCGACATAGAGCGTGTTGCAGTCTGTCAGGAAGGGCAGGCCCTTCTGCTCTTTGACGACGTCGGCCACAGCCTTGGCGAAATTGGGGCGCAGAAATGCCAGGTTGCCCGGCTCGCCAAAGTGAATCTTAATGGCGACGAATTTATCCTCCATATCGATGGTGCCGATGCCGGCTTTTTTGATGAGCTTTTTCAGCTTATCCGGCAGGCTGATGCTGTTATGTGTGTGCATGTCTGTGAAATAGACTTTTGATTTTTCCATTGGTTCCTCCTGATGCTGCAAAAATATTTCAATTATAGTTTAAACCATGAAGTGCACTTTAAGTCAAGCCATCGGGCGGGAAAAAGCGGGCATAGACGCGCGCGGCGCCGTCCTATTTTTAGGAAAATTAGGAGCTAAAATAGTTGAAATTGTAATATAAATTTATAATAAAAATGGCCGCTATGAAAAACACAGCGGCCGGAGAAAATAGGAAAGATGAAAATAGCAATTAAGCGCTACTTTCGGCGTTAGTAATGCCGGATGAGCCGGCGGAAAGCATCCAGCGAGCGCTCCACTTTTTCCGTTGGGATGCAGTAGGAAAGGCGGAAATGGCCTTTGCAGCCAAAGGTGTCGCCCGGGACGAGAAAGAGGTTTTCCTCCTGTGCTTTTGCGCAGAATGCATTAGCATCCGGCTCCAGGCTGCGCGGAAACAGGTAGAACGTGCCCCCCGGCTCGACACACTCATAGCCCATCTGGAGCAGAGCGGGGTAGAGCAGGTTCTTATTGCGCTCGTAGACCGAGAGATCCGCCATTTGCCCGATGGTTTTGGCCGCGGCCAGCTGAATGAGCACGGAAGTGCTGTCGTGGCCGATAAAGCGGGAGATCTGCGAAAACATGGGCAGCAGATGCTCGCGGCCGGCACACTCTTTTGCCACGGCGATATAGCCAAGGCGCTGGCCCGGAATCGAGAGGGATTTGCTGAAGGAATAGCAGACCAGCGTATTCGCGTAATACTTGGGGACGCACGGAACTGCAAAGCCGGAGAAGACGATTTCCCGGTACGGCTCATCCGAAAGCAGGTAAATCGGGTGGCCAAACTGCTTTTGCTTTGCCTCCAAAATCTCGGCCAGGCGGCGCAGAGTCTGCTCGGTATAGACGACGCCCGTGGGGTTATTGGGCGAATCGATGATGACGGCCGCCGTCTTTTCGCAGATCAGCTGCTCAAAAGCCTCAAAATTGATCTGGAATGTATCGATATTGGCCGGGACAACCTTCAAGATGCCGCCAGCGCCATCCACATACGGTGCGTATTCGGGAAAAAACGGGGCAAAGGTGATGACTTCTTCGCCGGGGCTCACCACAGCGCGCAGAGCATGCGCCATTGCTCCGGCCGCGCCGCTGGCAATGAAAATATCCTCCGGGCGGTACTGCATGGCGAAGCGGGCATTGAGGTCGGCCACGATAGCCTCGCGCAGGGCGGGCGTACCGCCGCTGTGGCAGTAGCTGTGAAGCTCTATATGCGGCACACTGCGCACAATCTCCACGACGGCATCTGCAAACTGCTCCGGGGCGGGCACGCTGGGGTTGCCCATGCTGTAATCGAACACATTTTCACTGCCAATTTCCGCCGCGCGCTGCTGGGCGGCCCGATAGGCAAGCCCGATGCTGGAGCTTAACTGCGTCATTTTGAGATATTTTTCGGATAGCATTGCAAACTCCTTTATGAATAAATTTAAAAACTATCTTTCTTTATGCGCTCTATTTTACTCTGAATTATCATAAAAAACAAGCAATTTTGCAATTTAAATTTATTAAAATTGCAAAATTGCTTTTGGTTTGCAAAACAGTAAAAAGACTATAGCGCGGAGAAATGCCGCAGAAAACAGGATGCCCCTGGGTTTATCCTCAAAAGACCAGGAGAAAATATTTTGCAGAAAAAAGAGCTAATCCTGCAAAAGCACATATTCCATCTGGCAATCGTAAGGCTCCTTTTCGGCGTGTTCCCGGCTGACCCACAGGGCATCAACGCACCCGACAGAGCGATAGAAGGCCTGGGATTCCTCGGCTGAATGGGCGGAAATATAGAGCTTTTGCGCGCCATGCTCCCGCGCCCAGGCGGCGCACCGCAAAAAGAGCGCCCGGCCCAGACCCTTGCGCCGGTAGCGGTTATCCGTGTGCAGTTCCAGAAGATCGGCATACTCCTGCCGCGGGCCAATGCGGCCGCCCGAGACAGCCGAAAAAGCCACGATCTCGCCCTGATCGCCCAGCGCGGCGAAAACCGCGCCGCCTTCTGCGAGATACTGGCGCAGATGCTCGGCTATTTTCCGGCGCTCCTGCGCATCCCAATCGTCAATAAAGGGTTCGGGGACGATTGCCCACTGCCCGTCTTTCCTGCGCCAGACGTTCTGCACAACCTGCCGGCGCGCAAAAGTATTCAGGCAGTCCGGCGTGAGATCGGATTCCAAAAGTGGCTGAATTTGATAAGGTTTTGTATTCATAAACAACTCCGTTTTCTTTATTTTGAGGGGAAGCAAAGCTGCAATAGCCTTGCATCCATGAGCGAGAGAAAGGCATGCTCATCGATGATTTGGATGGCGCCTCCCCTTTGCCGCAAGGCCAGAGCCTTGCTTTTCTGGCTGCTTTGCCTGCCAGGGGCGCCCAGCACCAGGTAATCCGTATAGCTGGAAACGCAATTCTGCACCATCCCGCCGCCCCGGATGACAGCCTCCATCGCTTTTGCCCGGGGCATTTGCAGTTTCCCGGAAAAGACAAAGCTCTTTTCATAGAGCGAATCGCAAAAAGCTTCGCCGCTCTCCCAGGCTTCCAGCAGTGAGCCGGGCAGCGCGTAGGAGGGCTGGAGGCGGCAGGGGCGATAACCGCCGGAGGCAGAGCAGGAGCCTGGAAACACGCGGAAATGCCTTTTCACATCCCCAAGCGTTTGAAGGTGATTTTGCTGCATGAGATGGCAGAGAATCCCGGCGCAGGCAATGGCATCAGATTCGGCTTGGTGGTGCGTCAGCGAGATGCCCAGGGCATCTGAGACGACATTCAGCCGATGCGATGGCAGGGCAGGAAAGGCTCGGCGGGAGAGCAGGACGGTGCAGAGCAGGCGCATATCGGGAAGCGGAAGGCCGTAAAAGGCCAGTGTGCTTCTGAGCACGCCGATATCAAAGGGCGCGTTGTGCGCGGCGACGACAGCGTTCTCGAAATGCGCGGATATCTCTGGCCAAAGCTGTGCGAAAGTCGGCGCCTGGCAGACATCCCGCTCGGTCAGGCCATGGATTGCCGTGGTAAACGGATCGAAATAGAAAGGCTCCGGGCGGATGAGATAGCTGGTATGGCCCGCGAGCGCTCCATCCCGCACGAAGGCAAGGCCAATGCTGCAAGCGCTGGTCGGGTGGTTATTGGCCGTCTCAAAATCGATTGCGATAAAATCCATACTTCTCTCCTAAGGGGATTGTACCCTATTTTAGGGCGGAACGCAAAGAAAAGAATCAAAAAAGCGGGCAGGGCTGCCCGCTCGCTTTTATGGTGCAAAAAATTATTTTTCCGGATCCCGCCAGATGGCGCTGATGACGTCCAGCCCCAGGTGAATGCCCAGCACGGGCCCGACCCGGCGGATGGGAACTGCGCACCCGCATTTTTCCTCCAGCATTTTGGCCAGGCGCAGGGCGGAATCCTTCTCGCTGATATATTCCACTAAAACGTCCTGGGCATGGGGCGGGACATTCTTTGCCAGTCCGCGCAGCTGCTCGGCCTTGCCGTGCGCCATGCCGCAGGAGACGACCGCCCCTTCCCGGCAGGAGAGAAGCGGGCGCAGGTTCAAAATCGTGCCCACAGACTGGCGGACGGGCCCCAGCCTGCCGCTGCGCCGCAATGGCGCCATATCCGCGACAGAGAACCAGGTCTCGATTTGGCTGCGCATAGCCAGGATGGCCTGCGCCGTCTGGTCTAAAGAATAGCCCTGATCCAGCATCCGGCGTGCCTGGCGGATGAGGATGAGCAGGCCGCCGGCCGTCGTATGCGAATCCACGACCCGGATGCCGCCCCCGCCCAGCTCCCGCGCGCAGACGGAAGCGTTGGAGAAAGTTCCCGAGAGCCGGGAAGAGATAGTCAGGCAGAGCACCTGAACATCCGCGCTGCGCAGGCTGGCGAACGCCTTCATATAAGAGCCGATGGAGGCCTGGGAAGTATGCAGTTCGTTCCCTCCGGCAGCGATAAAACGCTCGAAATCGCCGTTTTCATTGAGGAAATTTTCTGCGTATACCGTCCCGGCGACGGTATACGTCATAGGAATGCAAACGACGCCGAGGTCTTTGGCCTCTTGCCGGGTGAGCCCGGCGGTGCTGTCGGTTACGATTGCGATCATTGTTTTGGCCTCCCAATTTTGCGGAATTTTTCGTATCTGTGATCCAGCAGCTGCTGCGCATCCAGCGAGCCGTAGTGCGCCAGGCGCTCTTTCAGCGCCTGCTTTAGCTCGGCATAGACCGGGGCGAAATCTTCTCCCGGCTTAGGTTCGGCAAAGACGCGCTCGATGACGCCCATTTCCAGCAGATCCTCTGCGGTAATTTTGAGCGCCTCGCAGGCCTCCTGCACTTTGGAAGCATCCTTCCAGATGATGCTGGCGGCCCCTTCGGGCGAGATGACGGAGTAGACTGCGTTTTCCAGCATCCAGACTTCATCGCAGACGGCCAGCGCCAGCGCGCCTCCGCTGCCTCCCTCGCCGATTAAAATGCTGATACAGGGCGTTTTCAGGGCAGAAAGCTCTAAGAGGTTCTGGGCGATTGCACTGCCCTGGCCGCGCTCTTCTGCACTAATGCCGCAGTATGCGCCGGAGGTATCCACCAGGCAGATGACCGGGCGGCCAAACTTCTCCGCCTGCCGCATGAGCCGAAGCGCCTTGCGGTAGCCTTCCGGGTGTACGGAGCCGAAATTGCGATCCACCTTCTCCTTGGTATCCGCGCCCTTTTCTATCGCGATGACGGTAACGGGCTGGCCATCCAGCCGGGCAATGCCGGCCAAAATGGCATGGTCGTCGCTGTAAAGGCGATCGCCGTGCAGCTCGAAGAAATCCGTAAACAGGGCAGAGATGTAGCTGGCGGCGGTGGGGCGGCCCTTAGCGCGGGCCGCGCACAAGCGTTCGTAAGCCCTCATGCCGCACCTCCTTCATGCAGGCCGAGCAACAGACTGATGGCCTGTTTTTGCTCCCGGCGATCCACGATGCTGTCCACAAAGCCCTTTTGCATGAGAAACTCCGAACGCTGAAAGCCTTCGGGAAGCTTTTGGCGAATGGTCTGCTCGATGACTCTGGGCCCGGCAAACCCGATGAGCGCGCCTGGCTCGGCCAGAATGATATCGCCCTCCATGGCAAAGCTGGCCGTGACGCCGCCGGTAGTCGGGTCGGTCAGCACGGTGAGATAGAGCAGGCCGGCCTGGCTGTGGCGCTGAACTGCGGCGCTGGTTTTGGCCATCTGCATCAGGGATAAAATACCCTCCTGAATGCGCGCACCGCCCGAGACCGTGTAGCCCAGAACCGGAAGCTTTTTGGCCAGAGCAGCCTCGAAAAGCAGCGTGATTTTTTCGCCCACAGCCGTGCCCATGCTGCCCATGAAGAACAGCGAATCCATGACGAACAGCGCGCAGTCGTGTCCGCCGACCTGGCAGAACCCGGTAACGACGCCCTCGTTCTCGCCGCTGTTTTTCATCGCGCCCTCCAGCTTTTTGGCATAGCCGGGGAATGTGCTGCCGGCAGTGGAAGTGAGATCCTGGTTGATTTCGGTAAAACTATCCGCGTCTGCAATGAGCGCGATGCGCTCCCGGGCAGAGAGGCGGAAGTGATGCCCGCAATCCGGGCAGATAAAGCAGTTTGCCTGCAAATCCGAGAGAAAGCAGAGCTTTTTGCAGGAAGGGCAGGAGCGGCAAAGCTCGTCGGGCACTTGCGGCGCCTCCTGCCGGCCCTTCTCCTGCCCCTCGAGATCTACATTGGGGTTGAGAAACATGCTTTTTTTGAGCATAGAACTCCTCCTGGTTTGAGGTTGTTTGGCGGCGGGTTATTTCTGCTCCCGCCTTGCGAGAAAATCTGTCGTATAAGAGCCGTCCAAAAACTCCGGCTCGGAGATGAGGTCTACCTGAAGCTCCCGGTTGTTTTCGATCCCCTCCACGATGGTCTCGCAGAGCGCCGCCTTCATTTTGCGGATGGCCTCCTGGCGCGTGCCTGCATGGACGATGAGCTTGCCGACCATGGAATCATAGAAGGGGGGGATGGCATAGCCCTGGTAGAGCGCGGTATCAAAGCGCACGTTTGGGCCGCCCGGGATATGCAATAGGTTGATGGTCCCGCAGCTGGGGCGGAAATTATGCAGCGGATCTTCGGCATTGATGCGGCATTCGATGGCATGGCCGGATAGATGCACATCCTGCTGGCAAAAATCCAGCTCCATGCCCGCGGCGACGCGGATCTGCCATTTGACGAGGTCTAGCCCCGTCACCATCTCGGTTACCGGGTGCTCGACCTGCAGGCGGGTATTCATCTCCATGAAATAGAAATGCCCATCCGGCCCAAGCAGGAATTCGATGGTCCCAAGGCCGCGGTAGCCGACTGCTTTGGCGGCTTTGATGGAAGCCTCGATCATCTGAGCGCGAGTTTCCTCCGAAATAGCGGGGGAGGGGCTCTCCTCGATGAGCTTTTGGTTTTTGCGCTGCATGGAGCATTCCCGCTCTCCCAGGCAGACGACTCCGCCGTAGTTATCGCAGAGCAGCTGCATCTCGATATGCTTGGAGGGCGCAAGGAATTTTTCCATGTAGACGGCGCCGTCGCCAAAAGCGCTCTCCGCTTCGGCGGTTGCCGCCAGAAAAGCGCGCTCCAAATCCTCTTTTTTCTCCACTTTGCGGATGCCGCGCCCGCCGCCGCCCGAGCGTGCTTTGACCAGCAGGGGATAACCAATGGCGTCGCCCTCCGCAAGCGCCTCCGCTACGGAGGGGATGATGCCGCCGCCCGGGATGACGGGAACACCCGCCGCCCGCATGGTGCGCTTGGCCTCATCCTTATCGCCCATGCGGGTGATGACCTCGCTGGGCGGGCCGATAAAGCTGATATGGCACTCTTCGCAGAGCTGGGCGAAATGCGCGTTTTCCGAGAGCAGGCCGTATCCGGGATGGATGGCTTGTGCGCCGCAGGCGACAGCCGTGGAAAGCAGCGCCGTCATATTCAGATAGCTCTGGGCGACGGGCGCCGGCCCGATGCAGATGCTCTCATCCGCCAGGCTGACGTGCAGTGCGTCCCGGTCTGCCTCGGAAAAGACGGCCACCGTCGTGATGCCCATTTCCTTGCAGGCGCGGATGATGCGCACGGCGATCTCCCCGCGGTTTGCAATGAGTATTTTTGAAAACATCGGCCTACCGCCCTTCGATTAGGGCGAAGGAAAGCTCGCCCGAGGAGCAGAGTTTTCCGCCGACGGATGCTTCGCACCTAGTAAAGAAAAACGGCCCTTTCTGCTTTGCGATATAGGCAGAGATCTCCAGCGTATCCCCGGGGAAAACCTTGTTTTTGAAGCGGGCTCTGTCGATGCCGGTATAGTAGGGCGTCTTGCCCACGAGCTCATCCTTTAAAAGAATACAGCAGGTTTGCGCCATAATTTCGCAGAGAACCACGCCGGGAACCACGGGATTGCCGGGAAAATGCCCCTGCAAGAACCATTCGTCTCCCCGAACGCGATAAATCCCGTGGGCAATTTTATTTTCATCCACTTCCACTTGGTCTACCAGCAGCATGGGCTCCCGATGCGGGAGGAAGGTTTTGATTTCTTCTCTGTTCATCCTGCCCTCCTAGAAGATTTTAAAGAGCGGCTGGCCAAATTCCACGACATCGCCGCTTTTTACGCAGATATCCACCACTTCGCCGTCCTGCTCGGCCGTGATCTCGTTCATCAGCTTCATGGCCTCGATGATGCAGAGCACATCGCCCTTTTTGACCTTGCTGCCCACTTTGACAAAGGGCTCCTGATCCGGGGCGGGGGTGGCATAGAACACGCCCACCATCGGGGAAGTTACCAAGCTGATGGCGTTAAAATCCAGGCCGGGATCATCCAGCGGCTCGCTGGACGCCGGCGCCTGCTCCGGCATGGAAGCCATGGGAAGCGGCGCAGGAACAGAGCTCTGAACGATCTGCGCAGGCGCGCTTTTTTCCAGGCGGATGCGCGTTTCGCCCTCTTCCAGCTCCAGGGCCGTCAGGTTGGCATCCTGCAAAATCCCCGCCAGTTCGCGGATGGTCTTGATGTTCATTTGCTCACCTCCGGGCAGGGGCGGAATGCCAAGCAGGCGTTATGCCCGCCAAAGCCAAGGGAAGTGGAAAGCGCCAGGCTTGCCTGGGCTTTGCGCGCCTCGTTGGGGACATAGTCGAGATCGCAGGCGGGATCCGGCTGTTCATAGTGGATGGTGGGCGGCAAAATGCCCTCTTTGAGCGCCAAAGCGCAGACGATGGCTTCCGCCGCGCCCGCGGCGCCCAGCATATGGCCGGTCATGGATTTGGTGGAGCTAATGGCGGCCTTCTTCGCCGCCTGCTCGCCCAGAGCCAGCTTGATGGCGGTGGTTTCGGAAGAATCGTTCAGGGGCGTACCCGTGCCGTGGGCGTTGATATAGATGCTGTCTGCGCCGCTCATGCCCGCTTCCTGCGCGGCCAGCTGAATTGCCCGGCTGGCGCACTGGCCGTCCGGCCGGGGCGCGGTGATGTGGTGCGCATCGCAGGTGTTGCCATAGCCGCAGATCTCCGCGTAAATCTTGGCGCCGCGGGCTTTGGCGTGTTCATATTCTTCCAGCACCAGAATGCCCGCGCCTTCTCCGATGACGAAGCCCTTGCGGCGGGCGTCGAAGGGGAGGGAAGCGGCGTCGGCGTCCTCGCTGAGCGAAAGCGCCTGGCAGTTGGTGAAGCCGGCAATGGCCAAAGGCTCAACCGCCGCCTCACTGCCGCCGGCAAAAATAGCATCCGCATAGCCATGCGCAATGGCGTGGAACGCCTCGCCGATGGTGTGCGTCGAGGTGGCGCAGGCGGTAACTACGGGCAGGCAGGGCCCCTGGGCATCCATTGCCATGGCAATGTTGCCTGCCGCAATGTTGGCGATCATCATGGGGATGAACAGCGGGGAAACCCGCCCCGGGCCGCGGTTTAAAAGCTTCTCGGTTTCAGCGGCGAACGTATGGATGCCGCCGATGCCCGAGCCGACGTATACGCCCAGCCGATCCGGCGAAACCGCGCCGACGATGCCGCTGTCCTCTGCGGCCTGCTTCGCCGCGGCCATGGCATACTGCGTATAGAGATCCATGCGGCGGGTGTTTTCCAGGCCGTAATCGGCCGGGTTAAAATCCTTCACTTCTGCCGCCAGATGCACTTTATAGCCCTCGGTATCGAAATGCGTAATCGGGCCGATTCCGCAGACGCCCTGGCAGAGATTTTCAAAATAATCGGGGATATTGTTGCCAACGGGAGAGATGATCCCAAGACCAGTAATGACAACGCGTCTCATAACAAATCCTCCTAAAGCAAGATAAAAAATAAAATAAGAAAAATAATTGCGTGGGGCAGGAGCTCACATGCTCATGCCGCCGTCTACCGGGATGACTGCCCCGGTCAGATAGCCCGCCTGCTCGCAGGCCAGGAAGGCAGCCAGATTTGCGACGTCCTCGGCCTGGCCGCAGCGCTTCATGGGAATGGCCGAAAGAACGGCCTCCTGTGCGGCGGCGGGCATGGCGGCCGTCATATCCGTCTCGATAAAGCCGGGGGCGATGGCGTTGCAGGTCACGCCGCGGCTGGCCAGCTCTTTGGCGACGCTCTTGGTCAGGCCGATGATGCCGGCTTTTGCGGCCGCGTAGTTTGCCTGCCCGGCGTTGCCCATCAGGCCGACGACGGAGGTCAGGTTGATGATGCGGCCGGCCCGGCTGCGCATCATGCCGCCGCAGGCCTGCCGGATGAGATTGAATGCGCCTTTGAGGTTGACGGCGATGACGCGGTCAAACTCCTCTTCCTTCATGCGCATGCAGAGGGTGTCTTTGGTGATGCCGGCGTTGTTGACCAGCGCCCAGATGGGCCCCAGATCCGCAATGACCGAGGAGACCAGCTCCCCTGCGGCGGAAAAATCCGAGACATCGCACTGATAGGTTTTCGCCCGGACGCCCAGCGCCTCAACTTCCTTTTGGCACTGCTCTGCGGCGGCGGTATTGCCCGCATAGACGATGGCAATATCCATGCCGGCCTCCGCCAGTTTCAGGGCGATGGCCTTGCCAATCCCTCGGGATGCCCCGGTAACCAGGGCGACTTTATTTGCCATTTTCTTCTCCTTTCAGCATGGAAACCGCTTTTTGCAGCGTTTCGGGAGATTCGATGTTGCAGGCAGCCGCGTCTGCGTCGATTTTGCGCATCAGGCCAGTCAGCGTCTTGCCTGCGCCCACCTCCGCGAAAGCCCCGCAGCCCTCTTTTCTCAGCGCCTCCATGCTCTTCTGCCAGAGCACCGGGCTTTTGACCTGCTGGGCCAAAAGATCGGCCGCGCTCTCTGCCGTATAGGGCTCGGCCGTGGCGTTGGCGTAGAGGGGAATGCGCGGGGCGGAGAAGGATAGGCCAGCCATATATTCCGCGAGGCCTTCCGAAGCCTCCTGCATATAGGGAGAGTGGAAGGAACCGCTGACTTTCAGGCGCATGGCCCGGCCGCCGGCCGCGGAAACCTCCTGCTCCAGCGCCGCCAGCTGCTCTTCCTTGCCCGAGACGACCGTCTGTCCGGGGCAGTTGTAGTTGACGGGAAACACATCGCTGCATTTGCCGCAAAGCTTCTGCACCTGCTCGGCCGAGAGCCTAAGGATGGCAGACATCGCCCCCGGATGCTTTGCTCCGGCGGCGGCCATCAGCTCTGCTCTGCGGCAGACCAGCCCAAACGCATCTTCCAGGGAGAGCAGGCCGCAGAACGCGACTGCGGCAATCTCGCCCAGAGAGAAGCCTGCGGCATAATCCGCGCGGATGCCCGCTTCTTCCAAAGCGGCCGCACAGGCATAGTCCATGGCGAAAAGGCAGGGCTGGGTGTTGATGGTGGAAGAGAGCTCTTCCGCGCTTCCCTCAAAGCACTGCGCCAGTGTCCCCGCCCGCAGTGCCTCGCAGGCATCGAATACCCGGCGTGCGGCGGGGGAGGCGGCATAGAGCGCCTTGCCCATGCCCGGGTACTGCGCGCCCTGGCCGGCAAACAGAAAGGCTATTTGAGCCATTGCTGCGCTCCTTTCAGGCATTGCTCTGCCTCGGAAAACATGCGGGAGATGATCTCGGCGGCAGGCAGCTCATCCTTGACCAGTGCGGCGCACTGGCCTGCCATAAAGCAGCCGTTCACCTCGTCGCCCTCCCGGGCAGCCTTGCGCAGCGCGCCAGCGCCGAACTTTTCGATCTCCTCGTTGGAGACGTCGGAATATTCCAGCTCGAAGAATTTGCGCGAGAACTGGTTTTTGAGCGAACGCACCGGGTGCCCCAGGCGCTTGCCCGTGGTGATGGTGTCGATATCCTTGGCTTTGAGCACGCGCTTCTTATAGTTCTCGTGAATCGTGCATTCATTGGCGGTCAGAAACCGCGTTCCGCACTGCACGCCAACAGCCCCCAGCATGAATGCCGCCGCGACGCCCCGGCCGTCTGCAATGCCGCCCGCCGCCAAAACCGGGATGCTCACCGCATCGCAAATTTGGGGGACCAGCGCCATGGTGTTGATCTCGCCGATATGCCCGCCGGATTCACCGCCCTCAGCGATGACGGCGCAGGCGCCCTGCCGCTCGACCATCCGGGCAATCGCCGTAGAGGGGACGACCGGGACGATTTTGATGCCTGCGGCAAGCCAGTCTTTCATGTATTTGCCGGGCATTCCTGCGCCTGTCGTAACGACGGGAACCTTCTCTTCCGCCACAACCTTTGCGACTTCATCGGCAAAGGGGCTCATGAGCATGATGTTGACGCCAAAGGGCTTCTCCGTCTGCTCCCGGCATTTGCGGATTTCGCCGCGCAGGTATTCACCATCTGCGTTCATGGCCGAGATGATGCCCAGCCCGCCGCCGTTCGAGACGGCCGAAGCCAGGCTGGCATCCGAAACCCATGCCATGCCGCCCTGAAAAATGGGATATTCGATTCCAAAAAGATCACAGATGGGAGTTCTCACCATGGCTATTTTGCCTCGTCAATCAGCGCGACGACATCCGCGACGGTTTTGAGGGCCTCGCTCATCTCGATGCTGATGCCAAACTCATCTTCCAGGTTCATGATGATCTCAACGGTATCCAGAGAATCCAGGCCGAGGTCTGCAAACGTGCTCTCCATCTTGATCTCGCTGGCATCCATATCCTTGTAATCCGCCAGAATCTGTGCAACTTTCTCAAATGTCATGTTCATTTCCTCCAAAATAAATAATAAATTCATCTATTTGCAGCGGCCTTTGCCGTTACAATCATACTATAGCTCCCATTTCAGGATGCAGGCACCGCTGGTCAGCCCGGCTCCAAAAGCGCTCATGGCCAGGTATTCGCCTTTTTGCAGTGCGCCGCCGCGGTTCAGCTCATCCAGCAGAATGGCGATGCCGGCGGAAGATGTGTTGCCGTGCAGCTCGACATTGTGCGGGAATTTCTCTTTTGGCTGTTTGAGCCGGGTGCGCACTGCTTCCAGAATGCGCAGGTTGGCCTGATGCAGCAGAAAATGGCCCACCTGCGAGAGATCCATGCCGCGATCTGCGCAAAGCGCGCGCAGATCCTCTGTCGATCTGGAAACGGCGAATTTATAGACCTCCTGGCCGTTCATAAAGAGCGGGGAAGAGGGAGCCGGCGCAATATAAGGGCAGTTTCCCGAAGCGTGATATGCGTGCAAAACGCTGGCATCGCAGGAGGTGTGCATCAAAAAGCTGGCGTCCTCGCCCCCGGCAGAGACGACTGCCGCCGCCGCGCCATCGCCAAAGAGCACGCAGGTCGCGCGATCCGTCCAGTCGACCATGCGGCTGGGGCACTCTGCGGCCACGATGAGAATGTTTTTGCATTTCCCGCTTTTCAGATAAGCCTCGGCCATCTCCAGGGCATAGAGAAAACCCGCGCAGGCGCCGTTTAAATCGATGCACGGGCAGGCCGCGCCGATTTTTCCCTGGATGACGCAGGAGAGCGCCGGAGTCAGATAGGGGCTTAGAACGTTGGAGCAGAAGATATAGTCTATTTGCCCAGCGCCGAGCCCAGCCTGGGCCAGCGCCTTTTCCGCCGCCTCTGCCGCCAAATCTTCCAGGGCCTCATCCGTCAGGATGCGCCGCTCCACAATGCCCGTGCGCGTGCGGATCCATTCATCGGAAGTATCCAGGAAAGCGGAAAGATCGTCGTTTGTGATGCGCAGCTTAGGGGCCGCGCTGCCAGTTCCGATAATTTTCAAGATAATGCCTTCTTTCCGGCGGGGTAGATGCCTTGATTGAGCGCCATGGCCTCTGCCGCCTGCTTATGCACAAATTCATTGAGATTTTTCAGCGCACTCAATAAGATAGGAGCCTGCTCATCGCTTGCCTCGCGCAGCAGCGAGCGCACCATCTGCTCGTGAAAATAGCGGTGCGCCGCATCCGCGCGGCGGCCTGAACGGGTCAGCGTAACGCGGACGACCCTGGCATCCTTTTTGGAGCGCACTTTTTGCACAAATCCCTTTTTTTCCAGCTTTTGAATTGCGACTGTCGCAGAGGGAAGCGTGATCTCCTGATCCTGCGCAATCTGGCTCATGGAACAGCCGGCATTATCTTTTCGGCAGTGCTGGCCGATGGTCTCTAAAATATGAAGCTCGCCAATGTTCAAATCCAGCCGGGTGGTGCGCAGCGTCTGTTCCTCTACCGAGAGAATGCTGCGAAAAATATCCACCAGCAGATGGTTGATCTCCGAAAACATACCTTTTTGCACGATTTCCCTCCTTTTTAATTAGTTAGATTATCTAATCAATAGGAGTATTATAGATCCAAAAAAAGGCTGTGTCAATGCCGGAAAAGGGAGAGCGCGGCATCCGGGGAAAACAGCAAAAATCCGGCATGAAACATGCAAAAGCGCCCAGCTAAAGCGGGCAGCGCATGGGCGTAAAGCGGATGCCGTCTGCCGTTTGCTCAGGGCCGAGATCCGAGAAGCCCAGGCGGTGGTAGGCGGGTACGGCATAGGGCGAGGAGTTTACGGTGAGCTGCTCTTGTCCGTTTTCCCGGGCGAAAGCCGCCGCCGTTTGAACCAGCGAGCGGGCGATCCCCTGCCTATGAAAACAGGGATCCACGAACAAGAGGCAGATATGGCGCCCATCCCGCATGGCAAGCACGCCAACTAGGCGATCTTCCCTGAGAGCCGCCCAGATTTTGAGCGCCCCGGAGCTGAACTGCCCGGGAACAGAATCCAGAAAGGCATAGAAAGAAGCGATGCCCTCCCGGCTGTAATCCGGCGCCTCAAAGCGATCGAATACACCGCGCACAAGAGAGAGGCACTGCTCCATTTGGGCCGATAAGAGCGGGCGGATCTGCATAAGCTGTGTCTCCTTTTAATTTTTACTCTCTATTATATAATAAGATACTTTAAATTCAGGCCGGCAATAAAAAAAGAGCGCCCGAAGGCAGCTCTTTTTTCTTATCGGACTTCATCCAGCGTTTTTGCCACGCGGTGCTCGATGGGCTTCCATTCCACCTTCTGGAACAGCGCGGCCAGAGAGATGGGAATATAGGTGAACAGGAAGAGAGGGAAGGTAAACGTATACAGAACTTTCTTATACGCAGGACACTTGATGGCCTTCCACTCGGTGATGGTCGTGAGCACGCCGACGACAAACAGCGTCATGTAGTAGTTGAGCAAAGACATGAGCAGGGATTGGCTGGTCAGCTGGATCAAAATCGGGTTAATGCGGGAGCCGAACGCCGCGGCGCACAGGAAAACCGCATTGACGACCATGGAAAGCAGCGAGACGAACGTCGCCGGCATGACGGTCATGGTCATATCATAGCAGGCGAAGTTGTTGGCATCTTTGCGGAAGATGCCGCAGATGAGGCGCTTGCCGTATTTGCAGATGATCTGGTAGAACCCTTTGCACCACCGCATCCGCTGATGCCAGGACTGCGCAAAATCCTCGGGCTGTTCGTCGTAGAGCACAGCCGTTTCGCAGTAGCCGATGGTCTCGCCCTTTAAAACATTGTCCACGGTGAACTCGATATCCTCGGTCAGCAGGTGGTGAATCCAGCCGCCCTGCTCGCGGATGATCGCGCTGGAGAGAAGGAAGCCCGTGCCCGAGATGGCGCAGCTGGTGCCCAGCCGCATTCTGGGGTTGTTGAGGTATTTGGCTTCCCGAAGGAACCACAGGCCATAGCCGGCAGAGAGCCAGTTGGTCCCAAAGTTTTTGGAGTTGCGGTAGCTGGTGATGACGCGGTAGCCCTGGCTGAAGACCTTGTTCATCTCCTCGATGTAGTGCTCATCCAGCAGGTTATCCGCGTCGAACACGAAGTAGCCGTCGAAATAGGAATCGCCGTATTCGGCTGCGATTTTATGGAATGCGTAATCCAGGGCATAGCCCTTGCCCACGCGTATTTTATTGAACCGGCGGTAGACGATGGCGCCATGCTCGCTGGCGACCTGCGCCGTGTTGTCTGTGCAGTTATCTGCGACGACAAAAACCTCCACAAGCTCTTTGGGGTATTTCTGCCCCTTGATTGTATCGATCAGCTGGCCGATGACAGAGCTTTCATTGCGCGCCGAAATGAGAACGCCGTAGCGGTGCTGCTTTGCCTCTGTCTGAGGGGCGTTTCCAGACTTCAATCTCTTTTTATCCCGATGCTTGCCAACCAAGGCAACGACGATATAAAACATCTGATATGCGTACATCGCCGTGATGAGAATAAAAATAATCATATTGAAGGTTTTGATAAATTCCATTTTGTTTCCTCCATAATTTTCCCATTCGAAGAATAGCATCCCGGGGGATACGATTCAAGCGGCTTAAAGAAATTTTAAAAAACACTTGCGAACTATTTACAAAATATATATAATTTTGTGGCAAAAAAGATGAATTTGTAACAGAAGATGTCGAAACAAAGCCTATAGGCGCGCCGTTCAAAAATAATATTTTTTGAAAAAGCGAGCCTGCCATGTTTGCGCGAGCCGGCTTTTTTGCATGATACTTATATGTATATTTACTTTTCCGCAAGCCATGATACTGCCGGCGTAGATTTTAAAATGGGAGGGCTTATCATGACGACAAAAAGGGCTGCTTCATGTTGAAGACGCCTTCGGCCACGCTAAGTGCGCAAGGAAGCGGCGGAGCGGCGCGACTGCTTTTTAAAGATGTATCAGAAGGCAGATATAAAAGTAGCGCCCCGAAGACCAGCTTTTCGGAGCGCTGTTTGATGCGGCCGCCTAAAAAGAGACGATCAGCAGCATTTTGAACTGTTCTTCGCCGTATACAGCGTGGGGAATATCCTTGGGCATGACGATCGTCTGCCCCTGCTCCAGATAGTAGACCTGGCCGCCGATGGTGAAGCGCCCTTTGCCATCCAGCACGGTTACCATTGCATCGCCCCCGGAGGCATGGGTGGAGATTTCCTCTCCCTGATCAAAGGAAAAGATTGTAACGCTGACGAGCTCGTTTTGCACCAGCGTTTTGCTCATGACCTGCCCCTGCTGATACGCGATTTGATCTTTGAGCGACAGCACTTGCTCTTTTTTGATGTTTTTATACATTCCGCCCCTCCTATATAAGATGATATTTTTATTATGCCCGCTTGCTGTTAATAGTTTAGTGAGCCTGCAATATTTTCTGCAAATCCCGCCGCACCCGCTAGTAAGCCGCTGCCGGGATGGGAATGGAGATTCCGGAAATCAGCTCGGCTTCAAAGCGCCGGATTGCGACGAGATAGAGCGTGTTTACCAGTGCTTCTATGAAGATATTGCAGAGAAATAAACTGATTTGCGCGATCAGGAGAAAAGAAATGGAGGATACGAGGATGACGGTGCAGCAATGTTATCAGGCAATGGGCTCAGATTATGAGGATGTGATGAGCAGGCTCAGGACGGATGAGCGGGTGAAAAAATTCCTGCTCAAGGTGTCGAGCGATTCCAGCTATGCGCTGCTATGCAGTTCGCTGGAGCAAAAGGATATCTCCGAGGCTTTTTGGGTGGCGCATACGATAAAAGGCATCACCCAGAATCTCTCGCTGACAAAGCTCTATGCGTCCTCTGCGCAGCTTTGCGACGTGCTGCGGGATCGGCAGGAATATGGCGAGGATATCCAGCCTGCCTTTGAGGCAGTGGAAAAGGACTACGAGTTCACCATCGGCTGTGTTCAGCAGCTGGCGGAGAGCGTATAGCTGAATTGGCCGGAAAAATGATTCACCGTGATAAGCCGCAGAAGAGAAAGCGCGCGCTAAATTGGGGCGATAGGGCATGGTGCGAAAAAATGAAGCGAGCAGGGCGCCTTGCTCTGCCCTATGCCAAATAGAAAAAGACCCGCTTAAATAGCGGGTCTTTTGAGTAGAAGGCCAAACGCACCTTTTAAAAAGATAAATAAGGGGTTTGCATTTTGAAGCCTTGTTTAATACTTGCAAAATAGATTTTTTGTTTTTTGTAAAAGCGCCGCAGGCGCATAACCGCAAAAAAGTGGTAGGCAAGCGGGGAATAAAAAACCGAGCAAGGGACGAGCGAACGTTTTTTATTCGAGAGCGAGGCCGAGCTTTTTTGCGGAAGAGGGGCGGCAACGGGGCGAACGTCAAAGCCCTCGGCATATTGCCGAGGGCTTTGTGTGCAGCGTAGTTTGCTGCGACGTGGCGTACCCGGGAGGATTCGAACCTCTGACCTTTGGAGTCGGAGTCCAACGCTCTATCCAGCTGAGCTACGGATACAACATGGATATCTTAGCACACTTTCCCTGCGTTGGCAAGACGGTGCGCGATGCAAATTTTCAAAATATATGGTAATATTATTAAAGGCAAAAAGAAAAATTTGCGCTCCAAGCGAGGGCTTCCCGGCCGAAAAGACCTTTCAAATCTTATCTTTTTGGAGTAAATTGTCCGGCCGAAAATGAAAACAGCGCAGGAAAGCCAAATCTTCAGCACATATGCTCAGCTGCCGGCAAAAGGAGAAAACTACTTGATCAACGGAAAAACAGAAGGAATCAAACAAAATATATTAGACGAGCTGGAACTGCTCTATGAGGCACAGTGCCCGCGCGGCGAATTTCTGACGCAGGAGCTGGCCGATGCGCTGGCAAAATACTCCTGCATGCTAAACCGGGAGATCTCCATTTTTCTTTCCAGAAGCGGGAATGTGCTGGATATTTCCATCGGAAGCGAGGATAACGTCTCCCTGCCTGTGATGAGAAAACGGCGGGGCACCATGGGCCTTTCGGGCGTGCGCTGTATTCATACGCACCCGGGCGGCAGCTCGCACCTTTCGGATGTGGACGTCGGCACGCTGCTTTCCGCGCGGATGGACTGCATGGCGGCGCTGGCTGTTGCAGACGGCGTGCCCAAGAGCCTGTGCGCAGGCTTTATCGGGGAGAGCTTGGGCGAGGCGGTTTTTGCAGGCCCGTTTTTCATCCGCAGGCTGCCCAACCGTTTCTTGATGGAAGAGATTGAGCGGGCGACCCGCCGGGTGGCGGATCTCGTGCGCACCCAGGCCACGGAGGAAGAGACTGAGCGGGCGATTCTCGTGGGGCTGAACTGCACGCAGGCAGAGATGGACGAGCTGGCGCTTTTGGCGCAGACGGCCGGCGCAGAGAGCGTCGCGCAGTTTGTGCAGGATCGGCCCCGGGAAAAAGGGCTCTATATTGGGCGGGGAAAAGTGAAGGAAATCTCCCTGGCGGTTTCTGCGCTGGAGGCAGACCTGGCTATTTTCAACGACGAGCTTTCTGCCATCGAGGCGCGCAACCTGGAAGAACAGCTGGGCGTCAAAATAGTGGATCGGACGACGCTGATTTTGGATATCTTTGCCCGCCGGGCCAAAACCCGGGAGGGGCGGCTGCAAGTTGAGCTGGCTCAGCTCAAATATAACCTGCCCCGACTCATGGGAGAGGGCCTGGCGCTCTCCCGGCTGGGAGCGGGCATCGGGACCAGAGGCCCGGGCGAGAGCAAGCTGGAGATGGATCGCCGCAGAATCCGCCGGCGCATCTACGAGCTGGAAGGGGAGATCGAAAAGCTGGCGCTTCAGCGCGGCCTGCGCCGGGAACAGCGGGAGAAGAACAATGTCCCCGAAATCGCGCTGGTGGGCTATACCAACGCGGGCAAAAGCAGCTTGCTCAACGCCGTCTCGGATGCGGGCGTCTATGCGGAGGATCAGCTGTTTGCCACGCTGGATCCCGTAACGCGCAAGGTGCAGATGCCGTCCGGCAAGGAAATGCTGTTTACGGATACCGTCGGGTTTATCCATAAGCTGCCGCACGATCTGGTCAGCGCATTCCGCTCGACGCTGGAAGAGGCAAACCGGGCGGATCTGCTGCTGCTCGTAACCGATCTTTCAAGCCCCGAAGCCGAAAAACAGTCGCGGGTTGTGCGGGAGGTCTTGGAGGAGCTTGGGGCAGGCGATAAGCCGGCGTTCCGCGTCTATAACAAGGCCGATTTGGTGCAGGATGTCCCGGAAAACACCCGGAGCGCCTTCTGCATTTCTGCCAAGACAGGGCAGGGTATCCCCGAGCTTTTGGCGGCGATCGAAGCCAGGCTTCAGCCTAAGATGGCTGAGGTGAGCTTGAAGCTTGGCTACCAGGAGGGGGCCAAGCTGGCGCAGCTGCAAAAATACGCGGAGGAGATCCGGGTAGAATATGAGGAGCAGGGCATAAGCGTCTGGGCAAAGCTGCCGGAGATCTGGGCAAAACGCATTCTGGGCCAGTAATTTTGCACAATATATTGATTTTTGCAGGGCGGGGTGCTACTCTTAAACCAAAGCCAAATATATCTAGCATAGGATAATATGGCAAGGAGGTATTGTTTCTTTATGTATGGAGATTATTATTACGACGGTGTCTGGGCTGCGGCGGCTGGCATCGCAATCGTGCTGATTCTGATCGTTTTGGCACTGGTGGTTCTCTTTTATGTCTTTGCGGGAATTGGCCTGTATACCATGGGAAAACGCAGAGGAGTGCAGACGCCCTGGCTTGCCTGGCTGATTCCAAGCTTTGTGGTCGGCGCCATTGCAGACGATTATGATGAGCGCACCAAGGGAAAATCCATGGGGCTGCGCTGGATTCTGCTGGGCCTGACCATCGGCAGCATCGTGCTGAACAATATCGGCATTGGCAGCGTCAGCCTTTATACTTACGGCAGATATGGCAGTGCTTACGGTGCAGGGAGCGGCATTGTGGTTCTGACTGGGATGATCATCAGCATTACGCTGCTGGTGTTCTCCTATATCGCCCTGTATCGGATCTACAAATCTGCCAACCCGAACAGCGCGACGACCATGCTGGTTTTGTCCATCTTCTTCCCGGTCATCATCCCCTTTGTCATCTTTGGCCTGAGAAAGCGGGACGACGGCATGCCTTATGGCCAGCAGGGGCCGATGGGATATGCTCCTTACGGCGCCCAGCCGCCCTATTATGGGCAGGGCCAGTATCAGCCGTATCAGGGCTATCAGAACCCGGCAGGCGGGTTTGCGCCGCAGGGCTATCAGCCGCCCATGCAGCAAAACCCAAATGCGCAGTATCCGGGCGGCGCGCCGTATCAGGGCAATCCTGCTCAGCAGCCTGGAGCACAGCCCGATCAGCCGCAGCAAAACGGGGCAGAGCAGGGAGAAGACCCTTCCCAGCGCTAAGAAAAAAGGCCGGTTTTCCGGCCTCTTTTCGTTTTTGAAACTGTGCAGAATATCAAAAAAGGATCCGCCAAGCGGCGGATCCTTTTTTGATTTGGCCTTAGCTAGAAGCTCTCTTTCTCATCCAGGAAGGCCGGAAGATTCTCAATGGGCATGCGAATCTGCTCCATGGTATCCCGATCCCGGACGGTAACGCAGCCGTCATCCAGCGTCTCAAAATCGATGGTGATGCAGTAGGGCGTGCCAATCTCGTCCTGGCGGCGGTAGCGCTTGCCAATGCTGCCAGAGAGGTCGTAATCGACGTTATGGTGCTTTAAGAGCATCTCGTAGACTTCATCCGCCTTCTCGGAGAGCTTTTTCTGCAAGGGCAGAACTGCGGCCTTATAGGGCGCCAGGGCGGGATGCAGATGCAGGACCGTGCGCGTCTCGCCGTTCTCCAGCTGCTCTTCGTCGTAGGCTTCGCAGAGGAATGCCAGCGCGACGCGGTCTGCGCCCAGCGAGGGCTCGATGCAGTAGGGGACATACTTCTCATTGGTAATGGGATCCTGATAGGTGAAGTTCTCGCCCGAATGCTCCATATGCGCCTTGAGGTCGAAATCCGTGCGGTCTGCGATGCCCCAGAGCTCGCCCCAGCCGAACGGGAAGAGGTATTCGATATCCGTCGTGGCGTTGGAATAGTGCGAAAGCTCCTCGGGGGAGTGATCCCGCAGCTTGATGCTCTCCTCGAGCATGCCCAGGCTGAGCAGGAAGTTCTTGCAGTAGTCCTTCCAGAAATAGAACCACTCCATCTCCTCCTTGGGGTTGCAGAAGAACTCCAGCTCCATCTGCTCGAATTCACGGGTGCGGAAGGTGAAGTTCCCGGGGGTAATCTCGTTGCGGAAGGATTTGCCAACCTGCGCGATGCCCATGGGCATCTTGCGGCGGGTGCTGCGCAGCACGTTTTTGAAGTTGACGAAAATGCCCTGGGCCGTCTCGGGGCGCAGAAAAATTTCCGAGGCAGTATCCTCGTTGACGCCCTGGAAGGTTTTAAACATCAGATTGAATTTGCGGATGGGCGTGAAGTTGTTCTTGCCGCAGGTGGGGCAGGGGATATGCTCGGCGATGAACTCCTCCATCTGCTTGTTATCCATCGCGGCGACGTCCAGATCAAGCTTGTGCTCGAATACGTAGTCCTCGATGAGCTTATCCGCGCGGAAGCGCTCGTGGCACTCCTTGCAGTCCATCAGCGGGTCGTTGAAGCCGCCCACATGCCCGGATGCGACCCAGGTTTCCGGGTTCATCAGGATGGCGCAGTCCAGGCCGACGTTATAGCGGCACTCGGTGACGAATTTGCGCCACCAGGCTTTTTTGACGTTGTTCTTGAACTCGACGCCCAGCGGGCCGTAATCCCATGTATTGGCGAGGCCGCCGTAGATTTCCGAGCCGGGGAAAACAAAGCCTCTGTTTTTCGCCAGCGCGACGACTTTATCCATTGTTTTTTCGCTTCTCTGCATACCAAACCTCCTAAAATTCGTATTGATGTGCGTATAAAATAAAAAAACCTTCAGCCTTATAGGGACGAAAGAATCTCTTCCGTGGTTCCACCCTATTTGGCCAAAAGCCCACTTTCAAAAAAGGTCTCTATGGGCTGCCGATAGCAGCGCGCCAGCGCGGTTTGCACCATCCACCGCGTCTCTTTGTTCTGGCCTTCTCTGCCGTTACGCCCAACCTGCGATATGCTCTTTTCCTTCTATCATATAGAAAGGCAGGAGAAAAGTCAATATTTGCGGGGCGGGAAAAAAGAAAGAAATTTTGAGAAAATTCGGCACAATTTTCTGCTTCCAACGTACTATACAGTAAGCTTTGAAAGCTCAAAATTATTCCGATTAGGAGGAACTTTACTATGGGTTGTGGTTGTAACAATGGTTGTGGCGGTTTTGGTGGCAATAGCTGCTGGATTATCATCCTTCTGCTTCTGTGCTGCGGTGGCTGCGGCGACAATGGCTTCGGCGGCGGCATGGATTGCTGCTGGATTATCATTCTGCTTCTGTGCTGCTGCGGCAATAGAAACAACAATGGCTGCGGTTGCCAGGAGAATAACTGCGGTTGCGGCTGCTAATTGAGAAGGGTTCGCCAAGAAACAAACGATGACATAGACGCTTATGCGCAATAAAAAAGGAGCGGCATCTGCCGCTCTTTTTTTATGATTCCGCAAATTCGTTCAGCTCCAAAAGCTCGCCGTCCGGGCCGCGGAAGAAGGCCAGCCGAACGCCGTGATAGACGTTTGAAATGCTGCGGGCAGCTCCCTCCATCTGGATGCCGTGCGCGCAAAGATGCGCGATGGCCGCATCCAGATCTGCAGTTTTCAGGCAGAGATGCTCAAAATGGCCATCCTGCCGCGGCTGATAGTCTGGTTTTGCGATCAGCTCGATTTCACAGTCGCCGTTTCGAAGAAAACAGAGCACAGTTCCGTTTTCCAGGGGCGCTGTGCAGGTGATAGCAAAGCCTAAAATTTCCACATAGAATTTTTTTGAGCGCTCCAAATCGCGGACGTGCAGGCCGATATGGCTGAGCCCTAAAATAGGTTGAGACATGCCAGTTCTCCTTTCTAATTTATGGTAATTATAGCGAAAAAGCAGCCGCCTGACTAGCCAGGTGGCGCAGAAATTAACAATTTTGTTGCGTCTTGGGCGGAAAGTTGTATTGAAAAGACTGGCCTAGGATGATATAATTGCAGAGTTAGATTTTGAGGTGAATGCGGAGGTCAAGATGGCTCAAAGACAACCAAACCATAATAATATACGGAGAAATACGGCGAAAAAAAGGAAGAGCAAATATCACGGCTGGATTCGCGGGCTTGCCATTCTGCTGGGCGTGATGGTGTGCGTCTGCGGCGGAACGCTGATCTGGGCTTATAACAAATACAAGAGCATTCAGGCCGATCCTTTCAGCACGCTGAAAAAGCCTTCGGTTACAGGCGTAACCGTAGTGGATAAGAACAATCAGGAACACGTCATGGAGGAGAAGATCGTCAACCTGCTCATCATGGGCCTGGATTCGGATAAGGAGCGGGAAAAGAAGCATATGGGCTGGCGGCCGGATGTGCTCATCCTCTGCTCGGTCAACTATGAAAATGGGACGATGACGATGATGTCTATCCCAAGAGACAGCAAAGTCAAGATGAACAAGCTGGATCCCAAAACCGGTGAAATCAAGGGGACGACAGTCAAGAAAATCAACGAGTCGTTTGCCCAGGGCGGCGGCCCCAACGCCTTTGGATACAAGAATACCGTGGACTGCGTCAAGGAGCTCATTTCCTGCGACGGTGCGTTCGATATTCCCATCGATTACTATATGTGCATGGATATGGACGGCATGGGCCCGCTGGCAGACAGCATCGGGGGTGTTCCGGTTGTGCTGGACAGAGACCTCAGCACCATCGGCAAGAAGGGCGAGGAAGTTACCATCACCAGCGCCAATGTGGAGGAATATCTGAAGAACCGCAAGAGCGGCGGCAACGACCAGGGCCGCGGCGCGCGCCAGCAGACGTTCATCATCTCCTTCATCAAAAAGGTGCAGAGCATGGGCGCCGTCAAATCCGCGACCAAGCTCTACGATAAGCTCATCCAGTTTATCAAGACGGATATGACGCTGGAGGAGATTCTGGCTTTTGCGCAGTTTGCAGATACCGGCTTCACGACGGATAAGATCACCCAGTGGCGCGTCCCTTCCACTACCAGCGATGACGGCCACTATTATGAACTGATCCATGAAGATGAGCTCTATGATTTTGTTTTGGAGCACTTCTATAATCCCAAGGAAACGAACTAAACCAAGAATAAGGGGAAAAGAATGAAAAAGAAAACGAGAATTTCGGCGCTTTGCCTGATGCTTGCCCTGGCAGCGATGCTGCTGGTATCCTGCGGCGGCAGCGCCGGGCTGAAACGGCTTGAGCCAAAAGAGGGCGTGGAGAAAGTGAAGCTAGAGGGCAGCTGCACGGCGGAAATCACAGGAGAGACGCTGCGCATCAATTTTTCCAGCAACCTGCAAGAGGGCGCAGTCGTCAAATTCTCCGTGGATAGCTACGAGGGAAAAGAGCTGGCTTCCAAGGAGTACTCCGTCAGCGGAGAGAACATCTACGCGGAGTTTGCCATTGATCCCGAGTGGGAAGGAGTTCTATACGGGACGGTGCAGTGCTCGCCGCAGGTCGGCTCTCAGCCCAGCGAAGTGACGGATCTTTACGGGAACTACTTCCAGAATATCGACGGAGAGCACGTCATCTGGAACGACAAGAGCAATATCTTCCTCGTTCAGAGCGAGAAAATAAATTTGGGTTGACAAGCAAACTTGCCTATGCTATGATAGCAAAAAAAGAAAAGCGCTGAAAAAGAAGGTCGCTTTGGGAGCAGATAGAGAGCCGCTGGCTGGTGGAAAGCGGTTGCGAAAAAGCAGGCCCATCCCTTTGGAGCTGAGCCCTGAAAGAAAAGTAGGGGTCTCCGGGTTGCCTCGTTATTGGCATAGGCTTGATAGAGCCAAAAAGAGTGGGCGCCGCGAGGCGTCAAACTGGGTGGTACCGCGAAAATTTTCGTCCCTTGCAATGCAAGGGGCGTTTTTTATTTTGCAGCAGCGCGCGGAGCGCAGAACATGGAAGGAGAAATGGGCATGAAAGAAAATATTGCACTGATTGCACAGCGAATTCGGGATTTGCGGGATATTCTGGAGATTTCTGCGGCAGAGATGGCAGAGGCTGTGGGCATGAGCGAGGAAGAATACCTCTCCTATGAGACGGGAGAAAAGGATTTCTCCTTCAGCTTTCTCTATACCGTCGCGGATAAGTGCGGCGTGGATATTTCGGATCTGCTGATGGGAGAGGGCGCCAAGCTCTCGATGTATTCCTGCGTGCGCGCAGGGGAGGGCCTGGAGATGAAGCGCCGCACGGAATATAAATACCAGCATCTCTCCTATCTGTTCAAAAACAAAGTGATGGAGCCCTTCCTGGTAACGGTGGATCCGAGCGACGTCAACGCGGCGACGCATAAGAAGAGCCATATCGGCCAGGAATTCAACTATATTCTGGAGGGCAGCATGACGCTGTATATCGGCGAAGAGAGCGAGACGCTTTTCCCGGGCGACGCAATCTATTTCAACTCCAAGTATCCCCACGCGATGCAGGCCGAGGGCGGCAAACCCTGCCGGTTTCTGGCAATCATTGCAAAGTAAGGAAGGCGAGGAAAATGGCTAGAATTTTTGAAAAATACACAAGAGGGCATTACGACAGCTATCAGGATTTCAAGGAAAATTTCCGCATTGATGCGCCGGAGAGCTTCAACTTCGCCTACGATGTGATGGATGTGCTGGCAGACGAGCAGCCGGATAAGCGCGCCATGCTCTGGACCAACGTCGCCGGGGCAGAGCAGACTTTCACGTTTGAGGATTTGCGCGTGCTTTCCAACAAGTGCGCGAATTTCCTGGCCGGCCTTGGCATTCAAAAGGGCGATATGGTCATGCTGATTTTGCAGCGCAGATATGAATTCTGGGTGAGCATGCTGGCGCTGCACAAAATCGGCGCAGTGGCCATCCCGGCAACGCACCTGCTGACCAAGAAAGATATCGTATACCGCAACAATAAGGCGGGGATCAAGGCCATCATCTGCGCGGATACGGCAAACGCCGAGCACTTTATCGACGAAGCCCAGGCCGAGAGCCCGACTCTGGAGCACAAGATCATGGTGGGCGAGCTGCGGCTGCCCGGATGGGTCAGCTTTGACGAGCAGATGCAGAAGGCTTCGCCGAAGTGGACACGGCCGGCGGGCGAGGCGGATACCAGGCTTTCGGATCCCATGCTGCTCTTCTTCACCTCGGGCACGACCGGCATGCCAAAGATGGTCATGCACAACTATTCCTATGCGCTGGCGCATATCCCGACGGCCGTATTCTGGCACAACGTTCAGCCGGACGGCATTCACCTGACCGTCTCGGATACAGGCTGGGGCAAATGCCTCTGGGGCAAGTTCTATGGCCAGTGGTTTGCGGAGACGACGGTTTTCGTCTACGATTACGACAAGTTCGTCCCGCCGGAAATGCTGGAGGTCATCAGCAAATACAAGATCACCACGTTCTGCGCGCCGCCGACCATCTACCGCTATTTCATCAAGGAGGATCTCAGAAAATACGATCTCTCCAGCCTGGTTTACGCGACGACAGCCGGAGAGGCGCTGAACCCGGAGGTATTCGACCAGTTCAAGGCGGCGACGGGCATCGACATCAAAGAGGCGTTCGGCCAGACCGAGACGACCATGCTGCTCGGAAACTTCACCTGCATGAACGGCCGGAAGGGCTCGCTTGGGCGCCCCAGCCCGCTCTATGATGCGGATATCGTGGATGATGCGGGCAATTCGGTGCGCGCGGGCGAAGTGGGCGAGATCGTCATCCGCACGGATAAGGGCGTGCCCTATGGCATGTTCATGGGATACTACAAAGACCCGGAGCTGACGCAGCAGGCATGGCATGACGGCATCTACCGCACGGGCGATTTGGCCTGGAGAGATGAGGAAGGGTACTACTGGTATGTCGGCCGGGCAGACGACGTCATCAAGAGCTCGGGCTACCGCATCGGGCCCTTCGAGGTGGAGAGCGCGCTGATGGAGCATCCGGCGGTTTTGGAGACGGCCATCACCGGCGTGCCGCATCCCGAGCGCGGGCAGGTGATCAAGGCGACGGTCGTCCTGGCGGCGGGGTATGAGCCCAGCGAGGCGCTCAAAAAGGAGTTGCAGGAGCACGTCAAGCGGACGACGGCGCCGTATAAATACCCGAGGATCGTCGAGTTCGTCACCGAGCTTCCAAAGACCATCAGCGGGAAGATCAAGCGGTTTGAGATCCGCGGGGATAAGAGATAATAAAAAGCCCTTCGCAGAAATGCGAGGGGCTTTTTGCCGCGCGGGAAAAGCTGTTTGCGGGGAGTTTACAGGATTTTTTAGAAAAAAGATGGAGATGCTGGCGGGAATCTGATATGATAGGGCTTGCCGGATGCTGGAATAAGGAGAGGGGATGATATCGTTGATGATTCGGACAGACAGATTGCTCATTCGGGAGTATGACAAAAAAGATGCGGCAGGGCTGTATGAGATTCTCAAAAACCCGCCGGTGCACTGCTTTATGGATGAAAAACTGAACTCTTTGGAAGAGGCAGAGAGAGTCATTTTGGAAAAAGGGCGCCAAGGCGAACGCTTTGCCGTCTGCCTGGCGGAAACGGATGATCTGATCGGTGAGCTATTTGCAGATAAAGAAGGGGAGGATACCTACAGCATCGGCTGGAACTTCAACCTGAAGTTTGGCAAAAAAGGGTATGCGGCAGAAGCCGCCCGGGCGATGATGGATGCGCTGTTTCGTGCAGATGCCAGAAGGATTTACGCTTATGCAGAGGAGGATAACATCGCCTCCCGCAGGCTTTGCGAGAAACTGGGCATGCGGCAGGAAGGGCTTTTCCTCGAGTTTATCTCCTTTGTCAAAGGGGAAGACGGCGCGCCGGTTTACGAAAACACATGCCAATATGCCATTTTGAAGAGAGAATGGGAGCAGGCAAACAAAAAATAGGAGGAGTTTTATGAAAAGCTATCGCAAGGTTTTGGAGATGAATTTGCCCACCAGAAGAGGATACCGCAATATCACGCCGCAGGTGGAGCAGGCGCTCCAAGAGAGCGGAATCTCGGAGGGGCTCGTGCTGGTCAACGCCATGAACATCACGGCCAGCGTCTTCATCAATGACGATGAGAGCGGGCTGCACCAGGATTTGGAGACCTGGCTGGAAAAACTGGCGCCGGAAAAGCCCTACAGCATGTATCACCACAACGGCTATGAGGACAACGCGGATGCGCACTTAAAGCGCAGCGTCATGGGCCGGGAAGTCGTCGTTGCGGTGACGAACGGGCGGCTGGATTTTGGGACATGGGAGCAGATCTTTTACGGCGAGTTCGACGGCAGGCGCACCAAGCGCATCATGATCAAGATCATCGGGGAATAGAGCGCCCCGGCCTTCTGAAAAAGGAAAAAGTTGTTAAGATTTTTATAATAATAGCGCAAAGGAAGGGGTTTCGCTTTCCTTTTGCGGGCCTTTTCGATATAATAGAGGGCGTAACGACGATTCAGGAGGCTACAAATGAAGATCAGAAAAGTTGTCATCCCAGCGGCCGGGCTTGGGACGCGGTTCCTTCCTGCGACAAAAGCGCAGCCCAAGGAAATGCTGCCCATCGTGGATAAGCCGACCATTCAATATATTATGGAAGAGGCGGTTGCCTCGGGCATCGAGAGCGTCATCATCATCACGGGCCGCAGCAAACGCGCCATCGAAGATCATTTCGACAGCTCCGTCGAGCTGGAGCTGGAGCTGGAGCGCGGCGGAAAAGAACAGCTTTTGGAACAAGTGCGCCATATTTCCGATATGGTCAATGTGCACTATATCCGCCAAAAACACCCCAGAGGCCTGGGGCATGCCATTTTGTGCGCCAAGGAATTTGTGGGCAACGAGCCCTTTGGCATCATGCTGGGGGACGTCATCATGGATTCCAAGACGCCTGCCCTGCGCCAGCTGATGGACGCATATGAGCGGGAGAACGCCAGCGTCATCGGCGTACAGCCGGTGGCAAAAGAGGATATTTCCAAATACGGCATCATTCAGCCGGGCGCGGGGGCAGATGGGCTGCACGAACTGCTGGGCATGGTGGAAAAACCCAGCCAGCAGGAGGCGCCTTCCAACCTGGCGATTTTGGGCCGGTACGTTCTGACGCCGGAGATTTTTGAGATTTTGGAGCACACCGGCCAGGGAAAAGGCGGCGAGATTCAGCTGACGGATGCGCTTTTCACGCTTTTGGGCAGAGAGAAGATGTATGCGCTGGAGCTGGAAGGAAAGCTCTATGACGTTGGCGATCGGTTTGGGTTCCTGCAGGCGACCTGCGAATTCGCTCTGGGCAGAGAAGATCTGAGGGAGCAGTTTGGCGCATACATTAGGGAATTGGCGCAGAGAATATAGAAGAAGAGAAAAACAGCGCGGCATGAGCCACGCTGTTTTTTTATTGCAATTCCATTCTTTGGAGGAATTCGCTCGTCCCGGCCTCGATCATGCGCTGGCCGGAAAAGGCAAAGCCCTGAGCCTGATAAAACTGGATGGCGGCCTTGTTCTTTTCCAGCACCCAGAGGAACCGGGCGCCGCGCTCGTGCACCGCAAAGCCGAGAAGCTGTGCACCGATGCCCTGGTGCTGGAAAAAGCAGTCCACATACAGCTCCTTAATCTGGCGGCCCTGGATATGCACCATGCCTTTGACAAATTCGTCGTCGTAGACCCAGATGTTTTCCAGCTTTTCCGGGCTGGCGAGATATTCGCTCGCCAGGGGAAGTACCTGCATCTGGCCAAAGGAGACGGCATCGTTCTGAAAAATGGGGCGATAGGCCACTCGTTTGGCAAAAATCAGGATCTCTGCCAGACGGGAAGCATCCTGCGGGGCTGCTTTTCTGATATGCTCCATAAAACCTCCGGTATTTGGATGAGATGCCGTTATTATAGCATCCGAAGGGGCGGTGCGGCAAGGCCGGGAAAGCAGAATGGAGCTGTTTGACGGCGGCGGGCTGTTCATAAATAATTCATAAAAAAATGGGCAAAAATAATTGACAGGATGGAGCAAAGAGATTATATTATAACTATAAAAGTCAAAGAAAGTCAAAGACAAAATAGGAGGCGAAAGGAATGGCAGTTCTAAGCGACAGCATTGAGCAGTTCATCAAATCGCTGATGGATGAATATGACGAGATGATCGAGATTCAGAGAAACGAGCTGGCAGACTATTTTTCCTGCGCGCCTTCCCAGATCAACTATGTTTTGGCGACGCGCTTTTCCCCTGAAAAGGGCTATCTCATCGAGAGCCGGCGGGGCGGCGGCGGGTATATCAAGCTGGTCAAGATTAACCCGGATAAGAGCGAACACATTCTCTCTTTGATTTCGGAAAAGCTCAAGAGCGGGAGCATCTCCAAAAAAGATGCCCAGGAGCTGATTTCCGGCCTCGGAGAGATGGGGCTGATCGAGGAAAAACAGGAAAAGCTGATGGCGGCGGCGATTTCGGATAAGGCCATCCATATACCGAGCAATATTAAGGATAATCTGCGGGCGAGCATTTTGAAGGAAATGCTGCTCAGCATTTTAGGGGAGGAGTAAGACGATGCTTTGCAATGAATGCGGAAAAAACCAGGCGACTGTGCACTCGGTGCAATATATCAATGGGGCGAAGAGCGAGGTGCATCTTTGCGCGGAATGCGCGAAACACCACCCGGAGCTGAACATGAATTTGTTTTCAACGGGAGATTTTTTCAAGAGCTTTTTTGATGATTTCATGCAGCTGCCCGTGCATTCCGGGCAAGGGGCCGTCTGCCAAAGCTGCGGCACCAGCTTCCGGGATTTCCAGCAGAGCGGGCTGTTTGGATGCCCGGATTGCTATGATACCTTCCGGGATGCCGTCATCCCCGTTCTAAAAGGGGCGCACGGCAGTGTTCAGCACATTGGGGAAAAGCCGGCGGCCAGCAAAGAAGAGGCGGAAAAGCGGCGGCATTACTACGAATTAAAGGAACAGCTTTCCAAAGCCATTGCGGAGGAGAATTTTGAAAAGGCCGCGGAGCTTCGGGATGAGATGAAAGCGATGAAAATCCAGGGGGAGGAGAAATAGCGGTATGGCGATGTGGCTGAAAGACGAGGGGCCGGAAAACGATATTGTCGCCTCCACGAGAGTGCGGCTGGCGCGAAACTTGGCAGGGGTCCCCTTCCCGCACAGAATTGCGGGAACAGAGCGGGCGGCGGAGATTCAGGCGCCCGTCAAAGAGATGTTTCTGCGGCCGGGGATGGATTTTTCCCTGACCGAGATGAAGGCGCTTTCTCCGCTGGAGCGGACGCGCATGGTGGAACAGCACTTGATCAGCCGGGATCTGGCAAAGAGCCCGGATGGGGCAGTGCTGCTCTCGCCGGATCAGACGGTGGGCATCATGATGATGGAGGAGGATCACTACCGCCTGCAGTGCATCAAGAGCGGGTTCCAGGTGGATGCGGCGCTCAAGGGCTGCCAGGAGCTGGAGCGCATGCTAGGAGAAAAAGCGCAGTATGCCTTCGATGAAGAGCTGGGCTATCTCACCGCCTGCCCGACCAACCTCGGAACTGGCCTGCGCATAGGCGTGATGATGCACTTAAAAGGGCTCGCGGTTACGGGCGCGCTCCCGGGCATCCTCTCCTCGCTGGGGCAGTTTGGCGCAACGGCCAGAGGCATATATGGCGAGGGGACGGAATCCAAAGCGGATATGTACCAGATTTCCAACCAGACGACGCTGGGCATCGCGGAAGAGGATATTGCGAAAAACCTGGTGGCGGTCGTCCGGGAGATCTTGAAAAAAGAGCGGGAGGCACGGGAGCGGCTGGCCCGGGAGAACGGGCTGTGGCTAAGGGACAGCGTGATGCGCTCCTATGGGCTGCTCAAATATGCGGCCAAGATGAACACGCAGGAAGCCATGAGCTGCCTCTCCTTCCTGCTGCTGGGCGTGAGCATGGGGATGATTTCCTGCTGTTCGCCGGCCGTGCTGGGCAATTTGATGATGGATATCATGCCGGGAATGCTGGGCACTGAGCAGGGAACGACCGCCGAGGAGCGGGATGTGCGCCGGGCCCAGATGATACAGAATACCATTTCATAATGAGGTGATAGTATGGATTACTTTGCGAGATTTACACAGGGCGCCAAGACGGCGCTGGCCTATGCGGCGGAATTCGCCAAAGAGCTGGGCCATAACTATGTTGGGACAGAGCACTTAATCCTGGGCATTTTAGAGGAAAACGGCCCTTCTGCCGCGCTTCTAAAAGAGCAGGGCATCACGGGTCAGGCGCTCAAAGAGATGATCGTGCAGGCCGTGGGCAAGGGAGACTATGTTTTAAACGACAACTTCGGCTATACACCCCGGGTCAAGAAAATTCTGGAGGTTTCCAAGACGGTCGCCCGGCAGCTTGGCCTAAGCTATATCGGAACCGAGCACATGCTCTATGCGCTTCTGCGGGAGCGGGAGTGCATTGCAAACCGCCTGCTCTCTGAGCTGGGCGTGGATTACCAGAAAATTCAGCAGGGCATCATCGCCCTGGCAGAGCAGGGCGGCAGCGGGGCTGCTGCGGCAGGCGGCGCGCCCGGCGGAGAGGCGGCGGGAGACACCCCGAGCCTGGATAAATTCGGGCGGGATTTGACGGCCGCGGCAAAAAGCGGAGAGCTGGACCCCGTCATCGGCAGAAAGCAGGAGATCGAGCGGATCATCCAGATTCTCATCCGGCGCACCAAGAATAACCCTGTGCTCATCGGCGAGCCGGGCGTGGGCAAATCGGCCATCGCAGAAGGGCTGGCACAGCGCATTGCAGAGGGCAATATTCCCGAGCTTCTGCGGGAAAAACGCGTGGTTTCGCTGGATTTGGCGGGCATGGTAGCTGGGGCGAAATACCGCGGCGAGTTTGAGGAGCGGTTCAAAAACGCGCTCAAAGAGCTGATGAGCGACGGGAATGTCATCCTGTTCATCGACGAGCTGCATACCATCGTGGGCGCAGGCGCGGCAGAAGGCTCCATCGATGCGGCCAACATGTTAAAGCCCATGCTGGCCCGAGGCGAGCTTCAGCTGATCGGCGCGACGACGCTGGAGGAATACCGCAAATACATCGAAAAAGACGCCGCGCTGGAGCGCCGCTTCCAGCCGGTCAACGTGGGCGAGCCTTCCCGGGAAGAGACGCTGGAGATCTTAAAGGGGCTGCGGGATAAATATGAGGCGCACCACAAGGTCAAGATCACGGACGGCGCACTTCAGGCGGCAGTCGATCTCTCCAGCCGCTATATCATGGATCGGTTCCTGCCGGATAAGGCAATCGACCTGATGGATGAGGCGGCATCCAAAGTCCGCATTGCGATGTTCGTCGCGCCGCCGGACTTGAGAGAGAAGGAAAAACAGCTAGAGGAGCTGAAGGGCGAAAAAGAGCAGGCCATCGATCATCAGGAGTTTGAGAAGGCGGCAGAGCTGCGGGATCGGGAAAAGGCGCTGGCCGCAGAGATTGAGAACACGAAAAACTCCTGGGAGAAGGAGCGCGGCGTCTCTAAAGCGGAAGTAACCGAAGAAGATATTGCCGGCATCGTCGCAGACTGGACGCATGTGCCCGTAACCAAGCTGACCGAGGATGAATCGCAGAAACTGCTGCATCTGGAGGAGATTCTGCACGAGCGGGTCATCGGCCAGGACGAGGCCGTCCGGGCAGTTTCCAGGGCGATTCGCCGGGCGCGCGCCGGGCTGAAAGACCCGCACCGGCCGGTGGGCTCCTTCATCTTCCTGGGGCCGACGGGCGTGGGCAAGACAGAGCTTTCCAAGGCGCTGGCGGCGGCGATGTTTGGCGATGAGAATGCGATTATCCGCATGGATATGTCCGAATACATGGAGCGGCACACCGTCTCCAAGCTCATCGGCTCGCCTCCGGGATACGTCGGCTTCGACGACGGCGGCCAGCTGACCGAGAAAGTCCGCAGAAAGCCGTACAGCGTTGTGCTGTTCGACGAGATCGAAAAGGCGCACCCGGATGTCTTCAATATCCTGCTCCAGATTCTGGAGGATGGGCGGCTGACGGATTCCAGAGGCAGAACGGTGGACTTCAAGAATACCGTCATCATCATGACGAGCAACATCGGCGCCAGCAGGATTGGAGCCAAGAGCAAAATCGGCTTTGGCCAGGCGGAGGAGGATCCTTCGGGCTATGAGCACATGAAGGAACACATGATGGAAGAGCTCAAGCGCTCTTTCCGGCCGGAGTTTTTGAACCGCATCGACGATATCATCGTGTTCCACAATCTGGATGAGGAGGATACGCTGAAGATCGCGGCGCTCATGCTGAAATCCATTGCCCAGCGGCTGACCGAGCGCAATATCCATCTCTCCTATACGGATGAAGTGGTGGCAAAACTGGCCAAGATGGGCTTTGACGCGGAATACGGCGCCCGGCCGCTGCGCAGGCTCATGCAGCAGACGGTGGAAGATAAGCTCTCGGAGGAAATTTTGGAGGGCAGCGTCCGCCTGGGCGACGAGGTCCGCATGGAGCTTTCGGATGATGAGTTTGTTTTCAAAGCGGAAAACAGGCCGGAGCAGGAAGTTTTGAAGTAAAAATGTGCGAAGGCGCAGGGCTCAGCTCTGTGCCTTTTTGATTGCGAAAAAAGCAGGATATAGGACGGCCTGAGGGGCAATATAATAAAAAAGAGGAACAGGTCATTGTAAACAGAAGGTCAATTCCGGGCAAAATGTAATTGCTTAACGATGCACAAACTGGTACAATAAAGACAGCACACTCTTGAGTGATACGGGAGGTCATGATGCAGGAAAAATACGAAGAGATTTTAAATATCATTCGGCAATACGATAGGGTCGGCGTTTGCCTCTCGGGCGGCGCAGACAGCTCGCTTGTGGCAATTGCGGCTGTGGATGCGCTGGGCGCCAGCAACGTCATCGCCATTACTGCGGATACAGAATTTTTCACAGGCGAGGAGATGGAGATTTCCAGCGAGCTCTGCAAGCGGCTGGGCATCCGCCATCTGGCCCCCAAGACAGGGCTGCTCATGGATCAGAAAGTTTTGGAGAATACAGAGGAGCGCTGCTACTACTGCAAGAAAAACGTGCTGTCTGTCGTCAAAAACGCGGCAGAGCAGGCCAATTTGAAAGTTCTGCTGGATGGCAGCCTGATGAAGGAAGAGGGCGTGCAGTATGAAAAACTGTGCAGCAGCCCGGGCGGCAAGGCGCTGGCCGAGCTTGGCATCGTCTGCCCGCTGCGGCTCTGCGGCGTTACCAGAAGCCAGGTGCGCGATTTGCTCAAGTTCCGCGGCATGAACGATTTTATCCAGCCGGAAAACGCCTGCCTTGCGACGCGCATTGCCATCGGGGAGCCGATTACGATCAAAAAGCTTCGGTGGATCCGCGCGGCAGAAAACTACTTACGATCGCTTGGCTATGAGATGGTGCGCGTGCGGGTGCAGGAGAAAAATGCCCGCATCGAAGTGGCGCGCGAGCAGGTTCCCATGCTTCTGGAGAACAAAGAGGAAGTGCTGGAGGAGTTGAAGGCGATCGGGTTCCACGATGTGGAGATCGATGAGCAGGGGTATAAAAGAGTGCAAGCGCTCTAATATATTGAAAAACTTCTACCGGAGGCAACATGAGAGAAACTGTAATTGTTTTGGACTTTGGCGGCCAGTATAACCAGCTGATTGCCAGGCGCGTCCGCGAGCAGAACGTCTATTGCGAGCTGCTCCCATATCACGCGAGCTTTGAGCGCATTATGAGCTACAACCCCATCGGCATTATCCTGACGGGCGGGCCCAAAAATGTGTTTGCAGAGGATGCGCCAAAATGCGATAAGCGCGTCTTTGAAGCGGGCATCCCGGTTTTGGGCATTTGCTACGGCGCGCAGCTTTTTGCATATCTATACGGCGGCCAGGTTTCCCGGGCGCCTCAGGGCGAATACGGCAAGACAGAGATTTCCTACCAGGTGGACAACCCTATTTTGGCTGGGCTTCCGCAATCTGCCATCTGCTGGATGAGCCATATGAACTACGTCTCCAAAGCGCCGGAGGGGTATGAGATCTACGCCTCCACGGAAAGCTGCCCGGTTGCGGCATTTGGCAACGCGGAAAAGAATATTTACGGCGTGCAGTTCCATCCGGAAGTGAACCACACGCAGTTTGGCCAGCAGATTTTGAGAAACTTCCTATATGAAGTTTGCCACGCATCCGGCGATTGGACGATGCACTCCTTCGCAGAGAGGGCGGTTGAGGAAATTCGAGAGAAAGTAGGCGATGGCAAGGTTTTGCTGGCGCTTTCGGGCGGTGTGGATTCCTCAGTTGTGGCGGTTTTGCTGCACCGGGCGATCGGGAAAAACCTCACCTGCATTTTTGTGGATCACGGCCTCCTGCGCAAAAACGAGGGCGACGAGGTGGTTCAGATTTTCGGAAAAGAGTTCGATATCAACCTCAAGCGCGTGGATGCTGAGGAGCGCTTCCTCTCCAAACTGGCCGGGGTGAGCGAGCCGGAGAAAAAGCGCAAGATCATCGGCGAGGAGTTTATCCGCGTTTTTGAGGAGGAAGCAAAGAAAGTCGGCAAGGTCCAGTTTTTGGCGCAGGGCACCATCTACCCGGATGTCGTGGAAAGCGGCTCTGGGGATGCGGCGCTGATCAAGAGCCATCACAACGTCGGCGGGCTTCCGGATTATGTGGATTTTGAAGAGATCATCGAGCCATTGCGGGATCTGTTTAAGGATGAGGTCCGCGCGCTGGGCGAAGAGCTTGGGATTCCCAGCTATATGGTATGGCGGCAGCCCTTCCCGGGGCCGGGCTTGGCCATCCGCGTCATCGGGGAAATCACCAAAGAGAAGCTGGATTTGCTGCGGGATGCGGATTTCATCTTCCGGGATGAGATCGCAAAGGCGGGGCTGGACCGCGAGATCTGGCAGTATTTCGCCGTGCTGACCAGCATGAGAAGCGTGGGCGTGATGGGCGATGAGAGAACTTACGACTACACTTTGGCGCTGCGGGCAGTGAGCAGCGTGGATGCCATGACGGCGGATTGGTCCAAGATCCCCTATGATGTTTTGGAGAGGGCTTCCAGCCGCATCATCAATGAGGTCAAGCATATTAACCGCATCGTCTACGATATTACGAGCAAACCGCCGGCGACGATTGAATGGGAATAAATTTTAACGTGGAGGATAATGGGATGGGAAATAATGTGCGCCCCGCAGATATGCGGCGGATCAATACACAGGAACTGGCAGAGGCATTTATTGCAGAGCAGATTGAGGAAGTGCGCGCCCAGGTCGGGGATAAGAAAGTGCTGCTGGCGCTTTCGGGCGGCGTGGATTCTTCGGTGGTCGCAGCGCTGCTCATCAAGGCAATCGGGAGGCAGCTGGTATGCGTTCATGTGAACCATGGGCTCATGCGCAAAGGCGAAAGTGAAGAGGTCGTCGAGGTGTTCCAGAACCAGATGGATGCAAATCTGGTTTATGTAGATGCGACGGATCGGTTTTTGGATTTGCTGGTGGATGTGGACGAGCCGGAGCGCAAGCGCAAAATCATCGGCGGCGAGTTCATCAAAGTATTCGAGGAAGAGGCGCGCAAGCAGGAGGATATCACCTTCCTGGCTCAGGGCACGATTTACCCGGATATTCTGGAGAGCGATGGCGTGAAGGCACACCACAACGTGGGCGGCCTGCCCGAGGATCTGAAGTTTGAGCTGGTGGAGCCTGTGCGCCTGCTGTTTAAGGACGAGGTGCGCGTGGTGGGCAAGGCGCTTGGATTGCCGGAATCCATGGTAGAGCGGCAGCCCTTCCCGGGCCCGGGCCTTGGCGTGCGCTGCCTGGGCGCGATTACCAGAGACCGTCTGGCGGCCCTGCGGGAATCCGACGCGATTCTGCGCGAGGAGTTCGCCGCCGCGGATTTGGCCCAGCATATTTGGCAGTTCTTTACGGTGGTTCCGGATTTCCGCTCCACGGGCGTGCGGGACGGCAAGCGGGCCTTCGATTGGCCGGTGATCATCCGCGCGGTCAATACGGTGGACGCTATGACGGCGACGGTGCCAGAAATTCCCTGGGAAGTGTTGAAGAAAATTACTCAGCGGATTTTGAATGAAGTGCCCGGCGTATGCCGCGTGCTTTACGATCTGACGCCAAAGCCGGTGGGCACGATCGAGTGGGAGTAAAAGTCAAAGTTCCTCACAGTATCTATTCTATTTGAAAAACACTGATTTTATCGTGTTTATTCATATTCTCCGTATTATCCTCTTTTTAGGGTGATACCGTTTTGAAACAAAAAGTGAATAGTTCTAAGTGGCTTTTAAGAAACCTCTCAGTATTGCATAACGCAGTGCTGAGAGGTTTCTTTGTGTAGTTTGGTATAATAGTCAAATTCTATTAAAATTAAGGAGGCTATTATGGGTGCTTACAAAGACAAAAACGGGACATGGTTTGCTTCTGCTCGATATAAGAATTGGGCTGGGGAAACAAAAAGAAAGATGAAAAGGGGATTTCCTACAAAACGGGAGGCATTGGCTTGGGAACGAGAGTTTTATAGAAATATCAAGTTAAAGGTTGGTTTTCATCATCCCGAAAAGCAGAAATAGATGAAGTGAATCGTGTTATGACAGATTTTACGGTCTCATACGATGCCGTTCTACCTATAATCTCATATCATGACAATATATTTGTGTGCTATCCAATATTGCTAAGAAATTTTGATCCAACAAAAGAGGAGATGATGAACGATTTCTTAATTACTGCTATTCCATTTGCAGAATCTCCTTATGATTATTTGCTTTTATTGATGACAAACGATACTGGTGAAGTTATTCCGAATGCAATCAAGTTCCCCAAAAAGGTATTCCAATATCTCCACAATTCCATAAACTTAGGGATCGAAGAAGAAATGGATCCTTTAGCTTCTCCATATCCTATTGAGGTAACTCAAAAGATGTTGGAGTGCTTTGATGGGGATCACATACTTCAGGAACAACAACCAGCAAATACTTGGCTTAGTCGCATAGCTGATATCGGCGAAGAGTTGTGGATGTATTCAAAAAATCGTGAGTTTCTTGTGGGCGAAGAAGACAAGCAGTATCTTTCCAATAATCTCAATGAAATAAAAAACCGAATTGATGGAATGATAAAAGACATAGAAACAAATGCAAGTGCAAATATATTATCAGTGGTGAAAGAACTGTGCTCTGCTGTTTATCATGGTGATTCGTTTGATGATAAAAAATACAATAAATTGATATCCTATGTTCAAACAGCAATTTCCTGATTACATGTATGCAGCATTAAATTGCTCACACATATTTGTTACAATATAATTGTTCGTCAAGAAGCACGACTGCATACATCATCCATAATTAAATATCTGAGACCCGCCATCAAATCCAGTTGATAAATAAATCAGAGCAAAATATTATTGTTACAAATGAATTAGCAATAAGTCTTGGGTCGATGCGCAAACCACTAGCGATTATTCCATCGCCTATTTTGCAACACTTTCTGCAACACGAGTTATGATAAATAAAATAATACAGAGAAAGATGACCCTGAAAACGGCTGAAATGATAGGAAAATACACTGAAAATAGGGTGTGTGAGATAATTGTAAAAGAGTGGGAATAGAAAACTACGATAAAAGAACAGAATATGTGAAAAATCCCGGAAGAAATCACTTCTCCCGGGATTTTTTAGGCAAAAGGGCAATTTGCAAAAGACGGCAAGCAGCCGGGAAGGGGTTGAAAATTTTCGGAGATTTGGTATGCTAAAAGAAAAGAGCTTGCTATGTGTTTGCCCTTTTGGGCGGCGCTGGCGTAAGGATGAGGAGGAGCGGAGATGTTTCGGGAAATGCGGCGCAAAAAACAGGCGCTCTCGAGGGAAGAATGCGAATTGGTGCTGGAACGCGGGACTTCCGGCGTTTTGGCGGTGCTGGGGGAGGGAGGATACCCTTATGCTGTGCCGCTGAGCTATGTGTATGCAGATGGGAGAATCATCTTCCACTGCGCCAAACAGGGGCATAAGCTGGATGCGATCACCGAAAATGATAAAGTCTCCTTCTGCGTCGTCGATTTAGACGACATTCAGCCCGAAAGATACACGACTTATTTCCGCAGTGTTATCGCCTTTGGCCGGGCGCGTGTTTTGGAGGAAGAGGGAGAGAAACGCGCGGCGATGGAAGTGCTGGCGGAAAAGTATACGCCGGGCGACCCGGAAGGGCGAAAACAGGAGATTGAGAAGGAATACCGGGCGCTGTGCGTCGTCGCTGTCGAGATCGATCACCTCGGCGGCAAAGAAGCGATTGAACTGGTGAAGAAGAAAAAAGAGATGTGAAGAGCCAAGCTTGACTGCTGGAAAAGGCGCTTTGGGAAACCCCATGGCGCCTTTTCCATTTCAAAATGATAATAATGGGCTATTCTGCTTGCGGAATTGCAAAGGCGTTTGCCCAAAATCTCTTTTAAAACACTCTGTAAAATAGCTTTGGTTTCCAAAGCCAACTGCCTGAGCAATTTCGGCAATGCTCATGGAGCTCTGCCGCAGCAGAGCCAGGCTTTGGGTCAGACGGTAATGCTGCAAATATGCGAATAGACGCTGGCCAGTTGCCTTTTTAAAAAAGCGGCAGCATTCGCTTTCACTGAGGTGAATTTCACTTGCAATGTGATTTAGATGGATTGGTTCTGCGAAATGCAGCTGGATATAGGAAAGGATTTGCACGAGCCGTTCGTTGATTCCGGATATGGAAGCCTTGGGGTTTTCCTCTGGAAGAGCGAGGGTATCGGCGAAAAGCTGATAGAGCAAGGCATAGAGCAAAAGCTCATAGTTTTCCGGCAGCTGGCTGAGAAGAGATTCGATTTGCTCTAGGCGGGAGAGAATGCTTTGGTGGGCGGGAGAATCTGGATAGAGCACCTGCATGGAGGGCAAAGCTTTGGGCGAAAAGACAAACAAATATTTGGAGAATATGGGCACGTGGTCGAGAAAGGAGGCATCCAGATCGAGGCAAAAATAAGAGGCGTTTTGGCAGACGGGGGCAGAGGTATGAGCGACTTTGGAATGAATGAAGATGCCTTCGCCTTTGGAGAGGGTGATGGTTTGATCTGCGCAGCGAAAAACGACATTCCCACTCAGCACTCGGCAGTATTGCACTGCATTATGCCAATGCCAGCCAATTAGATCGTAGGTATCTGCGCTAAACGTATTTTGATAGGCGGCAATCGGAAGGCCGGGCGCGAAGGCTTGGGTGAGTTCTTCTTTTTCTTCTGTCAGGAGAAACTGTTTAAAAGTCATAATGGCCTCAATATTTTGATAAATTTGCACAATATTTCGGGATACAGGAATAATTATATCACAATATAATTGGATTATGAAGAAAGGAAGTGTAAAAATGAAAGGCAAGCTTTGGGGAATAATTTGCGCGCTTGCAGGCGGCGCTTTATGGGGCTTTTCCGGGACGATTGGGCAGTACCTGTTTTTGGAAAAACAGATGAATAGCCAATGGCTGACGATGGTTCGGATGCTGGTGGCGGGTGTGCTTTTGCTGCTGATGGTTGCAGTGCACGAGCCGGGTGCGCTGACGGCGGTATGGAGGCACCCACGGGATGCAGCGCGTCTGATTCTATTTGCTGTTTTGGGGCTGATGACCTGCCAATACACCTATATGACGGCCATCTCCTATTCCAATTCGGCCACGGCTACAGCGCTTCAATACCTGGGGCAGGCGCTGATTTTGCTCGTAACCTGCATCAGAATGCGGAAATTGCCGGATAGGCGCGAGAGCATGGCGTTGCTGCTGGCGCTGGCAGGCGTGTTCCTGCTGACCACACACGGAAGATTCGGCTCGCTGGTGCTCTCGCCTAGGGCGCTGCTTTGGGGAATGGGAGCGGCCGTCTCCTGCATGCTCTATACACTTCTGCCCGGGCGGCTGCTTTCCAGATATGGCAGCATGGCGATTACAGGATATGGAATGCTGATTGGCGGCGTCGCGTTGGGCGCTTTTACGGGGGCTTGGCGCATGAAAGTGGCGCTGGATGGCGGCGCGGTTCTGGGTGTTGCGGCTATCGCAGTTTTGGGGACAGCGGCCGCTTTTGCGCTGTATTTGCAGGGCGTGCAGAACCTTGGAGGTGTACGGGCCAGCTTGTTCGCGTGCACAGAGCCAGTCAGCGCAGCGGTAATCGCGTCGCTCTGGCTGGGCACGGAGATCGCCCTGATAGACTGGCTGGCCATCGGGCTGATTCTGGCTATGGCGATACTCATTGCACTGCCCAGCCGGAAGAGGCAGGGCGCCGAACGCTGAGAAAGGCGCGGAGCTCCTTGCGCGAAGCGGCAAACTGGGCTACAATATGTTTGGAAAACAGGAGAAAAAGGAGCGCATATGAACATTTCGATCGACGCATCGCTTAGGGAGGCCTGCCCGCAGGCGGCGCTGGGGATACTGCGGTATTGCGGGAAAGTGGAGAAAAGCACGGAGGCGTTTATCCGGCACTTCGAGCAGAGTATGGAGGCGCTTTGCGCAAAATACGAGACGGCGGATATCGCGAAAATGCCGCATGTTGCGTCTACGCGAAAGGCATATCAGGCGCTGGGCAAAGACCCGCATTCCTACCGCAACGCGGCCGAAGCCATGCTCCGCCGGATTCTAAAGGGCAAAGGGCTCTATTATATCAACAATGCGGTGGATATCAACAACCTGCTCTCGGTTACTTCGGGCTACTCTCTGGGCTCTTATGATGCGCAGAAACTGCAGGGAGAGGTTGTGTTCAAACGCGCGGCGGAGGGCAAGCACTATTTGGGGATTGGGAAAGATTCCTATAACGTAGAATACCTGCCGGCTCTGCACGACGCCGAGGGAGCTTTTGGCAACCCTTCCAGCGACAGCCAGAGAAGCATGCTGCTGCCCGGGCAGAGAGAAGTTTTGCTGGTCTGCTATTCCTTTGACGGCGCGGAGGAGTTGCCGGCCCTGCTGGATGCCGGGGAAAAGCTGCTGGCCGCATATTGCACGGGATATGAATGCCTGGAGCGCAGAATTTTGGAATAGCAGAAAAGAAAGAAGAGAGCAGGCGGAGAAATTTGCCTGCTTTTTTGATGCGGAAAATCCGCGCCTGCCTGCGGCACGGATTTTATCTTGATCTTTTGGCTATGCTCATATAAGATCAAAAAAGAATATTCTTGGGGGAAAAGATGAAATTCATTCGCCAAACCTGTATTATTTTGCTCGTCAGCTTTGCGGCAGAGGCACTGCACAGCCTGCTTCCGCTGCCCATTCCCGCCAGCATCTACGGGCTGGTTCTGATGTTTGCTCTGCTGGCAACCGGCGCCCTTCCTTTGGAGGCCGTCAGGCAGACGGGAGATTTTCTCGTGGAGATCATGCCGCTGATGTTCATTCCGGCGGCTGTGGGGCTGATGCAAGTCTGGAAAGAACTTGGCCAGATTTGGCTGGCTTTTCTGGCCATCACACTGCTGACGACGCTGGCCGTCATGGCGGCTTCGGGAAAGACGGCGGAGCTTGCACTGCGGCTGGAAGAGAGGAAGAGAAAATGAGCGCCTTTTTTACGGAATCCCTCTTTTTCGGGGTTGTGATCAGCATTTTGGGCTATGAGCTCGGCGGCTTCCTCAAGAGGAAGTGCAAGCTGGCAATCTTCAATCCGCTGCTTCTGGCGGTCGTCTTTGTGATGGCTGTTTTGACTGTTTTTCGCGTGGATTACGATGTGTATTATGAGGGGGCAAAGTACCTGAGCTATCTGCTCACGCCTGCCACAGTCTGTCTGGCCATCCCGCTTTACCAGCAGCTTAGTTTGCTGAAAAAGAACTGGAAAGCGATTTTGCTGGCGGCGCTGGCAGGGGCGGTGGCCAGCATGCTGAGCATCTATCTGCTCTCTCTGCTTTTTGGCCTGACGCATGAGCAATACGTTACGCTGCTGCCCAAATCCATCACGACGGCGATTGGCATCGGCATTTCGCAGGAGCTTGGCGGCATTGAGACGCTCACAGTCGCTTCGATTATCATCACGGGAATTTTTGGAAATATGATAGCAGAGGGAGCCTGCCGGCTGCTGCGCATTCGCCATCCTATCGCGAAGGGCTTATCCATCGGCTGTGCGGCGCACGCAATCGGAACGGCCAAAGCCATGGAGATGGGGGAGGTGGAAGGCGCCATGAGCAGCCTTGCCATTGTGATTTCCGGCATTCTTACTGTGGTTGGAGCCTCCTTCTTTGCCCAGCTGCTATAAAAAACTTAGGGAAGAGCATAAAAAAGAGCGCCATGCGCTCTTTTTTATGCCGGAAAGTCTGTCCAGCCGTCTGATTTTGCAGCAAAGACAGCGGCATGGGGTGAAGAGGCGGTGAAACGGTACATCTAATATCATTTAAATAGAGATGTGCAATAAAGTTCGGGATATTCCGAACTTTATTTATATTTTTTATAAAAAGGATATGCAATTTCGTTGACAGCGCCCAGCGGAATCTTTAAAATAATAAGTGCAGTTTGAAATAGCAGGCAAAAGGAGAGAGAAGATGAAAGTTGCAGTCGTCATGGGATCCAAAAGCGACATGAGCGTTGTGGGAAAAACGCTGGAGACGCTGGAAAAATTTGGGATTCCCTTTGAAGCGCGGGTGATTTCGGCGCATCGTTCGCCGGAAATTGCGGCGGAATTCGCAAAAACGGCAGAAGAGCGGGGCGTGGAAGTGATCATTGCGGCGGCAGGCAAGGCGGCGCATCTGGCCGGCGTCATGGCCGGGCACGCGGCGATTCCCGTCATCGGCCTTCCCATCAAGTCTTCCATGATGGATGGGCTGGATTCCCTGCTTTCGACGGTGCAGATGCCGGATGGCATTCCGGTAGCGACAGTGGCCGTGAACGGTGCGGCAAATGCGGCGATTTTAGCGGCGCAGATTCTGGCAGTAAAATATGAGGGCATCAGAAAAGCCCTTAGGGATTATAAATTTGAAATGCAGCAGAAGGTCATCCAGGCGGATGAGCAGCTGCAAGCGGAGGCAGCAAAATGAAAAAAACGAACCAGATGTATGAAGGCAAGGCGAAGAAGGTTTTTGAGACGGACAACCCCGATTATGTCATCGTCGATTACAAGGATGATGCCACGGCGTTTAACGGCCTGAAGAAGGGGACCATCGTCGGCAAGGGCGTCGTCAATAACAAAGTCTCCAATCATATGTTCCAGATGCTGGAGAAAGAGGGCATCAAGACGCACTATGTGGAGGAGATTTCGGATCGCGAGACCATCGTCAAAAGAGTGGAGATCGTTCCGCTGGAAGTGATCGTCAGAAATATTGCCGCCGGCAGCCTTTCCAAGCGCCTTGGGCTCCCGGAGGGAACCAAGATGAAGGCAACTGTCCTGGAGTTTTCCTATAAAAACGACGAGCTGGGCGACCCGATGATCAACGATTACCACATCGCGGCCATGGGGCTGGCGACGGAGGAGGAGCTGAATACCATCAAGGAATATGCCCTCAAAGTCAACGAGATCATGGGCAAATACCTGAAGGAATTCGGCATTGAGCTCATCGACTTCAAGCTGGAATTCGGCCGTTTCCATGGAGAGATCGTGCTGGCAGACGAGATTTCCCCGGATACCTGCCGCTTCTGGGACAGCAAGACGGGCGCCAAGCTGGATAAAGACCGCTTCCGCCAGGATCTGGGCGGCGTAGAAGAGGCATACCAGGAGATTCTGCACCGTCTGATGGGTGCGTAATTCATGCAGAATATGAAGAAAAACGAGAGATACGAGAGAATCAAGCCAATGGACGACGCCATGCACGAAGAGTGCGGCGTCTTTGGCATCTATATGGCAGATGGCAAGTTCGACCCGGCCGAGGCATGCTATATCGGCCTGTTTTCCCTGCAGCACCGCGGGCAGGAGAGCGCAGGCATTGCCGTCTCGGATGGCAAGGGGTTCCGCTGCCATAAGGATATGGGGCTTTGCTCGGAAGTGTTCAAAGGCGGGCTGGATGCGCTGGCCGGCGGCAAGCTGGGCATCGGGCATGTGCGCTACTCTACAACCGGCGACAGCCAGGTTCTGAACGCGCAGCCCATCGTCATGAGCTACCGCGGCGGGCAGATGGCCATGGCGCACAACGGCAACCTCATCAATACACAGATCATCCGCGCAAAGCTGGAGGACGAGGGCGCGATTTTCCAGACGACCATCGATACAGAAGTGATGGCCTATCTGATCGCCCGCAGCAAGACGGATGACATCGTGCAGGCCATCAAAAACATGATGCGCATTGTCAGAGGCTCGTATGCGCTGGTGATCGCGACGCAGCACTCCCTCATCGCCGTGCGCGATCCACAGGGGATTCGCCCGCTGGCAGTGGGCAAGCTGGAGGATAACTTCGTCATCGCATCTGAATCCTGCGCGTTCGACGCTATCGATGCGGAATTTATTCGGGATGTGCGCCCAGGGGAGATTATTGTCATTGATGAAGATGGCTTCCATTCCCACCAGACGAATTTTGCAGATGATACGGCGCTTTGCATTTTTGAATATGTCTATTTTGCCCGGCCGGATTCGGATATCGATGGCATCAGCGTCTACCGCGCCCGGGAGAACATGGGCCGCCGCCTGGCGCACGCCTGCCCGGTCAAGGCGGATCTCGTGGCGGATGTGCCGGATTCGGCGACGCCTGCCGCGGCTGGCTATGCAGAGGAATCCGGCATCCCCTATAAAAAAGCGCTGGCCAAGAACCGCTATGTCGGCCGGACGTTCATTCAGCCCAGCCAGTCGCTGCGGGAGCGGGGCGTCAAGCTCAAGCTGAACGCACTCAAGAAGAATGTCTATGGCAAAAAGCTGGTCCTCATCGACGATTCCATCGTCCGCGGGACGACCAGCCGCAAGATCGTCGAGATGCTGCGGCTGGCAGGCGCAAGAGAAGTGCATATGCTCATCAGCTCGCCGCCTGTGGCATTCCCGTGCTTCTTTGGCATCGATACCCCCTCGCATGATCAGCTGATTGGATCCACCAAAACAGTCGAGGATATCCGCAAGCTGATTGGCGCGGATTCCCTCTACTATCTGACCAAAGAGGATTTGCTCAAAACCGTCGAAGGCGCGGGCTGCAACTTCTGCACAGGCTGCTTCGACGGGCACTACCCGATGGATATTATTCGCTGCTGCGAGGAGACGAAAAAGCTGGATCTTGCAAAAATGCTGAGCCAGGATGAGACGAAAGAGGAAGAAAAAGATGAGTGAAAATAAGAAGAAGATCACATATGCGGATGCGGGCGTGGATGTTCATAGAGGATATGAGGCGGTGCGGCTGATGAAGGAATATGCCAACAGAACCTTCGATGGCAACGTCCTGACGGGGCTGGGCAGCTTTGGCAGCATGTATGCGCTGGGAGACGATGTTCTCATCGCCGGGACGGACGGCGTGGGCACCAAGCTCAAGGCCGCCTTTGTGATGGATAAGCACGACACCGTCGGCATCGACTGCGTGGCTATGTGCGTCAACGATATCGTCTGCCATGCGGCAAAACCGCTGTTCTTCCTGGATTATATCGCCACGGGCGAGCTGAAGCCGGAAATTGCGGCGCAGATCGTCAAAGGTATCTCGGAAGGATGCCTGCAGGCCGGCTGCGCGCTGGTGGGCGGAGAGACGGCGGAAATGCCGGATTTCTACGCCAAAGGCGAATACGATATTGCCGGGTTCACGACTGGCATCGTCAGCAAAGAAAAGCTCATCACGGGAGAGAAGATCGCTCCCGGGCAGGCGCTCATCGGCCTAAACAGCAGCGGCATCCATTCCAACGGCTTCTCGCTGGTGCGCAGGGTGTTCCCCATGGAGCGGGCGGCGCTGGATCAGTATGTGGAAGGCCTGGGGCATACGCTGGGCGAAGAACTGCTGATTCCCACCAAGATTTACGTCAAAACTGTGCTGGATGTAACCAGCAAATACGATATTAAGGGCATCGCCCATATCACGGGCGGTGGCTTCTATGAAAAGCTGGCCCGCATCTTCCCGGCAGGTGTCTGCGCCTATGTCGATTCCAAATCCTATGAGCTTCCGGAAATTTTCCGTATGCTGGTAGCAGGAACTGGCCTGGAGCCCAGAGAATCTTATAATACGTTCAATATGGGCATCGGTATGGTGTTCGTCGTGGATGCGGACAAGGCGGATGAGATTACCACCTATATCAACGCCAACACAGACGACCACGCGCAGATCATCGGCGAAGTCAAGGCAGGCGAGCAGGGCGGGGTGGTTGTCCTGTGAAGCGGCTGGCTGTGATGGTCTCAGGCGGCGGGACGGATCTGCAATCCGTCATCGACGGCGTGCAGAGCGGGAAGATCCCGGGGGAGATCGCTGTGGTCATTTCCAGCAAACCTGGGGTTTATGCGCTGGAGCGCGCCAAAAAGGCGGGAATCCCCGGCGTTGTCATCTGCAAAAAAGACTATGCAGATGAGCAGGCGTTTTTCGATGCAAACCTCGGCGCTCTGCGGGAATATGGCGCAGAGGGCGTGGTTTTGGCGGGGTATCTCAGCATCCTGGGCAAGCAGATGATCGAGGCGTATCCCGAAAAAATCATCAATATCCATCCATCGCTCATCCCTTCCTTTTGCGGCAAGGGGTATTATGGGCTGCGGGTGCATCAGGCAGTGCTGGATTACGGGGCAAAAGTCTCCGGGGCGACGGTGCACTTTGTAGACGAGGGCGCAGATACCGGTCCCATCATCTTGCAGCGGGCAGTCTCCGTCTTGCCGGAGGATACGGCAGAGAGCCTGCAGCAGCGCATTTTAGAGGTTGAGCATGAAATTCTGCCCGAGGCCGTGGCGCTGTTTTGCGCGGATCGGCTGCTGGTGCAGGGAAGAAAAGTAACAATCCGATAGGGTTGAATTTGTTTGAATAAGGAGAAACAAGATGGCAAGAGCTTTTTTGAGCGTCTCGGATAAGACCGGGATTGTCGATTTTGCAAAAGGGTTGGTCGAACTGGGCTTTGAAGTGCTTTCGACGGGCGGAACCAAGCGCGCGCTTTCCGAGGCGGGCATCCCGGTAACGGGGGTTTCCGAGATTACCGGCTTCCCGGAGTGCCTGGACGGCCGGGTAAAAACGCTGCATCCGAAAATTCACGCGGGCATTTTGGCGATGCGTTCCAACCCCGAACACATGGAGCAGCTCAAAAAGCTGGAGATTGAGCCGATTGACGTCGTCGCGGTCAACCTCTATCCCTTTAAGCAGACCATCTCCAAAGAGAACTGCACGCTGGAAGACGCCATCGAAAATATCGATATTGGCGGCCCCTCCATGCTGCGCGCGGCGGCCAAAAACTGGCAGGATGTCGCGGTCATCACAGATGCGGCAGATTACGGCAAGGTTTTGGACGAGCTCAAAGCCGGCGGCATTTCCAGGGAGACCAAGTTCTATCTCTCGGCCAAAGTTTTCGAGACAACTGCCGCCTATGATGCGCTGATCTCCTCCTATCTGAGAAAGATCACGGGCAACGATCTGCCTGAGAAATTCACGGTTACCTATGAAAAGGCGCAGGAGATGCGCTATGGGGAAAACCCGCATCAGCGCGCTGCTTTCTATAAGACTCCGCTTCCCGTGGAAGGGAGTCTGGCGATTGCCGAGCAGCTCAACGGCAAGGAGCTTTCCTACAACAACATCAACGACGCCAATGCGGCGCTGGCGCAGCTGCGGGAGTTCGATGGCATTGCGGCCGTCGGCCTCAAGCACGCAAACCCCTGCGGCGTTGCCCAGGCAGATTCGGTTTACGAGGCTTATACTAAGGCTTATCAGGCAGACCCGACTTCGATTTTCGGCGGCATCGTCGCGGTGAACGAGACGGTAGATGCGAAGACGGCGGAGGAGATGGCGAAAATCTTCCTGGAGATCATCATCGCCCCGGATTACACAGAGGAAGCGCTGGAGATTCTCTGCAAGAAGAAGAACCTGCGCGTGCTCAGGCTGCCCTCCATCCGCAGAAACGGCGAGGAGAAGCTGGAAGTGAAGAGCGTTCTCGGCGGCCTTTTGGTGCAGGAGACGGATAACGCACTGCTGGACGGCGAGCTCAAAGTCGTCACCAAGCGCGCTCCCACGGAAAAAGAGATGGCAGACCTGCTCTTCACCTGGAAGATCGTCAAGCATATTAAGTCCAACGGCATTGCCATCGGCAAGGATAACTGCTCGCTGGGCATTGGGCCGGGGCAGGTGAACCGCATTTGGGCGACGGTTTCCGCGCTGGAGCGCAGCGGCGAGGCAGTGAAAGGTGCTGTTCTGGCTTCGGATGCCTTCTTCCCCTTCTCGGACTGTGTGGAAGAGGCGGCAAAAGCCGGGATTACGGCTATTATCCAGCCGGGCGGCTCCATCCGGGATCAGGAATCCATCGATTTGGCGGATGAAAAGGGCATTGCCATGGTCTTTACGGGAATGCGCCATTTCAAACACTAAGCGAAACTGGCAGAGGCGGAGCGCGGCAGTATGCCGGGCTCCCTTGCTGCTTTTCGGGCTCTTTTGACGCGCCTCGGGCCAGGGCCAGTCGGCGTCAAACAGGAGAAGGAGAAATTAGCAGATGAAAATATTGGTAGTCGGCGGCGGCGGAAGAGAGCATACCATTCTGTGGAAGCTCGCCCAAAGCCCCAAAAAGCCGGAACTATACTGCGCGCCAGGCAACGGCGGCATTTCCCAGATCGCAACCTGCGTAGACATCGCGGCGACGGATATTGAAAATATGGTGGCCTTTGCCAAGCGGGAGAAGATGGATCTGGTTGTGGTTGCGCCGGATGATCCGCTGGCCATGGGCATGGTGGATGCGCTGGAAGCAGAGGGCATCCGGGCGTTCGGCCCAAGGAAAAACGCGGCCATCATCGAGGCCAGCAAGGCGTTTTCCAAAGAACTGATGAAGAAATATCACATCCCCACGGCAGAGTATGAGACCTTTTCGGATGCGGAGCAGGCGCTGGAATATGTAAAAACGGCGAAAATCCCTCTGGTTGTCAAGGCGGATGGCCTGGCGCTGGGCAAAGGCGTGCTCATCTGCAAAACCCGGCAGGAGGCCGAGCAGGCAGTGCGGCAGGTGATGCTGGAGAAAGCCTTTGGCACGGCGGGCAACACCGTCGTCATCGAGGAGTTTTTGGAGGGGCCGGAAGTTTCCGTGCTGACTTTTACAGATTCGCATACCATTCTGCCCATGGCCAGCGCCCAGGATCACAAAAGAGCCCGGGATAACGACGAAGGGCTGAACACAGGCGGCATGGGAACTTTTTCACCCACGCCCAAATATACCCCAGAGATTCAGCAGCAGGTGGAGCGGGAGATCATCCGCCCAACGGTGGATGCTCTTAACGCGGAAGGCCGGCCGTTCAAGGGCGTGATTTTCTTCGGGCTGATGCTGACAAAAGATGGCCCCAAGCTTTTGGAGTATAACGCCCGCTTTGGCGACCCCGAGGCGCAGAGCGTGCTGTTCCGGATGAAAAACGATCTGCTGGAGATTTTCGAGGCCGTGATAGAAGAGCGGCTCTCCGAGGTTACGCTGGAGTTTGAGCAGGGCGCGGCAGTTTGCGTTGTGATGGCCTCTGGCGGGTATCCCGAGCATTATGAGAAGGGCAAGGAGATCAGCGGCCTGGAGGAAGTTTCGGATGGCGTCGTCGTGTTCCATGCCGGGACAAAGCTGGAAAACGGTAAATTCTATACCTCCGGCGGCCGCGTTTTGGGCGTGGTCGCGAAGGGGGCCGACATGCAGGCGGCGCGGAAAATCGCCTATGAAAATGTGGAAAAAATCCACTTTGAAGGCGCGCAGTACCGCAAAGATATTGGCATTAAAAAATAGGGAGAACAAAAGGGGCGCTGGGATGGTGCGGCGCTCCTTTTCCTTTGATGGAGAGGTGAGTGAAGATGAAATTGCCTTCGGAATATGTTTTAGACTATCAGGTTTGCACTTACGACGTGGGCCAGGGCAGCCTGCTCAAGCTTTCCAATCTGCTGCGGCTCCAGCAGGAGGCGGGCGAGCGGCACTTGGCGCAGGGCGATTTAGCCTTTGCACATCTGGCAAAGATGGGGATGGCTTTTTTGGTCGTCCGGGCAAATTTGAAAATAGAGCGCCTGCCCAAAGCCGGGGAGCGCATTCAAATCCGCACGTGGCACCGGGGCGAACAGCGCGCCGCCTTTTTCCGGTGCTTTCAGATTTTGGGCGAGCAGGGGGAGGAGCTGGTCAACAGCGTAACGGCCTATGCCCTGGTGGATCCCGAGAGCAAAAAACTGCTGCGGCCAAAAGTCTTTTTGCAGCTGGGCATCGAGGCGCAGGAGGAAATGCAAAGCTCCTGCCCGGATCCTGTGCGCCTGCAGCTGCCCGAACAGATGGAATATGCAGGCGGCTGGAACGTGCGTCCTTCGGATACGGATTGGAACTGCCATCTGAACAATGCCGCCTATCTGGATATTCTGTGGGATTTCCTGCCAGGGGGCACCTCGGCAGAGGAGCTTGGCCTCATCTCGGTCTGCTTTCTTTCCCAGGCGCTGGTCGGGGATGAGATTTCGGTATACCGCGAAGAGCGGGAGGCAGAGCTGCTCTTTCGGGGCGTGCACGAGCGGGGCACCTGTTTTGAGGCGAAGATTGCGCTGAAATGATAAAAGGCCCGCGGGATACGCGGACTTTTTGGCGGGAAGGGCCTACGCTTCCAGCAGCGTAATCCTGCGCCCATCCACGGATAGCACGTTTTCGCGCTTGAGCCGGCTCATTTCCCGCGTCATCGCGCTGCGGTCGGCGCAGATATAATCGGCCAGGGCGCTCATGGAAAAGGGGAGGCGGAAGCTCGGGCTGCCCTGCTGATGGGCGCAGAGCGAAAAATAGTGCAGCAGTTTTTCCCGGATGGAGCGGCAGCTTAAAACTTCCACCCTTTGGCTTAGCAGCAGCGCCTTTTGGGAGAGCAGCATCAGCATATTCTGCACGAGAATACTGTGATGCGGGCAGGCTTTGGGGCAGCGCTTGATGATATGCTCGTAATCGATATACAGCACCTGGCAGCTTTGGGTGCAGACGACGCAGATATTCTCCTGCTCGGCGCCGGAAAAGGCGAGCATTTCCCCAAAAATACTGCCCTCTTCCAGCTGTTCGAGCACAGTTTTGCCGCCGTCTGCATCCAGGCGCAGGATATCCGCGCGGCCGCTCTGCAAAATGCCGACGCTGCGGCTTCTGTCGTCAAAAGTACGGATGAGCGCGCCGGAGGAATAGGATTGCTCATATGTCTCAAAACAGTGCAGCATCGCGGCATATTCAGCCTCGGAGATGCCCATAAATAAAGTTGACCTAGGAATCGACATAAAAATACTCCAGTTATGTTGCAAGTGCAACAGAATTTTCCTTAAAGATATGGTATCTTAAATATAAGGAAAAGTAAAGAGACAGTATCTTGGAATATGATTGGAGGGATTGGATATGATAGATATCACTGTAACTGGCGGAACGCTGGAGCAGCAGGAAATTGACGCATATGTGCGGCATGTGCAGGAGAAAATCCCCGGCCATGCACTCAAGGCGCTGAATATCGCTGTGGATGGCGAGGAAGTGGAACTGCGTTATACTTATGAGCATAAGCCAATTGAGCGCATCCGCAGAATTACCGGATACCTGGTTGGCACGATGGACCGCTGGAACGACGCCAAAACGGCAGAGGAGCGGGATAGAGTTCAACACAGCCTTTAAAGAAACCATAGAAAAGGAGAAACAAGAATGAAAAAATACGTTTGCACCATTTGCGGCTATGTTTACGACGAGGCAAAGGGAGACCCGGATAACGGAATCGCGCCGGGCACCAAGTGGGAAGACGTTGCAGAAGATTTTGTCTGCCCGCTGTGCGGCGCAGATAAAGACGTTTTCGAGGAAGAATAAAGAATAAAAAAGGAGCAGCCGCTCCTTTTTTTGCGAGAAAGGAACTAGCTATGGCAGCGATAAAAATAACCGAAAATCTCTATTCCGTCGGCATTCTGAATCCGAATATGCGCATCTTCGACGTCGTCATGCGCACGGAGTATGGGACAACCTATAACTCCTATCTTCTCCGGGGAGAGCAGAAAACCGCGCTGATCGAAACTTGCCACAAAACCTATTTCGAGCAGTATCTTGGCAATATCCGCGAGGTTATGGATACGGAGCAGATCGACTATATCATCTTAAACCACTGCGAGCCGGATCACAGCGGCGCTTTGGCCGAGCTTCTGAGTCTCTGCCCCAATGCAGAGATTCTCGTCAGCCGCGCAGGTGCGATCTACCTGAAGAATATCACCAACCGAGAGGATCTCAAAATTCGCTTTGTCAAAGACGGTGAGAGCATCGATTTGGGCGGGCGGCAGCTTCGCTTTATCAGCGCGCCCTTCCTGCATTGGCCGGATTCTATGTTCACCTGGGATGAGCAGGATAAGACGCTGTTCTCCTGCGATATGTTTGGCTCTCACTACTGCGAGCCGCACACGTTTGATTACAACATCGTCTACCCGGGGCAGTATCAGCAGGCGCTGAAGGGGTATTACGACGCTATTTTCGGGCCCTTTAAGCCATATGTGCTGGCGGGAATAGATAAGATTGCAGATCTTCCCATCGAGCGTATCTGCACGAGCCATGGCCCGGTGCTTAGCCGCGGCTGCCTGATGGAGCAGGTTATGGAGCAATACCGCGCCTGGAGCCAGCCGGCCGAAAAAGCACAGAAGAGCATCCCGGTCTTCTATTGCTCGGCCTATGGCAACACGGGCAGAATCGCTCAGGCCATCGCCCAGGGCATCAAGCAGGCGCTGCCAGAGGCAAACTGCCCGGTTTACGACGTCAACGATCACGATATGGGCTTCCTACAGGGCGAGCTGAACGCTTCGGATGCCTTCGCCGTGGGCTCGCCGACCATCAACCAGGATGCCGTCGCGCCGGTTTGGAACCTGCTGTCGCATGTGGATGCCATCAACAATAAAAAGCGCCCGGCGCTGGTGTTTGGCTCCTATGGATGGAGCGGCGAGGCAGTCCCCAACCTGACGGCCCGGCTGGCAGGGTTGAAATCGAGTGTGTTTGGCGAGGGCTTTAAAGTAACCTTCGTGCCTTCCGATGAGGATCTGTGCAAGGCAAAGGAACTGGGCAAAGCCTTTGCGGAGAGTCTGTAGGCTGAAAAAAGGCAAAAAAAGAGAGGGAATGCGCCCTCTCTTTTTCTATGCCCGCTATTGCTCTGCCGGGAAATGCAGGGATTCCAGGATAAAATCGCCCACAGGCTGCCACTCATCCTGCAAATCGACCGTGCAGTTAAACGTGATGAGCATGAGCTTGCCGTCGTCAGAAAAGGCCAGAAAGTGGTTATAAATATCCGTATCCACGGCGGCGGAGCGGAAGGAGATCTGGCCGATTTGCCGCCCGGATTTCTCGGTTACGCCCGAGCTGAGCACTTCCATATTCTCCAGTTCCTGCTCCATGTATTTGATATACTGCGCAATTTCATCATCCGACATGTTGTTTTCCGTGATGTTCAGGGCGACGTTGATGGTCGTCTGCTCATTGGTGAAAACATGCGTCGGCGCATTGCCGGAAGGGTATTTGACGGCGATGAGGGATTCGTCCATAGGCGCAAAGGATTTGGGAAGTTTTAGGAAGAAGCGGCCGTCCGCAAAACTGAACAGCTCCATCTCGACGGTCTCTCCGCTTTTGGTAGCAGCCTGCATATTGGCCAGCTCATCCAGCTCCTGCTGCTGTTTCTGCAAGTCCTGATTTAGCATGTGGTCGATGATAAAATACCCGCCCACCGCAAGGCACACTAGGGCGATGCCAAGGATGAGAAAAAGTTTTTTGCGTTTCATTTTGCTTTCCTTTCCATTTTAAACTGAAAAGAGCCGGGGTAGAAGATAGCCCCAGCCCTTTTTATGCGCGGTTACGCGTTTCTTCTGATATACTCTTCCGCAATCTGCACGGCGTTGGTCGCGGCGCCTTTGCGGATATTGTCTGCGACAACCCAGAGATTCAGGCCGTTTTCCACGGAATCGTCTCTTCTGACCCGGCCGACGTAGACTTCGTCGTGATCCTCGCAGTCGATGGCCATGGGGTATTTGAGGTTTGCAGGGTCGTCTGCCATGATGATGCCCTTGCCTGCGGCCAGAACACTCTTCAGCTCATCCAGATCGTATGCACTGCCCAGTTCGACGTTGATGCTCTCGCTGTGCCCATAGTAGACGGGAACGCGGACGGTGGTCGCCGTGATGCGCAGGCTGTCGTCGCCCAGGATTTTGCGCGTCTCGTTGACCATCTTCATCTCCTCTTTGGTGTAGCCGTTTTCCAGGAATACGTCGATATGGGGGATGCAGTTGCCAAAGATCGGGTAGGGGAATTTTTTTGGTGCTTCGCCGTTGATTCCGTTTTTCAGATCTTCAAAGCCGCCCAGCCCAGCGCCCGAAACCGCCTGATAGGTGGAGTAGACGATGCGCCGGATGCCGTATTTGTCGTAAAGCGGCTTGAGGGCGACGACCGCCTGAATCGTCGAGCAGTTGGGGTTGGCGATGATGCCGTGATGCTTGTCGATATCATCCGGGTTGACTTCGGGAACGACCAGCGGGACATCCGGATCCATTCTCCACTGGCTGCTGTTGTCGATGACGACTGCGCTAAGCTCGGCAAAGAGGGGAGCAAACGTCTTGCTCGTGCCGGCACCGGCGGAGAACAGCGCAATATCGATATCTTTGCCTTTGATGCTATCCGGCGTCAGCTCGATAATCTCGTATTCTTTTCCCATGAACGTAACCTTTTTGCCGGCGCTTTTGGCCGAAGCAAAGAGATAGTAGTTCTCGACGGGCAGGTTGCGCTCTTCCAGCACTTGCAGGAATTTTCTGCCGACCATGCCTGTCGCGCCAACAACAGCGACGTTATACTTTTTCATTTCATTCCTCCATATATGCTAAACATAAATTAAAGACCATTTTTAAGGTATCATAGCATTTTTTGGGGTATGGCGCAAGCAAAAACGGGCAAAATGACTGGGATAACCCCGCAAAAATTGTGTTTTTGAACGCCGCAGGAAAAATGCCGCAGTATATTTGGGCAAAAGCCGGGCAAACCGGGTTTGATGGTTGAAAGAGGCAGGGAGTTTGTAGTATAGTATAGGGTAATGAAATTGATGTGAGGTGCTTTGCCGATGTGCGACGAGAGCTATACTGCGCTGGCCGGTTTTTACGACGGGCTGATGGGCGACATTGATTATGGCGCATGGGCAGAGTATGTGCACAGCCTGCTTCAAAAAGCCGGCCGGCCGGTTAGGCGGATTGGCGAGGCTGCCTGCGGCACGGGAAACCTCACGCTGCGCCTGAAAAAGATGGGCTACGATATTCTGGCCTCAGATGCCAGCAGTCAGATGCTGGAGCGGGCGGCGCAAAAGGCCAGGGAGGCCGGGCAGCAGATTGTGTTTTCCTGCCAGGATATGCGCAGGCTGCAATTTCCAAAGGTGGATGCGGTCGTCTGCGCCTGCGACGGCGTCAACTATCTTGCGCCGGGAGAGCTTGCCTGCTTTTTCGAGGCGGCGGGCAAATGCCTTCGGCCAGGCGGAGCGCTGCTCTTTGATATGAGCAGCCGCTATAAGCTGGAGCAGATTCTGGCAGATCAGCTCTTTTTTGAAGACGGGGAGGATCTGACCTATTTTTGGCGCAACACCCAAAACAGGGATAAGCAGTGCGTGGAGATGGAGCTGACCTTTTTTTGCAAAGATGCACAGGGAAGCTATGCGCGCACAGATGAGGCACAGCGCCAGTATTGGCATGAGGCGGGCGCTGTATTGCGGGATTTGCAAAAAGCGGGCTTTGAAGCCAAGGCCTATGCTTTTGGAACCGAGCAGCCGCCGGATGAGAAATGCCAGCGCATCCAGTTTTGGGCAGTGAAAGAGCAAGAGGTATGATAATTTGAAAAATCAGTTAGTACATTTGATGTTAAATGATGAAGTCCGCATCATTGCGGCGGATACGACACAGCTTGTGGAAGAAGCCAAGGCGATACACGGGACGTATCCCGTGGCGACGGCTGTGCTTGGGCGCACGCTGACGGCCGCGGCCATCCTGGGCAGCCAGCTGCGCAGAGAATGGGAAAACCTGACCATTACGCTAAACGGTGGCGGCTCGGCCGGGACGGTTCTGGCCACGGCCAACGGAAACTGCGAAGTCAAGGGATATATCGCCAACCCGCAGGTGAATCTGCCGGCCAGGGAAGACGGCAAGCTGGATGTGGGCGGTGCAGTCGGGAAAGACGGCTTTTTGACTGTGAGCAAAGACCTTGGCCTGAAAGAGCCGTATGTGGGGCAGACGGCGCTGGTTTCCGGCGAAATTGCTGAAGATCTGGCCTACTACTATCTGCAAAGCGAGCAGCAGCCCACCATCGTGTATCTGAGCGTTTGGGTGGATATTGATACCTCTGTGCTGCGAGCCGGAGGGCTGGTCATCAGCCCGATGCCGGGCGCCAGTGAGGAGACGCTCTCGTTTATCGAATCGCGGCTTTTTGAGATTCAAAACTACGCGCTCATGCTCATGCAGTATTCCCCGGAGGAGGCTGTCCGCAAAATTTTCCGGGACGGCAAAATTGAACTGACCAGAACGCAGGAGCCGAGATACGTCTGCAACTGCACCAGAGAGCGCTTCTCCCAGGGGATTTTATCCCTGGGCAGAGAAGAGATTGAGCAGATGCTAAAAGAGGACGGGCAGGCGGAGGTGGTCTGCCAATTCTGCAACAAACAATACCTATTTCGCGCAGAGGATTTGCAAAAACTGCTGGAAGAGACGAGTGAATGATCAAAAATAAAAAAGCGCAGCCTAAAGTGGTGAGCTTTGAGCGCAGCGCAGAATATTACTATTTGAAATATCAGCGGCAGATGGATAAGGGCGCCTATTTGGACGCGCTGGACTGCCTGCGCACGGCCGTCAGGAAAGAGCCGGATAACTGCGCATATCAGCTGGCGCTGGCGGAATTTTACACGGAAATCAACTACTTTGAAGAGAGCAACTACCGGGTGCTGGAGGCCATGCGGCGCAGGCCCGGGGAAGAGGGGCGCACGCTGTTTTTGCTGGGCTGCAACTTCTTTGGCATGCGGGAAGAGCAGAAGGCTCAGGAGTGCTTTGAAAAGTATCTGGATCGGTATGAGAACGGCGAATATGCCCTGGATGTCCGGGATTTTCTGGAGATGATGGAGTTCGATGCCGAGGAGTATGGCGTCCCGCGGGAGTGCCTGGCCAGAAGCGATGAGGGCCGGGACTGGCTGGATCGGGGGGAATACGACAAAGCCATCGAGATTTTGGGGGAGATCTGCCGGGAACACCCGGATCTGGAATACGCAAAAAACAACCTGGCGCTGGCGCACTACTGCCGGGGAGACGTGGAACGCGCGATCGCGCTTTCCAAAGAAGTGCTGGCCTATCGGCCGGGGGATACCTACGCGACCTGCAACCTGGTGCTGTTTTCCCTCGCCCTGGACGACCCCGAGCAGCTGCTCTACTATTGCGGCAAACTGGATGCTCTTGCGCCCGAAGATCCAGATGAGAAGATCAAAGTTGCGCTGACGTACTGCGAGCTCAATGAGGATGAGAAGGCCTACCGCATACTGTGCCAGGCTCTGGCGGAGATCCCATATGATCCCCAGGCGCTGTTTTTGGCGGGTGCGGCGGCGGCCAATACAGATCGCCTGGCCGAAAGCCTGGATTATTTCCTCAGGATGATCAAGCTGCGGCCGGAGGATACCGTCGCGCTTTTCTATAAAAACTATGTGCAGAATGCCTTGAAAAAGGGAGAGAGTGCGTTTATCGCCTATAACTATCAGGTCCCCATCGCGGAGATGCACCGGCGCATCAGCTATTTGAACGAGTGCTTTCGCAAGAACCAGCACCGTCTGGAAGAGCTGTGGCGGGAGGACGACTATTTCTCCTCGCTGCTCATTTGGGGCCTCGGCGTGGGCAACGATGCCATCCGCAAAGCGGTTTTCGAGATCATCTGCAAGTTTGAAGATGAGAAGGCCGAGGAGTTTTTCCGCCGCTTCCTGCTCTCGAGAAACGAGCCGGATGAACTCAAGAACCAGGCGCTGCTCTGCCTGCGGCGGATGCAGGCAGAACAGCCCTATATCGCCTATCTCTCGGGGAAGATCGCGGAAGTGCGCGTGGGGGTGGTGGAAGAGATGAGCTCGGATTTTACGGGCAGCCACCAGCGCGTTTTGGAGGAGATCATCGCTCTGGCCTCGGATTATGGCTGGAAGCAGTATATGCCCGGCGCGATTGAGCTGATGGGAAAATACCTTGGCGCGTTCCGCAAGGCGCCGGCCATGCGCAGCATCCGGGCATGGGCAGGGGCGTTTCTATGCCTGGCGGCAAGGCAGGAACAGCAGGAGCTGGCGGCGGATATGCTAAGCCGCGCAGGGGTGGAAAAAAACGCGCTGCATCGGTGTATGCGGGCGATCGATAAGAAACTGGAGGAACGGGAATCATGCAGCTGCAAGTGATCGATTTTCATGCCCGCTTTATGCAGGATTATATGCAGTGGTGCCAGGAAAACGAGGAGCTGGCCAAAGACGAGGAGCATCTGGAAGAGCGGTTTTACGATCTCTACGATACCTGGATGCAGAGCCCAAAAGAGTGGCTGGAGGGCAAAAGCCCCCTGCAGTATTTCCGTGAAATCGGGGATGCGAGGCTGTATGTCTCTGCGATGATAGAGTATATCCTCGAAGAAGTGGAATTGCCCGATCCGCTGCTGCACTGCATTTTGGAGCACAAAGAGGGGATCTACCCGATTTTCCTGGGCATTCTTTATGCGGATAACCTGGAGGAGAAGGACGTTACGCCCGAACAGCTTCTGGAAATCCAGGGGCACATCGTCTCACTGCTGGAGCAGATGCAGATGCCGCATCCCTATGAGCAGTATCTGAATATTCTGCGGGATTTACAGGAGGATTCGCTTTTTGCAGAGGAGGCCACGGCGGCGCTGGCAGAGGCAGGGGAGCAGGTGCGCGAACAGGTGTTCGAGGCCTATGCCGTTGCCCAGGGGTATGCGAAAAAATGCCTGCTGGATCTCATCTCCTATTACTCGGGTGATGCCCGGGCGCTGGAGATTTTGCTGGAGGAGTTTGCCGCGCCGGAGGCAGATCTCGCCTTCTTGGCCGAATGCCTGGGGCGGCTGGGAGATGAGGGCGCGCTGGATAGCCTGCGGGCGGCCATCGCAGACGACGGCATCGAATACTATGAGTTTCGGGAGCTGCGCAACGCCATCGAAGCGATAGGCGGCGAGGAGATCCCGGATCGGGATTTCTCCGGCGATGCCCTTTATGATTATCTGGCGGCGGCGCAGGAAGAGAATGGTGCAGTATGAGCAAACAGCTATGTTATGCGGCGTGTTCGTTTGGGCTGGAGGCAGTTGTCGCAAGGCAGCTGGAGCAGCTGGGGCTGGAAGAGGTTCACTCGAGGGATGCCCGGGTATATTTTTGCGCGGATGAAGAGGGGATTGCGCGGGCAAACCTCTGGCTCTCTGCGGCAGATCGGGTTTATCTGGTGCTTTCCGAGTTTTCCGCGGCGACATTCGAGGAGCTCTTTCAGGGCGTTAAGGCGATAGCCTGGGCGGATTATTTGCCCAAAACGGCGCTGTTTCCCGTCTTGGCGGATTCCGTCCGCTCCACGCTCAAAAGCGTGCCGGATATTCAGTCGGTTTCGAAAAAAGCGGTTGTGGAGGCGCTGAAGGGCGCGTATGGCGTTTCCTTCTTTCGGGAAAGCGGCGCGCAGTATCAGATTTATGTGAGCATTTTGGCTGATAAGGTCAGCGTGTGCCTCAATACCAGCGGCCAGGGGCTAAACCGCCGGGGATACCGCGTGAAAAACGGCCCGGCGCCTTTACGGGAGACGCTGGCGGCAGGCATTATCAGCCTTTCGCGCTGGAGAGACAGGCCGTTTTACGATTTGACTTGCGGCAGCGGGACGATTGCCATCGAGGCCGCATTGCAGGCGCGGAACCGCGCGCCCGGCTTCTTTCGGCAGTTTGACGCCGAAGCCTGGAGTGAGGCCTATCAAAAGGCGTTTCGCCGGCAGCAGGAACAGGCGGAGGCAGCTGTGAAAAAAGAGGTGCAGACGCAGATTTTCGCCTCGGATATCAATCCCAAAATGGTCGAGATGGCCGAGTTTCATGCGAGGCGCGCAGGGGTCGCGGATTTGATTCGCTTTTCCGTGGCGGATGTCCGGGATTTTGCACCCCAAACTCCGGAGGGAAGCGTTTTTTCCAACCCGCCTTATGCCATTCGCATGGGCGAGAAAAAGCAGGTGCGCGAGCTTTACCGGGATATGGGAACAAGGCTAAGAGGGCTTGCGCATTTCAAGAGCTACTTCATCTGTGCAGACGAGCAGTTTGAATCTGCCTATGGAAAACAGGCGGATAAAAAGCGCAAACTGTATAACGGCAACATTAAATGCACTTTCTATCAGTATTTTCGCTCGGAATGATTGACAAGCAGGCGCCAAGTGTGATACAATCCCAGTTGTTGAAACGCCAGCGTGGCACAGTTGGTAGCGCAGCTGATTCGTAATCAGCAGGTCAAGGGTTCGAGTCCCTTCGCTGGCTCCAGAAAAAACCGCTCTATAGAGCGGTTTTTTTGTACCTGAAATTTTTCTGGGACACTTTTGGGGCACTTTCTAAAGCGGCTGCGGAGAAATGAGCTAATTTTCATCAGAAAATGGCATTACAACCCCAGAGTTATCACTCAATACCGCGTAAGCCGGGTTATCAGGGACACCTTGGATTGACAAGCTATGCAAGGGTGAAAGAGTCAGGTAAAAGTTCCGTTTGTTATTTGAGATTTCCAGATAAAAGATCTGCCAAAAAATTTAATTCGGATGATGTACCTGGTATTCCTTCAAGAAGCTCAGCGGTAGGGACGCCGAGCGCTTTTGCAACCTTATCTAAAGTGCTGAATTCCAAATTTTCTGCGGTGTGCTCGGCGGAACGAAGCGTTTTAGGATCAATGCCAGCCTTTATGGCGAATGCAAACTCAGAGAGTTCAGTTTTCTTGCGGAGTTTTGAGATGTTTTGAGCGATAACTTTACGATAAATGCTTTCCATAATGTTCTCCTAAAAAATACAATTCTAGAAAATTATGGAATTTATAAAATTATAAACACAATGGAATAAGGAAGTATCTTTATATCAACCTATCGGCAGTAACGAGAGAGAAGAGGATATCGTGAATCTAATAATGTCATATCGCCTTTTTTAGATTGTTTTTGAAAGTCGGCTGCGTCTTTCTATTGCTTCTATTGAGCATTTCCTTACTACGCGGCAGCATATTGTGGTTGCCAAAATAGAAAGGCAGCGGTATAAAAGTAGTAGTAGAAAATTGACGAAAAATAGCGAAAAATGTTATGATAGAAAAAAGGCTTTAGGAGGGGAATGAAATGAGGAAATTTTTCAGTCTTTTGCTGGCGGTGATGCTGTGCTGTACCATATTTGCATCTTGTGGCAAGGCAGAGCAGGAGCCAGAACCATCCGTCGAGCCGTCGGTTGAGCCAGAAGCATCGCCCAGCCCTACGCCAGAGCCGCGCACGGAAGTGGGAATCCCAGAAGAGTTGAAGTTCTGTGAAGAGCCGCTATACTATGGCATGACCATTGAGGAAATCCGGGAAATCTTTGGCCAGGAAGATGAGACGAGCGAAAGAGATTTTTATCAAACCGGCGACTTGGTTGGTAAACATGTCTATTATAAGTATAATAACGCCCAGTGTCAGGGAAGACAGGTGCAGCTGCAGTTTCGGATTTTTAATTATGACGGGGTGGTAATTCCAAAATCATACGGTTTGGATGCAGTAGTCATTCGATGGCCGGATATTTTGGAGGAGCAGGAAAATTTCGTCAAGGAAGAGATAATACCGATCATAGAGAATTTATATGGCGAGCCGGATTTTGTTAAAGAAGATGGAATAATTCAGCGGATTTGGAAAGCAAAGGATCATGATGGCATTAATGTCCTGGCAAAATTAGCTGATGGCCCTGAAATCACAATCGAATATGAACTTTCACAGTTTTTGGGAGCTATTGGGGAAAGGGAGGAAGCGGTGGCATATGAAGAAAGCGGGAAGCAGGGAGTAACGAGTGATAATCTAAGGCGCTTGAAGATAGGAATGATATCCGAATATGCAAAAATATTACTAGGACCATACACAGAACAGACGGCTAAATATAAGGTGGGCAATACATCCTATGCCACATTTGTATGGAAGAGTGATGATCTATGGAATGCGCGAATAACAATAACATTTTGCGATGGCAAAATTGATGCAATCTATTCCAGCGGGTTATAATAAGAAATAGCAAAAAGGCACTCGTTCGAGTGCTTCTTTGTTTCCCTGAAAGGGAGAAAGCGATATTTTAGAGTATTTTAATGACGCTGTCAGCAAGAGAAATCAAAGGAGGGCATCGGCTCTGTCTATTATTGGCTTTGGGACAGAAGGCGAATCAGCGAATCCAGATTGGATGATGAATTTTGCTTTTCCTCAAAAAGCCGCACTATAGGAATATTAAGCGCGTCTGCAACTTTCTCCAATGTGCGAAGCCTGCAATTTGTATTGGCATGCTCGATGGTATGGAGCGTTTTGAGGGCGATTTCTGCACTGGCCACCAGCGCCAGCTGAGAAAAGCCGGTGTCTTTGCGAAAAGTTAAAATATTTTTGGCGATAGTTTGATGAATCGTTTCCATAATTTCCTCACTTAGTAATGTTGTTAAGAAAATTATGGGACAATATATAGAGATAAAACCCGAATCAAAAAAACGAGCGCGTCAGCAATGCGAAAAAATTACGATTTCTCTGGCCTTTTTTGGGGAAGTATTTGCTGTATTAAAAATTTGTAACGGAGGCTAGCGGGCAAACACCGTTTTGTAGTCAAAATGTAGTCGGAGTAGGGTTTTGCTGCAAAAGGCAATAAAAAAACCGCTTAACAAAGCGGTTTTTTGGTGCACCTCCAGAGGCTCGAACTCTGGACACCCTGATTAAGAGTCAGGTGCTCTACCAACTGAGCTAGAGGTGCTTATACTGGAGCGGGTGATGGGAATCGAACCCACGTAGCCAGCTTGGAAGGCTGGAGCTCTACCATTGAGCTACACCCGCAAGTGTAGCGGAAGAGGGATTGCTCCCAAACTTCCAGCCTAAAAAATGGAGCGGAAGACGAGATTCGAACTCGCGACATTCGCCTTGGCAAGGCGACGCTCTACCACTGAGCCACTCCCGCAAACCCTGCGATTTAGCACGTCAATAATTATAATCACCTGGGCGTGTAAAGTCAAGGCCTTTCGGAAAACTTTTTTTAAAATGCCATTGACACTTTCCGCTTTTGCTTGCTATGCTAGGGGATAGAAAAAAGATTGGATCAAAAGATATGAAATTGACGATACGAAAAATGGCAAATATCGCAGTCTTTGCAGCATTGGCTGCGGTTTTTTCGCAAATCAGCATACCCATTGGGCCTGTGCCCATCAACTTGGCGCTTTTGGCGGTGTTTGCCGCAGGCGGAATGCTCTCGGCGGCAGAGGCGGTGTTTGCCGTAATGCTGTTCCTGGTGCTTGGAGCGGCAGGCCTTCCAGTGTTTGCGGGGTTCAACGCTGGGCTTGGGGCGCTATTTGGGCCTACTGGGGGATACCTCATTGGATATCTGCCCGCAGCGTTTTTTGCTGGGATCTTCTGCAAAGAGCGCCGCAATTTTTGGAGGTATGCGGCAGGAATGCTTTTGGGGCTGGCAGCATGTTACACGCTGGGAACAGCTTGGTTCGTGCTCAGCGCAAAGGCTGAGATTTGGTATGCCCTGGGCGTCTGTGTTTTCCCGTTTTTACCTGGAGATGCCGTAAAAATTGCATCAGCCGCATTTTTGAGCATAAAAGTGCGGGATGCGTTGGCTTACCATGCACAGGAATAGAAAAGAAAAAATTTCATGCGCACGGCTCTTCTCTTTTTCTGAGAAATTTGATAAAATAATATCGATAAATATTTACTGATGGAAAGAGACTGGAGGTATTCCGTTGAAAACCAGAAAATTTGATACCAAAGTTCAACATTTGAAATACAAAGTGCTGCGGGAAGTGGCGCGGTATGCCTTTGAAGATAAGCTGGATCGGGCGGTGCTGGAAATCCCTTCTCAAATCGTCTCGGGCAAAGAGGCGACGATGCGCTGCTGCATCTATAAGGAGCGGGCGATCGTCGGCGAGCGCATCCGAATGGCGTTTGGGGGAGATAAGGAAAACCCGAACGTCATAGAAGTTTTGGATATTGCCTGCGATGAATGCCCGGTGGGCGGCTATGAAGTGACGGATTCCTGCCGCGGCTGCATTGCGCACCGCTGTGAAGACGTCTGCCCCGTGGGTGCGATCTCCTTTGATAAGCACCAGAAGGCGCATATCAATAAAGAAAAATGCGTCAACTGCGGAAAATGCGCGAGCGTCTGCCCCTATAGCGCCATTGCCAACCGCAAACGCCCCTGCGAGGCGGCCTGCAAAGTTGGGGCGATTGGAAAGGATGAACAGCAGTTTGCCCATATCGATAACAGCAAGTGCATCTCCTGCGGCGCCTGCGTCTACCAGTGCCCGTTTGGCGCGATTATGGATAAATCTTATCTGCTCGAGGTGATCGACCTGATCCGCGGCAGCCAGGATAACACCAAGTATAAGCTGTATGCGGTGGTGGCGCCCTCTATTTCCAGCCAGTTTTCCTATGCGAAGCTGGGGCAGGTGATCAGCGCCATCAAGGCTTTGGGCTTCTATAAAGTCGTGGAAGCGGCGCTGGGCGCGGATATGGTGGCCATGGCAGAGAGCAGGGAGCTCATGGAAAAGGGCTTTTTGACGACCTCCTGCTGCCCCGCGTTTGTAACATATGTGCGCAAGAATTTCCCCGAGCTGCTGGAGCATGTCTCGCATAACCTTTCCCCCATGGCGGCCATCTCTCAGCGCATTAAAGAGGCGGATCCCGGGGCCAAGGTTGTGTTTATCGGGCCTTGCACGGCGAAAAAGCTGGAAGTGCGCCAGGAGCGCGTCCGGCCATATGTGGATAGTGTGCTGACGTTCGAGGAACTGCAGGCGCTTATCGATAGCAGAAATATCGATCCCGCCGAGCTGCCCGAGGAGAAGCTGGATAACGCCTCCTACTACGGCCGGATTTTCGCCCGGAGCTGCGGCGTAACGGATGCGGTGCGGGAGGCGATTCGGGAACAGGGCGCTTCGGAGTTCCATATCGATCCCGTTACATGCGATGGAATCGAGCAATGCCATAAGGCGCTGCTCAGAGCCTCCAAAGGCCGCCTGCAAAATAACTTTATTGAGGGCATGGCCTGCATCGGAGGATGTATCGGCGGGGCAGGCTGCCTGACGCACGATCCGAGAAATAAAGAGCAGGTCGATAAATTTGGCAGAGAGGCCGAGCGCACGATTTCCGAGGCGACGCAGGCCATGGAGGAAGAACTTTTCTAAAAAATGAAAAACAAAGAAGCACAGCAGTGGCTGCGCTTCTTTTTCTTTGAGACGACGATACTTTATTGCCGCCGGTGCGGAACGGGAATCACAATGCGGCGTTTGCCTAAAAACTCTCCTGCATCAGCGAGGCCAGCGATTCGGATGGGGATTCGCACTCCTCGAAAAGGCGGTGCAGGGGAACGCCTAGGGCACGGGCGATCTTGGAGAGTGTGTTGAGCCTGGGATTGCCGCAGGTATGCTCAATTTCGAAAAGCGCGTTTGGTGTGATTTCGGCATTGAGCGCAAGGACTAATTGGGAAAGACCGGCTTTTTCCCGCAGGCGAAGGATATTTTTCGCGACGATTTGATTGAGTGCATTCATATGTTTCTCCTAAAAAATACAGTATTGGAAAATTATGGATGCATTTGCTTGTATCCTCAATGGGAAAAGGAAGTGTTTTATTGCTAATATGTTGGCACTAGGAAGAGTGCAGGGCTTTTCTCGGCAAAATATTTTTTGCTCATTTCCAGACAGCCGTCGGTTTTGCTCCATTCCTGCCCAAGGCCTTTTTGCAAAAACGCCTGAATTGATCTAAAATAATAAAAAGGACGATAATCTTGCGCCAATTGCCTGGCAAAATGGCGGCGGATGAGCGAAAACAGAAAAGGGGAGAAGGGCGGCGCCTGTGGAAATGCTGGGGAAGGCGCTGGGCCTGAAAAGAGAATGAGCGTCAACCTATATCTTTACCCGGGAGCGCAGAAGAACGGTGGCGAGGAGCGCCTGCGCGCGTGTGCCAGGCACTTTTGCGGCGGCGAAGGGCAGGAGCGCTTTGAGCGCATTGCGCGCACGCAAAAGGGAAAGCCCTATTTTCCGGATGCGCCGGAGATCGCGTGCTCGGTTTCGCATACAGATGGATACTGGGCCTGCGCCATATCCGATGCGTCGGTGGGGCTGGATCTCGAAAAGATGCGCCCATGCCCGGCCGAACACATCGCCCGGCGCTTTTTTCACCCGCAGGAGGCATTGTTTGCGGCCCAAAGCCAAAAGGCATTTTTTCAGGTCTGGACGGCTAAGGAGAGCTATGTCAAGCTGCTCGGCCGAGGGATCGATGCTTCGTTTGGGGATTTTTCAGTGGTGGAACGCGGAGGCATCGTATCGAAATTGGGAGAAATTGAGTTTTTGCCCATCGCTTTGGAGCCGGAATACTGCATGTGTTTATGCGGGAAGAGTATGAAAACCGTGCGGCGCGTGGTTATGGGCGGGTAGATGCAGCTTTGAAGGATGCGGGCCAAAGCAGGGCCGGCAAAAGAGGGGGAAAGAGGCATGAATGTATTTGATTTTGACGGCACAATTTATGATGGAGACAGCACCCGGGATTTTTTCGCGTTTTGCCTGAAAAAATACCCTAGAACCTGGCTTTCTCTGCCCAGAACAGGCATTTGCGCGGTGGGTTTTCTCCTGCATCTGATGCCCAAGACCAGATTCAAGCAGAATTTCTATCGGTTTTTGCGGGGCGTCCCGGATGCGGGGCAGGCAGTGGAGCAATTCTGGCAGGCGCACATGGGAAACATCCAGGCGTGGTATCTGGGTGTGAAAGCAGAAGGGGATCTGGTGATCTCCGCTTCCCCGGAATTTCTGCTGGAGACGCCTTGCAGGCAGCTGGGGATTTTGCCGCCCATCGCGTCCCGAGTCGATGCGAAAACAGGGATTTACAGCGGCGTGAACTGCCATGGCAAGGAGAAAGTGCGGCGTTTCCGGGAGCAATTTGGGCAGGCGGCTGTGGAAAATTTTTATTCGGATTCCAAATCCGATTCCCCTATGGCAGAACTGGCGGCCCAGGCCTTTTTCATCCAAAAAGGGCAGGTGCTCCCGTGGCCATGGTAGGGCAAGAATTGCCGCTTTTTCTATGGAAAATGCTTGACAAACCAGAGGGGCAGAACTATACTGAAAACGTATTCTAAATGTAGGATGGACTCACATATTTTTGTAAGCCATTTGCTTGTTAGAAAAATGGTTTACAAAAATATGTGAGTTCTTTTTAAGCACAAAAGGATATGAATATTAAGAGGAGGTACCTATTTACAATGAATAAAGGTACAGTAAAGTGGTTTAACGCAGGCAAAGGCTTCGGCTTCATTTCGAATGATGATGGCGGCGACGATGTGTTCGTGCATTTCTCCGCAATCGTCTGCGATGGCTTCAAGACTCTTGCAGAAGGCCAGAAAGTTACTTTCGAGACTGAGGCAGATCCCAGAAACAGCGGTAAGCTGCGTGCTGTGAACGTTGTTCCGGTTGAGGAGTAAATAAAATGAAAAATGCCCCTTTTTGGGGCATTTTTTTGATCCCGGAAGTTTGCGGAGCGCTAGGCAGCGCGGCGCTTTTCTGCTATAATACAAGGCAATATGAAAAGGGAGAGATGAAGATGGAAGTTTTGCTGCGGCCCTGGAGGATGGAAGATGCGGGGGAAATTTGGCATTACGCCAACAACCGCAAAGTGGCGGAGAATTTGCGGGATGTTTTCCCTTTCCCGTATGCCGAGCAGGATGCCGCCGATTTTATTGAGAGCTGTATCAAAGGCGAGGGAAAAGGCCAGCTTTGCCGCGCCATCTGCGTGGAGGGAAAGCCTGTGGGCAGCATTGCCGTCTGCCTGGGTCAGGATGTTTACCGCCGATCGGCCGAGCTGGGATATTGGCTGGCCGAGCCTTTCTGGAGCAGGGGAATTATGAGCCGGGCCGTGGCGCAGATCTGCCAGGAAGCCTTTGAAGCGTTTGATATTGTCCGCATCTATGCGGAGCCATATGCCTATAATCAGGGCTCGCGGCGCGTCTTGGAAAAAGCGGGGTTCGCGCTGGAAGGAATTTTGAAGCAGAGCGTATATAAAAACGGGCGGATGCACGATTCCTGCATCTATGCTCTGGTAAAGTAGGAGGGACTCTTGAAGAAATTTAAACTGACAAAAGAACTAGTGCTTTATGTTGTGTTTGGCGCCCTGACGACAGTGGTGAGCTTTGGCTCCTACTACGCCTGCAACACGATGCTGGGCATCCACTACCTGGCCAGCAATATCGTCTCCTGGATTTTGGCCGTGCTGTTCGCATATATCACCAACAAGCTGTTTGTCTTTGAGAGCAAAGGGCTTTCCAAAAAAGAGCTGGCGCGGGAATTTTTTGCTTTTATTGCGGCGCGGCTGGTTTCGCTGGGCATGGAAGAGCTGGGATTATGGCTGATGATCGGGGCGCTGCACTGGAATGAGAATCTTGCCAAGCTCATCATGCAGGTAGTTGTCGTCATCGCCAACTATGTTTTCAGCAAACTGTTCATTTTTAAGAAAACGGCGGTTGAAGAATAGGCGGGATTCGCGTATAATGAGGGCATCAGTGAAAAACTGAATGAGAGATTTGGAGGAAAGAACATGAAGTATCTATTGGCGCATGATCTTGGGACGAGCGGGGATAAAGTCGCCCTGTTCCAGGAGGATGGCAAGATGCTGGGCAGCGTGATCACCCCCTACGAGACTTTTTACGGGGACGACGGCGTGCGCGAGCAGGATCCGAGCGACTGGTGGAGGGCAGTTTGCGAGGGAACCCGGCAGCTGATGGCGAAGATCGACCCCAAAGACGTCGCCGCAGTTTCCTTTGGGGGCATGGGGCATTGCTGCACATGCCTGGATGAGCAGGGCAACTTCCTGGATCGCTCGATTTTATGGAGCGACGTGCGCTCCTACCGCGAGCAGGAGGAGCTGGAGCAGATCGTCGGGGCAAAAAGATGCTATGAAGTTACCGGGCATAAGCCCTCTTCTTCCTATACCATCACCAAGATGATGTGGATGAAGAAGCACAAGCCCGAAATTTACAGCAAGACGTATAAAGTGCTGACGGCAAAGGATGTCATCGTCTATAAGCTGACGGGGCGGATGTGCACGGATTATTCGGATGCCAGCGGCTATATGGCCTATAACTACCGCACTAAGCAGTGGGATCGGGAGATGATCGAGGCCTGCGGGCTTAATTACTCCATGTTCCCGGAGATCGTCAGCGGCATCGAGGTCGCGGGGTATGTTACCAAAGAGGCGGCGGAGGCCTCGGGCCTTGCGGAAGGGACGCCGGTCGTCCCAGGCGGCATGGACGGCGGCGTGGCAGGCGTGGGCCGGGGAACCCTGGCCGAGACGGGCTTCCACCTGGGCACATCTTCGGGCGCATCGCTCAATGTCCCGGCGGATGTGCTGGATGAACAGCAGCGCTATGAGATCTGGTGCAATATCGACGACCCGAACGAAGTCTCCATGTCCGGCTCGATGAACGCCTTTGGCGGCTCGATCGCCTGGATGCGGGATAACCTTTGCGCCAAAGAGGCGCAGCTCGCCAAAGAGACGGGCAAAAATATCTTTGAATTTATCAACGAGAATGCGGCCAAATCTCCTGTGGGCGCGCGCGGGCTCATCTACCTGCCCTACTTGCAGGGCGAGCGCTCCCCTTATTTTAATGCGAAAGCCAGGGGGTGCTTCATCGGCCTGACCATGCAGCATACGCAGGACGATATGAAGCGCGCCGTGATGGAGGGATGCGCTCTGCATCTGGCGCTGATGATGAAGCAGTTAGAAGAGATCTCCGGCAAGCAGCCGCCCCAAAAGGCGACGATTTCCGGCGGTGCCAGCAAGAGCAAGCTAGTCTGCCAGATTATGGCGGATGTGATGAACTGCGAGATGATGAATATCAACGTCTCGGATGAGGTCGGCTCGCTGGGCGCGGCGATCTGCGCCGGCGTGGGCGTGGGCATTTTTAAGGATTTCTCCGTGGCCAACCAGTTCGTCGAGATTACGGGGACGACCAAGCCGATTCCCGAAAATGTGAAGCGCTATCAGCAGATTCTGCCTTTGTTTGAGCGCGCTTATGCGGCTCTGGAGCCCATCTTTGAGGAGATCAAAGAATAGCAGAAAAAAGGCCAAGGGAGGCTCGCCGGCTTTCCTTGGCTTTTTCTTTTTATTGATAAAATTTGAGCAAAGGCATACTTGGGGGAAACGATGAAATATCTATTGGCGCATGATATTGGAACCAGCGGAGACAAGGCGGCGCTTTTCTCGGCGGATGGGCGCCTGATCGCCAGCAAGACAGTCGCTTACCAGACGTTCTATGCCCAGGGCGGCGCCATCGAGCAGCGCCCGCAGGATTGGTGGGAAGCCGTCTGCCAGGCGACCAGGGCTGTAACGGCAGGGATCGATCCGGCGCAGATCGCGGCGGTCTGCTTTGGAGGCATGGGGCATTGCTGCACATGCCTGGATGAGCAGGGCAATTTCCTGGCGCCCTCTCTTCTATGGAGCGACAGCCGAAGCGGCCAGGAGCAGGCGGAGCTGGAGGCGGCCTTTGGCGCGAAAAAATGCTATGAAGTTACCGGGCACAAATGCTCCACGGCCTATACCATCACCAAACTCATGTGGATTAAGAAGCATTGGCCGGAGGTTTATCAGAAAACGCACAAAGTGCTGACGGCAAAGGACGTCATCGTCTATCGGCTGACGGGGCGGATGTGCACGGATTATTCGGATGCCTGCGGCTATATGGCCTATGATTATAAAAAGATGGCGTGGAATCCGGAGATCATCGCGGCAGCTGGCCTGCGGCAGGGGCTTTTTCCGGAGATCGTCAGCGGCCGGGAAGTGGCCGGGTATGTTACCCGGCAGGCGGCGGCAGAGACCGGCCTTGCGGAGGGGACGCCGGTCGTCCCGGGCGGCATGGATGGGCAGGTGGCCAATATCGGCGCTGGGACGCTGGGCGAGACCAACTTCCATCTGGGCACGTCTACCACAGCGCGGCTGCATGTGCCGGCAGATATCACGGATCCGCAGGAGCGGTATGAGTTCTGGGCGGGCATCCAGCCGGGCACAGGCGATCTCGCCGGGACGATGAACGCCTTTGGCGGCTCGATCGCTTGGATGCGGCAAAACCTCTGCGGCCGGGAAGAGAAGCGGGCGGCGCAGGCGGGCATACCGATCTTTGAGGCCCTGGCGGAGCGGGCGGCGCAGTCGCCCGTGGGCGCGAGGGGGCTCATCTTCCTGCCTTTTTTGCAGGGCGAGCGCACGCCCTATTTCGATGCCAGGGCAAAGGGCTGTTTTCTGGGGCTTTCCATGCACCATACAGATGCGGATCTCAAGCGGGCAGTCTTTGAGGGGGCGGCTTTGCACCTGGCCATGATGATGGAAGATCTGGCCGAGCTTTCGGGAAAGCCCGCGCCCCAAACGGCATCGGTTGCCGGAGGGGCAGCAGGCAGCGATCTCGTCTGCCAGATGATGGCGGATGCCATGGGATGCAGGATGCTGCGCCTGAGCGTGGGCGGGGAAGTCGGCTCGCTGGGGGCGGCAGTCTGCGGCGGCGTGGGCGTCGGCCTTTATTCGGATTTTTCTGCGGCAAATGAGTTTTTGTCCGTGGAAAAAGAGTTTGAGCCCAATTTGGCGCACGCGCAGATCTACCGGGAAAAGCTTGGGCTATACCGCAAATGCTATCCGGCGCTGAAAGAGATTTTTGCCCAAATGGCGTAATCGCTTGAATGCGGCCGCGGTTTTATACTATAATTGATGCAGCAGAAAGGATGGGGAAAGAGGATGGATCGCGTAACACTGGAGACAAAGCTGGATAAAAAAGAATATAGGGTCATCAGCTACTGGAACGCCTTTTGCAAGACGCCCACGCTGATCATCTTATCTGTGCTCTGCGTCGTCATCGGCGGGCTGAATTTGCTGTTAAATCCGCAGGGCGTCATGCTGTATTTGAGCCTGGTGCTGGTGCTGTATCCATTTTTGCTGATTGGCGTGCTCTCCTTTGGCATTTACCGCATGAATAAATCCCACGATGTGGAGAAAGCGACACACGCGCGCTATACCGTGAGCGCAGAGGGAATTGAGACCGAGCTTTTACAGCGCGAGGGGCGCGCTTTTACGGGCTGGGGAGAGATTTACCGCGCCTACGAGAACCGGCGCTATTTCATCCTGTTTGTCAACCGCTCCCAGCTGATCGCCATGGAAAAAGAGGCGCTCCCGGAGGGCGGCGAGCAGGCACTGCGCAGAATTTTGAAGGAAAATCTGGGAAAACGCTGCAAAATCCGCTGAAAACCGCTCTGTTTTGCGCCATTTTTGCGGGATATATTGTAAGAAAAGCAAAATTGTTGTATAATAGATTAAACTAGGCGGGGAGTGTGGGCGATGGGAAAGATAACCGTGAATATCGCTGGAAAAGAATATCGCATTGTTTCGGATGAGAGCGGCGAATACGTCAATCAGCTGGCGTATACGCTCAATCAGCAGATTGCCGAGACGGCCAAAAGCTATGTTGGCGTTGGCAATGCTTCGATTACCACACTGGTCGCGCTGAACCTGACGGATGAATTGCAGAAATCCCGCGCGGTGCTGCAAGAGCTGGAAGAGCAGGTGCGGCAAATGCGGGAGGCGTTGCGCAAAGCGGAGATTGAACTGAGCATGAAAACGCCCGCTCAGCCCGGCGAAAATGCCGAAATCCGAAGGCTTCAGGAGATCTGCCAGAAGCTGGAAGAGGAAAACCGGCAGTTAAAACAGGGGCATTTTAAGAGGAAAAATCATTGAGAATGGAGATGCGCGTGGCCTCACGCGCATTTTTTGCTTTTGGGACGGATTTTTAGATGGGAAAGATGAAAAAAATGGAGTTACTGGCCCCGGCAGGGGATATGCAGTCTGCCAAAGCGGCCTTTTCGGCCGGGGCGGATGCCTGCTATCTTGGCGGGGGCTTCAGCGCCCGGGCATACGCGGCGAATTTTAAAAAAGAAGAGATATTGGAGCTGATTGAGTATGCGCATTTGCGCGGCAAGCGGGTGCACGCGGCCATCAATATCATGCTCAAGCAGAGCGAAGTGAGCCGGGCACTGGAAGAGGCGGCTTTCCTCTATGAGGCGGGAGTGGACGCCATTATCGCCTCGGATTTGGGGTTTATTGCGCAGGCGCACCGGCTCTTCCCTGGTCTGCCCATCCATGCCAGCACGCAGATGGGCGTGCAGGATGCGGCCGGGGCGCGGCTTGCGGCAGAGCTGGGATGCAGCCGGGTGGTGGCCGCCAGAGAGACGACGCTGGAAGGACTGCGGCAAATGGCGCAGACGGGCATTCCGGTTGAGGCGTTTTGCCATGGGGCGCTCTGCTCGAGCGTTTCCGGGGCGTGCCTGCTCTCGGGCATGGCCGGCGGACGCAGCGGGAACAGGGGAAGATGCGCACAGCCCTGCCGGCAGAGCTATGATCTGCTGGGAGAACAGGCGTATCATTTGAGCACCAAGGATCTCTGCGCGGTCGGCCTGCTGGGCGCGCTCAAAGATGCGGGAGTCTGCTCGCTCAAAATCGAAGGGCGGATGAAGCGGCCGGAGTACGTCGCCATCGTCACGCATACCTATCGCCAGGCGCTGGATGCCCTGGAAAATGGGAGGAAATTCGATTTGCAGGCGGCGATGGAAGAACTGCGCAGAATTTACAACCGCGGCGGCTTTTGCACGGGCTATTTGGAGGGCAGCCGGGATGTTACCTATTTACAGCGGCCAGGGCATTTGGGCACTGCGCTGGGCAGGATTGGGCAGGTCAAAGCCAAGAAGGCCATTCTATCTACGCAGGAGCAGATCCAGAAGGGCGATGGGCTGGAATTCCGCGCCGGGAGCCGATCGCACGGCGGGCTGGCGCTTCCCTATGCCGACCGCATTGCGGGCGGATACCGCATTGCCGTCAGCCCGGAGGCTCGGGACGGGGATATGGCTTATCGCACCACGGATGCACAGCAGATGCGGCGGGCACAGGAGCTGATGGAAAGGGAGATTGCCTGGCCCATGCAGGCGCTGCTGACTGCGGCGCCGGGACAGCCGGCGCGCCTGCGGCTTTTCTGCCAGGGGCAGGAATGCGAGGTGGCCGCACCCGAGGTTTGCCAGGAGGCGCAAAGGCCGCTGGATCGGGAGCGCATTGCCGCGCAGATAGGCAAAACCGGCGGGACGGTGTTCCGGCTGGAGCACACCCGGATGCAGATAGAGGGCAACCCTTTTCTTCCTGCATCCGCTCTCAATGAGCTGCGCCGCCGGGCGATTGACGAGATGGAGCAGAAGCTTTTGCGAAAAGCCAGGCTCTACCCGGCGCGCCCGGCAGAGGAGCGTGCAAAGGGAGTGCGGGCTGGCGAGGCTGTGCAGGTTGGCGGGCTTTATTTGGCCGCACAGGTGCAGACGGCGGAGCAGGCGCAGGCGGCGCTGGAGGCCGGGGCGGATCGTGTCTATCTGCGGTGTTCCTGCGATGAAAAACAGTTTGAAAAGGCGCAGGAGATGGGGATTGCCGTCTATCTGGCCTTGCCCGCCTATCTGGATGACGCTGAGAGCGCTGCGGCAGAGGGGCTGCTGCGCAAATACGATTGCTTTTGCGGGATATTAGCGGGCAATCTGGCCGGGATTGCCCTGGCGCGTAAATTGGGGATGCCCTTTGCCGCAGATTTTCCGCTGAATGTTGCCTCCGGCGAGGCGGCAGAATGCCTGAAAAAGCTGGGCGCGGCAGAGATTGCCGTGAGTGCAGAGCTCAATTTGAGTGAGATTGCGCAGATACAGGGTGTGAAAAAAGAGGTCGTTGCCTTTGGGCGCATCCCAGTGATGTATCTGAGGCACTGCCCGCTCAAAAAACAGGGCAAATGCGGCACATGCGGCAAGGCACAACTGCGGGACGGCAAGGGATATGAATTCCCCTTGGTGCGCGGCGGAGTGAGCAGCTGCCTGCTTCAGGTTTTGGCCAGTGTTCCCATGGCCATGGAGGATTTGGGCGCGCTCAGGCAGGCGGGGGCGGCGGGAATTCGGCTGTGCTTTTGGCAGGAGACGCCGGAGCAGGCGGCGCAGGTGATTTCAGCCTATCAAAAAGCGCAAAAGACTGGCGCTTTGGTGGGTTTTTCTGGTATGATAAAAGGTAAAGTAAATAAAGGACATTTACAGCGAGGGATCGAATAGATGGATGACAGAGTGCTCAAGATTTTGGGCTACGATAAGATAAAAGAGATGCTGGCGGACTGCGCAGTTTCCGAGCGGGGCGCGGCCGCGGCAAGGGCGCTTTTGCCGGCGACAGATCGGCAGGAGGCCGAGCGGCTGATGGCGCAGACCAGGGAGGCAGAGAGCATCAGCATTTCCAACGCCGCCCACCCCATGATGGGATTTGACGATTTGACCGGGGAGCTGACGCGCCTCAAAGCCGGAGCGGGGCTTTCCTGCGCCGAGCTGCTGCGGGTTTCCCGGCTGATGAAGGCGGCCAAGCGGGCAAAAAAAGGGATTACAAAAGACGAGAACGGCCAGCTTCGGCTTCTGCCCGAGCTGGCGGAGCAGCTGTTTTACGACGATATGCTCATCCGGCGCATTGACGACGCGATTTTGAGCGAGGAGGAGATCGCAGATCAGGCATCTCCGGCTCTGCGGGATATTCGGCGCAGGCAGAGAAACGAAAATGCGTTCGTGCGCGAGAAGCTCAACGCGATCATCCGCAGCAAAGAGCACGCGGCGCATTTGCAGGACGCGATTATCACCATGCGGAACGGGCGGTATGTTGTGCCCGTCAAGCAGGAATACCGCGGCAATGTCCCGGGGCTGATTCACGGGCAGTCTGCCAGCGGCGCGACGCTGTTTATCGAACCCATGAGCATTGTGGAGGCAAACAACCGCCTGCGGGTTCTGGAAGAAGAGGAGAGGCAGGAGATCGAGCGGATTTTGCTGGAGCTATCAGCTCTGGCCGGGGCCTATACCTATGAGATGCAGGCGGATCTGGATATTTTGACATATCTGGATTTGGTGTTTGCCAAGGCGGCGCTGGCCATCCGGATGCGGGCCATGCCCGTCGCCTTTAACGGGGATGATACCATCGATATCCGCTCTGGCCGGCACCCGCTGATCGATGCAAAGGAAGTGATTCCGGTTTCTGTCTCGGTTTCGGATGAGCACAGGACGCTGATCATCACCGGCCCGAATACCGGCGGCAAGACGGTTACGCTCAAGATGGTCGGCCTATTTTCGGCCATGGCGCAGAGCGGGCTGTTCCTGCCCGCGCTGGAGGGCAGCAGCCTGCCGCTCTTTGAGAAGATTTTTGCAGATATCGGCGATGAACAGAGCATCGAGCAGTCGCTCTCGACGTTCAGCTCGCACATGCGCAACATCATCTATATTCTGCGCAAGGCTGGGGCGCACTGCCTGGTGCTCATCGACGAGATGGGCGCGGGGACGGACCCGGAGGAAGGAACGGCGCTGGCGCTGGCTATTTTGGATGAGCTCAATGGCCGAGGCTGCAAGCTGCTGACGACCACGCATTACAGCGAGATCAAGGCTTACGCGATGAACGCAGAGGGCTTTGAAAACGCCAGCATGGAGTTTGACGCACAGTCTCTGCGGCCGACTTACCGGCTGATCATGGGCGTTGCGGGCTCGAGCAACGCATTTCTCATTTCCAAGCGGCTGGGGCTCAAGACGCCCATCATTGAGAAGGCAAAGGGTTTTATGCGCCAGGAGCGCCTGGAATTCGACAGCCTCATTTTGCAGGCAGAGCGCACGCGAAAGCAGGCAGAGCGGGAGCTGGAGCGGGCCAGGCAGATGCAGGAACACGCCAAAGAGGTGGACGCCCGGGCCAAGAAGCTGGAAAAAGAGCTGGCGGATAAGCGCAAGAGCGCCATAGAGCGCGCAAACAAGGATGCGCTGGAGATCGTCAAAAAGGCGCAGGAGGAGACCGAGCAGCTCATCAAAGAGGCGCGCAAGCTGCGGGGCCAGAGCGAGAGCCAGGCGACCAAAACGACGGAGAAAGTGCGCAGAGAGATCTCTGCAAAAAAAGAGGTGCTCAAAAAGAAGGCTGAGCCGGGACGCCGCCCGGCTATGCCCGCCAACCCGGCCAAGCTTTCGGTTGGGCAGACCGTGCATATCTACAGCCTGGATGTGGACGCGACGGTCTCCAGCCTGCCGGATGCCAAGGGCATGGTGGGCGTGCAGGCGGGGATCATGAGCATGAACGTGCATCTTTCGGATTTGGAGCTGCGCGCAGAGACGGGCAAGAAAAAAGGGGTGCGCACCAGCCGCGTCTCTTTATCGCATAAGAGCGTTCCGCTCTCCATCAACCTGCATGGGTACACCGTGGAAGAGGCGATTTTGGAGGTGGACCGCTATCTGGATGATGCGTTCCTGGCCGGGCTCAGCGAGGTTTCCATCATTCACGGCAAGGGAACCGGCGCACTGCGCAGCGGCGTTCAGAATTTCCTGCGGCGGCACCCGCACGCGGCGGAATTCCGGCTGGGGAAATTTGGCGAAGGAGAAGACGGAGTTACGATTGTTACATTAAAATGACGCAGTTGGAAGTTATTTCAGCTTGACGTTACACTCTGTTCATAAATGGAGGCTATAATGAGGATAGCGGCGAGCGCATGCCTGGCAGGAAAGGCATGCCGGTATGACGGCAGGGCAAAGCCCAGCGCAGAGATTGCGGGGCGCATGGCAGAGGGCGAGGAGATTTTGCTGATCTGCCCCGAATGCCTGGGCGGGCTGGCGGTTCCAAGGGAGCCATCTGAGCTGACCGGGACGGGCAAAGCAGTGCTGGAAGGGCAGGCCCGGGCGGTTGGCCGGGACGGCGAAGACCGCACAGCGCAGTTTCTGGCGGGGGCGCGGGTGGCGCTGGCGCAGCTAAAAGATGCAGGGGTTGAGACAGTCTATCTGAAAAGCAAAAGCCCATCCTGCGGGGTTGGCAGGATTTACGACGGCACCTTTACGGGAACGCTTACTGCGGGAAACGGCGTGGCGGCAGAGCTGTTTTTGCAAAACGGGATAGAAGTTATCTGCATAGACGAATGAAAAAGGGGAAAAGGAAATGGCCAAGAACAGGATTTTGGTAATCGACGACGACGAAAATATCAGCAAGGTGATCCGTCTCTATCTGGAAAAAGAGGGGATGGAGGCGCTGCTGGCATCCAACGGCAGGGCAGGGCTGGAGGTTTTCTCGAGGGAGAGCCCGGATCTGGTGCTGCTAGATATCATGATGCCCGAGATGGATGGGATTGAGGTGATCAAAAACATCCGCAAAGAGAGCGCCGTTCCCGTTATCATGCTGACGGCGAAGGGAGATACCTTCGATAAGGTTCTGGCGCTGGAGCTGGGCGCAGACGACTATATCGTCAAGCCTTTTGAGCCAAAGGAGCTCATCGCCCGCATCAAGGCGGTCATCCGCAGAAGCGAGAATGCGCCCGAGCAGGAGGACACGATTCGCTACGAGAATATCGAGATCTCTCTCTCCAAATATACCGTAACGTATTGCGGCAAAAAGCTGGAACTGCCGCCCAAAGAGCTGGAACTGCTCTATTTCCTGGCTTCCCACCCCAACAAGGTTTTTACGCGGGAGCAGCTCCTGCAGAAAGTTTGGGAGTTCGATTTCTACGGGGATTCCAGAACTGTCGATGTGCACATCAAGCGGCTGCGGGAAAAGCTCGGAGAGCAGCCTTCCTGGCAGATTAAGACGGTTTGGGGCGTTGGATATAAATTCGAGGTGCAATGATGTTCCGCACGCGGACGATTTTTGCCAGAGTGGCCTGGCTATGCACTCTGGTTTCGGCCTTGGGGCTGATACTGGCCAATACGCTGTTTGTCATCCGCATGAAGGAGAACGGCATTGAGCAGGCCACCCAGGAGCTGGGCGGATGCGCGGAGAACATCAGTGATGTTTTCCAGGAGAACTATACGGCTGGCGATACAGGCGAAGCGCTGTTTGGCGAGCTGTATAAAATGGCGGAATATGAGAAATACGTCATCTGGATCGCGGATTCCTATGGCAATATCATTTTCCGGCTGACGGGAGATGAGCAATCCGGGGAATATGAGTCGTATTTTGCCAGAGGCATGGCAGTGCTGGCAGACTCGCTTTCCCAGGGGAAGATGAGCTATACCGTGCAGGACGGGCAGGGGCTTTTTGCCGAACCGATTGTAACGCTGGGCAGCCCGATTCTCGTCTCGGGGCAGCGGGTTGGGACGGTCTATCTGCATACGCGGCTGGCCGATACCGCCAGCGCCATGCGGATTTTGCTCATGCAGACGCTCATTGCCTTTGCAGTTTGCTTTGCCGTGGCGGCGCTGGGCTCCCTGCTCCTTTCAAAACGGGTGCTGCGGCCGCTCTATGATATCAACCTCGCGGCCAAGGCTCTGGCCAAGGGAGATTTCTCCCAGCGCATTGAGCAGCGGGAAAAAGGGGAGATTGGCCAGCTGGTCGAGACGTTCAACATGATGTCGGCCGAGCTGGAAAAATATGAGAACACGCGCCAGAGCTTCGTGGCAAACGTCTCCCACGAGCTCAAAAGCCCGATGACCTCCATTCAGGGGTTTGTCCAGGGGATGCTGGACGGGACGATCGAGGGAGAGGACCAAAAGCAGTACCTGGAGATCGTATTATCCGAGACCAAAAGGCTCAATATACTCATAGGCGATCTGCTGGATTTGGCAAAGATCGATTCGGCGCAGTTCCCCATGCATATGACGCGCTGGGATCTCTCGGAAATGCTGCGCCGCTCGCTCATCCGGTTTATCGGGAAGATTGAGGAGAAGAACCTGGAGCTGGCCGTCAATATTCCGGAAGAGCAGCTGATGGTTTTGGCCGATCAGGATCGCATTGCCCAGGTGGTAACCAACCTGCTGGACAATGCTGTGAAATTCTGCGAAATGCACGGGACTTTGAAACTCTGGGTTTACTGCGCAGATGGAAAAGTGCACGTCAATATTTCCAACACCGGGGAGATCATCCCGGAGCAGGATTTGCCCTTTGTTTTCGATCGGTTCTTCAAAGTGGACAAATCGCACAACAGAAAATCGCCGGGGACGGGGCTTGGGCTTTCCATCGTCAAGAAAATTCTGCTCCAGCATGGGCAGGATATTTGGGTCAATTCGAAGCCCGGCATGGGGACGGTTTTCACCTTTACGCTTGAGCAGGCGGCGGAAGAAAAGAAAGCATAGTTTTATCAGCAATGATTCATATCAATAGGAGGAACACGACATGAACGACGAATGGAACCAGCCTGGCTTTTCCGCATCGGACGAGGAGAAGAAGAGCGAGGCGCCCGAGCGTTTTTCGGGGCAGGAGCAGCCGGAGCGCACAGAGCAGGAGCAGGCGCCCAGCTGGGGCAAGCCCAGCGAGCCGCAGCTTTGGCAAAATGCGCAGAGCGAGCAGAGCCAGCCGTTTGTGCCCCAGCCGCCGCGCAGAGCTTACGACAGCGGGCCGCGGTATGGCGGGGGATACCAGAACTATAATGCGCCCAGAGCCGGGCAGCCCAATCATGCGAGAAAAAAGAAGAGCAAGGCAGGGCTGATTATCGGGATTACCGCGGGGGCCATCTGCGCCATCCTGGTTGGGGCGGTGATTATGGGAGCGTTCCTCTATCCTATTTTTAGAGACTATCAGCAAACGCCTGGGCCCAGCGCCGGCATCACGCCGACGCCTTCCGCTTCCCAGGGCAGCGGCCCGGTTGGCGGCGGCGATACGGATGCCAGCATTGGCGGAACGGCGCCTACGATAACAGACCAGATCAACCCGATTCCGGAAATTGCGGAAACTGCGCTTAAGAGCGTCGTGGGCGTAACGACCATGCAAAGCCAGGGCGGGCAGCTTCAGCCCTCTGCCCGGGGCACGGGATTCGTCATCTCCTCCTCGGGATATATCGTAACCAACTATCATGTCATCAAAGACGGCGAGCAGTTTGTGGTTACGGATCACGACGGCAATGAATATGCCGGGACGCTGATCGGCGGGGACAAGAACCTGGATATTGCCGTGCTCAAAATCGATGCGGAGCTGCCGGCGGTTGCCATTGGCGATTCGGACGCTACCCGCGTGGGTGAGCAGGTGATCGCCATTGGGGATCCCTCGGGCGCCGGGCAGAACCTGACAGGCACGGTTACGGTGGGGTATGTCAGCGCGGTCAACCGCGAGCTGATGTTCAACAACATCCGCCAGAAATTCATTCAGACGGATGCGGCGGTCAACCCGGGCAACAGCGGCGGCCCGCTCTTCAACACCAAGGGAGAGGTGATTGGCGTTGTAACGCTCAAGAGCCTGGTCTCTTCGGCCAATTCCGGCGTCAGCACGGAGGGCATCGGCTTCGCGATTCCCATCAACAATGCCATCGACGCGGCGCAGCAGATCATCTCTTCGGGCAGCGTACAGCGCCCGGGCATCGGGATTCGGTACAGCGAAGTTACCCAGGCCACAGCAGAGGCGAACAACCTCGTGCCCGGCAACATGATCGCGACGTTTATGAACGGCAGCACGGCCCAGCAGGCCGGCCTTCAGGTGGGCGATATCATCATCCGCTGCGAGGGGCAGGATGTGACCAAAGTGAATATGTCGGATTTGGTGAACGCCAAGAAGGTGGGAGAGAGCATTGAGGTTACCGTCTGGAGAGACGGGCAGGAGATGGATTTTACAATTCCCATCGGAGACGTCAACCAGATGACGGAAGAATAGCAAAAAAGCAGCGGAATATCCGCTGCTTTTTTTATGGAGTTTTGTGTGCTAGATTGCATCCCGCATCTTTTGCAGGCTGGATTTTAAGATGCGGGAAACCTGCACCTGGGAGACACCGATGAGCGCGGCGATTTGGCTTTGGGTTTTATCCCCGAAATAGCGCAGCATGATGACCTGGCGCTCCCTGGGAGAAAACTGCGCGAGCAGCTGGCGGATCAGAAGGCGGTTGATGGTATGCTCGTCTTCCGAGACGCTGAGCGTATCCAGCAGTGTGGCATCTGAATCCTGGCAGAGGGGTTCATCGATGGAAAGGGGAGCGCGGGAGGCATCCGTGCACTCGATGAGATCTTCTTCTGTCATGCCGGCGGCTTTAGCCAGCTCGGCCGTGGTGGGCTCCCGGCCAAGCTCTTTTTTGAGCTGCTCGGCCGCGCGGTAGGCCTTGGCGGCATTCTCGCGCAAAACCCGGCTGACCTTAACCGGGCCGTCGTCCCGCAGAAAGCGCTTGATCTCGCCCGAGATGAGCGGCACGGCGTAAGTCGAAAAGCGCACCTCAAAAGAGGCGTCGTAATGCAAAATTGCCTTTAAAAGCCCGAGGCTTCCAAGCTGAAAGAGATCTTCATATTCCGTCCCACGGCCGAGATAGCCCTTGACGATGCTTTTGACCAGCGGGATATTTTTCTCGATCAGCTCTTCCTTGGCCTGCTCATCGCCGTTTTGCGCGGCGGAAATGAGCTGCAGTGTTTGTTCGTGGGAGAGAAGCGCGCTCATTTTCCGATTTTCTTAAAAAGCATCACTTTTGTCCCCTGGCCGGGCTGGGAAGCGACCTGCATCTCGTCCATAAAAGTCTGCATGACGGTGAAGCCCATGCCGCTGCGCTCCTCGCCCTGGCAAGTGGTATAGAAAGGCTGAAGCGCCTCCTCCAGGTTTTCGATGCCTTTGCCGCTATCCTCGATTTCAAAGCGCACGAAGCGCTCGCCCAGCTCGCCGCGCAGGACGACCTCCCCGCCTTTTTCCTGATAGGCATGGACGATGGCGTTGGTAACAGCTTCCGAGATTGCGGTTTTGATATCTGCGATTTCTTCCAGCGTGGGATCCAGCTGAGAGGCGAAAGCGGCTGCGCAGATGCGCGCGAAGCCCTCGTTTGCAGAGATTCCAGGAAACCGCAGTTCCATCTTATTGTTCACGTTTCTTTCCCCCGTTAAATTTTTTTGATAATGCGATACAGCCCAGAAAGGCGAAAAACCTTGTCGATTTGCTGATTTAGCCCCTGCACGGCCAGCTCGCCGCCGCTGTTTTTGAGCAGCTTATAGCGCCCGATGATCAGCCCGATTCCAGAGCTATCCATCAGAGTAACATCCCCAAAATCCAGAACGAGCCGCAGGCCTTTGCCGCCGGATTTGATGAGCGTATCCAGCTTTTCCTTCAGGGGAGCGGCGCTATGATGATCGAGCTCTCCCGAAAGGCGCACAATTTTTTGCGTCATAAAAATTCCTCCTAAGCATCCTAACCAAAATAATTCTCTTTTTGGGCAAATAACCCTTGGAAGAAAAAACACTGCTTTTGGCGAAAAATGAAATTGCGATTTCCATAAAAAACCGCTGGTAAATTTTCGCTTTATGGGGATGATAACACGGGAGGTGCGTATGAGCAAAACAAAAGAAAAAAAGAGGCCGGGAAGGGCATGGCGCATCTTTAAAATTTGCATACTCTCGCTTTTAGTATTGACAATTTCTGCCATAATATTCATGGCTTCGTATTTGATGGGCATTGAGGAGTGGCAGCAGTTTGAGCCGAGCCAGATTAAGGACAGCATGCAGATCTCTCTGCGCATCTATGATAAAAACGGCGAGGAATATCTGACGCTGGCCGGAGAGCAGGACAGGCGCTATATTGGCATCGATCAGATCCCGGTCCATGTGCGCAACGCGTTTATCGCCATCGAGGATGCGCGGTTTTATGAGCATGGCGGGATCGATTTCGTGCGCATTGGCGGCGCACTCATCGAAGATATGAAGAGCGGGAGCATCCGCCAGGGCGCCAGCACCATCTCCCAGCAGCTCATCAAGCTTTCGCAGCTGCGGCCGGATCAGACAGTGCGCCGCAAGCTGGCGGAGATCATGATGGCGTTTAAGCTGGAAAAAGAGTATTCAAAAGATGAGATTTTGGAGCTCTATCTCAACGAGGCGTATTTTGGCCGGGGCGCTTATGGAATTGAAAATGCTGCCCGTTTTTATTTCGGGAAATCCGCCAGCGAGCTGAGCATTGCGGAAGGCGCGCTGCTGGCCGGCGTTCTCAAATCTCCCACCAATTATGCGCCGCATATCCACCCGGAAAAGGCGCTGGAGCGGCGCAATCTGGTACTAAACCAGATGCTGAAAAATGAGCTTTTGACGGAGGAACAGGCGGCACAGGCCCAGGCCGAGCCGCTTGTTCTGGCGGAAAAAGAGGAGAGCGAATATCTCTATGGCTACTACACGGACATGGTTCTCGCAGACGCCTGCGAAGCTCTGGGCATCGGATATACCGAGCTGATGACAGGCGGTTATGAGATTTACACCAATCTGGATCCCGATTTGCAGCAGTATCTGGAGCAGACGGCCAAAGACACCTCGCTTTTTCCGCAAAACGCGGCGGACGGCTCCAGCTGTGAATGTGCGATGGTCGTGCTTTCGGTGGATTCGGGAAAAATTCTGGCACTGCTGGGCGGCAGGGAGCATACCACGCGCCTGGCGTTTAACCGCGCTACCAGTATGCGCCGCCAGCCGGGCTCGGCCATCAAGCCAATTCTGGTCTATGCGCCGGCGCTGGAATACCTGGGCTATGATACGACGAGCACGCTCATGGATGAACCCACGGATTTCTCCGGCTATACGCCCAGAAACTCCGGGGACAACTACCGGGGATGGGTAAGCCTGCGGGACTGCGTCGCGTACTCGATCAATATCCCGGCGGTCAAGCTCTTGCAGGAGGTGGGCGTCGGCCGGGCAAAGAGCTATGCCAGCGCCGTGGGCATTCCATTCGACGAGAGGGACGACAGCCTTTCTTTGGCGCTGGGCGGGTTTACCACTGGCGTCAGCCCGCTGGAGCTGGCGGCGGCATATCAGCCCTTTGCTTCAGGGGGCTATTACGCCGCGCCGGCCTCGATCAGCAAAATTTTGGACCGCGATCAGAATGTAGTATACCAGGCAAGGGAGGAGAAAAACGCCGTGCTCTCTTCCCAGAGCGCATATCTGATGAGCTCCATGCTGGAATCAACTGTGCAGTACGGGACGGCGCACAGCGCGCTTTCCGAGCTGGAGATGGAGCTTTCGGCCAAGACGGGCACCAGCACCTACGACGATGCCAGCAACAATAAGGACGCTTGGGTTGTGGCGTATAACAGCGAATACATCGTCTGCTGCTGGATGGGCTTTGACAAGACGGACTCTGCGCACTCGCTGCCCAAAGGAGTAACGGGCGGAACATATCCGGCGCGCTTTGCCGCAAAAATTTTCTCCCACCTCTATGAGGAGGCGGAAGCGCCCACGATGCAAAAGCCATCGGGCATAGAGCGAGTGCTGCTAAATAAGAGGCAGCTGGAGAAGAACAACGTCATGCTGGCCAGCAAGAGCGAGAAGGCGGATAATATCGCTGTGGAATACTTCAGAAAGGGGAGAATCCCGGCCAAGGCGGCGGTCATGCCAGAGGATTTCCGGGTTGCGCAGGGGGAAAAGGGGTATCCCGTCATCACGTTTACGGCGGATCGGAGCTACCGATATGTTTTGGAGCGCAAAGCGCCTGGGCCGGGAGAATTCGAGAAAGTTGCCGTGCTTCGGGGCGGGAGCACGAAAACCGACCGGACGGCACAGAAGGGCCAGGCCTATATTTACCGGCTGACTCCGGCAAACTATTATGCCGAGGAGGATTATTCCAGTATCTATGCCTATTCGCCGGACAGCGGAGCGGGGCAGGGATAGCAGGGGCTGGCCCAAAGCAATCAAAAAGCCCTGCACCATTTTGATGCAAGGCTTTTTGGCAGAGGAGCGGCTTTACGGCTCCACCAGAATCGTCTCGGTTTTGGAGAGGGCGTCTGCGATGAGCGCTTCTTCCTCCAGAAGCTTTTCCGAAAGCTCGATTTTGCGCAGGTTCGGCCGGGTAACCGGGTGCTTGGGCACGAACACCGTACAGCAATCCTCATAGGGGAGGATGGAGGTTTCAAACGTGCCGATGGTGCGGGCGCGCTCGATGATCTCATCCTTATCCATGCCGATGAGCGGCCGGAAGACCGGAAGATCGACAGCGCTGTTGGTTACATGCAGGCTGGCGATGGTCTGGCTGGCGACCTGCCCGATGCTCTCGCCCGTGACGATGGCCTGGCACTGGTTTTCCAGAGCGACGCGCTCGGCGATTTTCATCATATAGCGGCGCATGAGGATGGTCAGCTGTTCTTCCGGGCATTTTTCATAGATCGCCATCTGAATTTCCGTGAAATGCACGATATGTAGCCGGATGGGGCCGGTATATTGCGCCAAAAGCTTGGCCAGCGTCAAAACCTTTTCTTTGGCGCGCTCGCTGGTATAAGGGAAGCTGTGGTAGTGCACGGCTTCCAGATAAACGCCGCGGCTGGCCACCATATATCCGGCCACGGGGCTATCGATGCCGCCCGAGAGCAGCAGCATCGCCTTGCCGCTGGAGCCCAGCGGCATGCCGCCTTTGCCGGGCAGGATGCTGGTATAGACATAGGCCTGCTCGCGCATCTCGACGTAGACCGTCAGCTGTGGGTTTTTCACATCTACACTAAGGCCCGGGACATGCTCCAAAATATAGCCGCCGACCTCCGCCGCAACTTCCATAGAGCTTAAGGGATAGCGCTTATCCGAGCGCTTGCCCTTCACTTTAAAGCTGGTGGAGGAAAGGCCCAGCCGCGCCATCTCGGCCTGGGCCAGATCTGCCGCCTTTTGGCAGACAGCGCTCAGATCTTTCTCCATCTCGTAGGCCGGGCTGACGGAGTGCACGCCAAACACCTTGCACAGCGCATCCATCGCCGCAGGAATCTGGCTTTGCTCGATATGGCGCACATAAAACCGGCCGTCGCCTTTTTTGACGCTGCCGCCAAAACGGCGCACCGCCGCACTCATGCTATCCTTGAGCATCTTTTCAAAACGGGGGCGGTTCTGGCCCTTGAGGTGGATCTCTCCATAACGCACTAAAATAATTGGTATCATCGCTTATCTCCTGACAAAGCCTTGGTATTTTGCTAAAATTTCGCGGATGGCCGCGGCAGTCTGCTCCATCTGCTGGGCGGTATTTTCCGGGCAGAGGCTCAGGCGCAGGGCGCACTGGGAGACGTCTTTTGGGATGCCCAGTGCTTTATGAATGCGCGAATAGCCGATTTTTTTGGAGGAGCAGGCCGAGCCCGTGGCGACATAGATCTCCTTTTGCTCCAGCAGATGCAGCAGCACTTCGCCGCGCATGCCGGGGAACGAGAGATTGAGAATATGCGGCGCGCAGTGCTCAGGCGTGATGCAGACAGTGCCTGGAATCTGCATCAGGCTCTGGCGCAGCTGCGCCTGCAAAGCGCGCATATGGGCGATTTTTTCCGCGTGCCCGTCTAGATATTCCCGGGCAGCCTGGGCAAAGGCCAGGATGCCGAAGGTATTTTCCGTGCCGCTTCTCAGCGCGCCCTCCTGCCCGCCGCCCAGAAGATAGGCCTTGAGCGGGGCGCCCTTTCGGTAGAACAGCGCGCCCGTCCCCTTGAGGCCATGGATCTTATGGGCGCTGGCGGTGTAGTAGTCCACCTGGCTGGCGGCCATATCGAAGGGAACTTTCAAAAAGCCCTGAACGCCGTCTGAATGGAACACTGCCTCGGGGTTTTTCTGCTTGACTGCCGCAGAAAGCGCCGCAATATCGTTGATGGAGCCGGTTTCGTTGTTCACGTGCATGATGCTCACCAGCGCCGTCTCCGGGCAGACCAGCGCCGCGAGCTGCTCCGGGTGAACCGAGCCGTCTGGGCCGGGGGTTAGAAAATCCACACGGTGCCCCTCTTTTTTGAGCTCGGCAAACGCCTCGTAGACGCAGGGGTGCTCATAGGCGGTGGTGATGAAATGCAGTTTTTTGCCGCCCTGCCTGCGCCATCCCTTGAAAATGACGGTGTTGGCGCCCTCCGTGCCGCAGGAGTTGAAGAGCGCACCGTCTGCGCGCAAAACGCCGCAGAGGAAATCCCGGGCCTGGCGCAGATCCCGCTCGGCGCTGACCGCCGGGGGATACATGGCCGAAGGGTTGAACCACTCAGTTTCGATATGCCGCTCAAAAAGAGCCGCAAGGCTGGGCGAGGGTTTGGTCGTCGCCGCGTTATCCAGATAGATCATGCTATGCCTTTCCAACAAAGATCCGATTGCCGGTAAAAAATTGTTTTCTCTATATAAACTGCACTTATTTTACCACGCGGCGCCGGGATTGTCGAATAATACCTGATGAAAAAACAGATACTATCAGAAAAACAGGAGGGTTTTGCGATGAAAGAGTATCAAAACATCCCCGCAGATGACTTGGGCGCGAAAAACAGCCCACAGGAGCGGGAGATGCGCAATCAAATTTTAACGGAAAAGGACGTGCGTCATGAACATTAAGAAAAAACAGGAAATAGGCAACTACAACGAGTACGTCAAAGAGACCATGCCAAAATCCCATACGTTTTCCAGCTGTATCAAGGCGTTTTTGGTGGGCGGGCTGATCTGCGTCATCGGCCAGGGCGTTTCGGATATCGGAAAGAATCTGCTGAAACTGGATGAGAAGGGGACGGCAGCGTTTACCTGCATCGTGCTCATCTTTTTTGGAGCGCTTCTAACCGGCCTTGGCATTTACGATGTCATCGGGAAATTTGCCGGAGCGGGTAGCATCGTCCCGATCACGGGCTTTGCAAACTCCATGGTATCCCCGGCGCTGGAGTATAAGCGGGAGGGATATGTCCTGGGCGTTGGGGCAAAGCTGTTTACCATTGCCGGGCCTGTGCTGGTTTACGGCATCTCGACTTCTGTGCTCGTCGGGCTGATCTACTTTATTTTGAACGCGCTGGGCGTCATTCAGTTATAGGAGGCAAAGATGGGCAAAAGAGTTGGAACGTATACCGTGCAGTTTGACCACCCCGTGCTCATTCGGGGCAGAGGCAGCGCCGTGGGCCAGGAAGAGGGAAAAGGGCCGCTGGGCGGCTATTTCGACCAGATCGCGCAGGATGCGATGTGGGGCCAGGATTCCTTTGAAAAGGCGGAGAAGAGATTTTTCATGGAGGCGGCCAAGAAGGCTGTGGAATCTGCGGGGCTGGGCCTGAAAGATATTCACTATATGCTGGGCGGAGACTTGCTCAACCAGATCATCTCTGCCGGCTATTCGGCCAGAGATCTGGATATCCCGTTTTTGGGGCTTTACGGCGCATGCTCTTCCATGGCGGAATCGCTTTGCATTGGCAGCATGCTCATTGACGGCGGCTTTGCGCAAAATATTCTCTGTGCGACCAGCAGCCATTTCGCCACGGCAGAGCGGCAGTTCCGCTATCCGCTGGAGCTGGGCACGCCCAAGCCGCCCACCGGCCAGGATACGGTTACGGGAGCGGGCGCGACGGTGATCTCGGCCGAGCAGGGCGATCTGGAGGTTAAATCTGTAACCGTGGGCCGAGTGGTGGATTTTGGCATCAAGGACGCCAACAACATGGGGGCGGCCATGGCGCCTGCCGCCGTGCAGACGATTCTCTCCAATCTGGAGGATTTGAATGTCGATCCCGGCTACTACGACGCCATTATCACGGGAGATCTCGGCATTTTTGGCTCGGATATTCTGCTGGATCTGGCGGGCAGAAACAATGTGGATCTCTCGGGCGTGCACAAAGACTGCGGCAAGATGATCTTCGAGGGCATGGATAAAAACTGCGGCGCCAGCGGATGCGGATGCGGCGCCAGCGTGCTCAACGCATATTTCTTCAAAAAGATGCTGGACGGAGATTTGCAGAGGATTCTGTTCGTCGCCACGGGCGCGCTGCTTTCTCCCACCAGCGTACAGCAGGGGGAGAGCATCCCCAGCATCGCGCATGCAGTGCATATCGAAAGGAGAGCAGGCAAATGATGGATTATATTAATGCGTTCTGGGTTGGCGGGCTGATTTGCGTCATCGGGCAGCTTCTGATGTCTCTGACCAACATGACGCCGGCGCGGATTTTGGTAACCTTCGTTACGGCAGGGTGCATTTTGACGGCGCTTGGGGTGTATAAGCCCATTGTGGAATATGCCGGAGCCGGGGCGACTGTGCCGCTGACGGGCTTTGGCTATTCGCTGGCCAACGGCGTCATCGAGCAGGTGGCGGAAAAGGGCGCCATCGGCATCTTCACAGGCGGCGTCATGGCTACGGCAGGCGGCATTGCGGCGGCGGTCGTCTTTGGCTTCCTGGTTTCGGTCATCTTCAACCCGAAGGTCAAAAAATAAGCGCAGCCGCAAAGAAAAACAGCATCTGCAAAAAGATGCTGTTTTTTTGATGGGATGTTTGGCGAATTTCAAAGGTGAAAAAGATTTTCCAAAGTAGCATATGCCGGCCGCGCGAATTTGTGATACACTAGTTCATGCAGGAGGAAGAAAACATGGTAGCGGAAATATTATGCGTTGGAACCGAGCTGCTGCTCGGGGATATTGTGAATACAAATGCGGCATATCTGGCCAGGCAGCTGGCGGACCTTGGCATCGATCTCTATACACAGTCTGTGGTGGGCGACAACCCGGAGCGGCTGAAGGAGAGCCTGGCCATCGCGTTTTCCCGGGCGGATCTGGTGCTCATGACAGGCGGCCTTGGGCCGACCTACGACGATCTGACAAAAGAGACGGTGGCGGCATATTTCGGGCGGAACATGCGGCGGGACGAGCACTCCTATCAGCGGCTGATGGAGTATTTTGCCAAAGCGGGAAAAGAGCCCACGCCCAACAACCTCAAGCAGGCGGATATGCCTGAGGGCGCGGTCGTCTTCGATAACGACAACGGGACGGCCCCTGGCCTTGCCGTGGAGGGAGATGGCAAAATCGCCGTGCTCATGCCCGGGCCGCCCTATGAGATGACGGCCATGTTTGAGGCGCGCATCCGGCCCTATCTGCAAAAGTTTTCCGAGAAAGTGCTGGTTTCCCGGACGATCCGCATCGTCGGCATGGGGGAGAGCGAGGTGGAATACCGGCTGCGGGATTATATGCTCAGCCATCTGAACCCGACTGTCGCGCCATATGCCAAGCAATCCGAAGTGCAGCTTCGGGTAACGGCTTCGGCCAAGACGCAGGAGCAGGCCTATGCGCTCATCGAGCCGGTCGTGGCGGAAATTCAGGAAATGCTGGGCGATGTGGTCTATGGTGTGGATGTGGAAAACATGGAGCAGGCGGTGGTGCAGCAGCTAAAGGAGAAGGGGCTCAAAGTCGCCACGGCGGAGAGCTGCACAGGCGGGCTGATTTCCAAGCGGATTACCGAAATTCCCGGCGCAAGCGATGTCTTTGAATGCGGGGTTTGCTCGTATGCGAACCGCATCAAGCACGAGCTTTTGGGCGTTTCCCAGCGGACGCTGGAGCAGTTCGGCGCGGTTTCCGAGCAGACGGCGCGGGAGATGGCCGAGGGCATCCGGCGGCTTTCCGGGGCGGATATCGGCGTTTCGGTTACGGGCATTGCCGGGCCGGGCGGCGGGACGCCGGAAAAGCCGGTGGGGCTTGTCTATCTGGGCGTCAGCTCGGAGGGCTATTCCAAGGTTGTGCGGTATCTTTCGGGCTCTAGGAAGGCCGGAAGCAGAGAGCATATCCGCTATATCGCCTCTCAGCAGGCGCTGAAGCTGGTGCTGGAAGCGATTCGGGAAAATCAAAAGAAATAGCAAAAAAACGGGGTGAGCATTCACCCCGCTTTTTATACATGCGGCAGGGGCATTTGCCCATCAGGAGATTGGCAAAAACTGCTTCCCTGCCAAAAGATTAGACGAAAGCCGCCGCCTATCCGGGCGGGGCTTCTTTTTGTGTTGATATCCGGTGCGCATCAGGGCTTTTCCTTGCCCGGGCCGCCTCCGCCAAAGGCGCCGCCCATGTTTTTCATCATCTGCTCCATGCCGCCATTTTGGCTCATATTTTTCACCATATTCATCATCTGCCCCATTCCGCTGAGATCCGGCCCGCCAAACATCGGGAGCAGGGAAAACATGCTCTCCGGGCGTTTAGGGTCGATGCGGGAGAGCTTTTTCTGCATCTGCAAAACCCGCTCCAGCTGGGAGAAGTTCTTAGCGGACGCGGGATTATGCTTTTTGAACACGTCCAGCATGCCAAGCATGCGGTCCTGAGCGGTGAGATAGCGCTTTTTCATGCTAAAGCCGCCCAGATTGGGGCGGGAGCTGTGATAGGCCAGCTCTTTGGCCGCCTGCTCATAGCCCAGGATATCGGCAATGGCATTGCGGTCGTGCGGCGCGGCATAGGGATAGAGATCGCGCAGCAGGCTCAGCATCTGCGGCTGGGAGAGCTCATTTACCATCGCCATGGAAAGCAGCGACTGCAGAGAGCCGGAAAGGGCAGGGGGAGGCGCCGCCTCCTTTGGCTTTTGCGGCGCAGGCATCTGAACGGCGCTGCGCTCGGGCATTTTTCGATTCCAGTATTCCATGTAACAAACCTCCTCGCTCTTCCTATTATCCTATTCCGAAAAAGCACAGATGTGCACAAAAAACCGCGGGCCGCATATATTGATAAAAAACGGAGGCATTTTTATGGCAAGAGATTTAAAAAATTTTGCAAGGCGAAAAGGGAAAAATGTCGATGAGAGAATTGCAAGGGAAATTCCGAGGGACAAACAGGAGCAGGCCCAGCAAATACAGGAGCAAATTTCCCAGTATGAAGGCAAAAGCGAGGATGAGCTGTTTTCCGCGCTGCTCTCTCAGGTGGAGCAGGGCAAGCGGGACGGCAGCTTCACGCAGGAAGGCCTGCAATCCTTTATCCAAAGCGTTTCTCCCATGCTCACGGACGGGCAGCGGCAAAAGCTGGGCGAGATAGCGAATAAAATCAGATAGCGGCTCATTTTGCCGAAACATAAAATCCGGCTTTGTTTTTCGCAGAATTTGTAAAAAAATTCGTGCACAGAGCGACATTTTCTGCTGGGCGCGGCGTGTTCTAATTTTCTCACTGGAATAATAAAATGAGGTGGGGAAATGCAATCTAGGCAAGAGCGGCAAAGGAAAATTGAACTCAACATTACGCTGCGGACCGCCATCTATCTGGCGATTACATTTTTTGGCGGTTTTTTGGTTGGGAGAGTGCGCATCGGGGAGACCATCTGGCCGTTTGGCGTGGCATACGTTCTGGCGGCATTTTTGAACCAGAGCGTGCTCAACCCGTATATGGCGCTGGGGGGCGTGCTGGCCTCTATGGCGACATATTCCCTGCATATGGCAAACGCGCCCTACTGCTTCTCGGTGGTGGGCGTTGCGGCGGCGCTGATGATCGTCGCGCAGGCCGTGAAACTGCCGGCCCGGACACCGATTGCGCTGGCGGCGGCGGGCATTTCCTACCTGGGCTGCACGCTGGCATTCAAGCTGGGGCTGATTCTGCCCATCCTCTCTTCGCTGATCGAGATGCTCATCACACTGCTGATGATCGTCGTCTTTCACACGGCTCTGCGGCTTTTTGCAGGCCGGCGGCGCAAAGTGCTTTCGGATGAGGAGATCATCAGCCTCTGCTTCCTGGGCCTGCTGGCCGTGATGGGGCTGGGAGATCTGGCGCTGTTTGGCGTATATCTGCGCGAGGTTGTGGCGGCATATGTCTCGATTTTTGCGGCGTATGTCGGCGGGGCGGCCATCGGCGCGGGCGTGGGCATGTGCTCGGCTCTGGCGTGCGTCATCGTTGGGACAAACCCACTCAACATTGCGGCATATGGCATCTCTGCGCTTGCGGCCGGGGCCTGCCGCAAAATGAAGCGAGCGGGCGTCTGCTTGAGCTTTCTGGTTACCCAGGCGTTTTTTGTCTTCTATATCTGCTATGGAGAGCTGCGCAATGTCTCGGTTGTGGGCATGGTGATTGCGGCCATCGCTTTTTTGTTTACCCCAAGAAGCTTTGTGGAAAAGCTGGAAGTTTATGTGGACGCCAATCTGTTCTGGAATAAGGAGCAGACGCTGAGAGAGGAGCGCTTTCGGGAGCTGACGGTGGGCAGGCTCAAAGAGATCTCCACGGTCTTTCAAAACTCTGCCAGAGTATTCGGCGAATCGGCCAATAAAAGCCGGGAGGAGGGAAACATTTCCTACACCATGGCGAACATCCCGGAAGAGGCCTGCGCCAACTGCATGTTTTTCAGAAGCTGCTGGGACGTGAATTTCGAGGCGACCTATGAGCTGATGCAAAAGCTCTATGCCAAATATGACAGCGGGAAGAAGCTGACCGAGCGGGATTTGGGTGCGTTCAGCAAAAAGTGCATCCGAGCGGACAAGCTCATTTCTGCCGCCACCATGACATTTGAAAAATTCAACACCAACAGCAAGTGGGAGGGCAAAATCGCCGAGAGCCGGGGCATGATTGGCGACCAGATGATCGGCGTCTCGAGGGTGATCGATTCGCTGCTGCGGGAAGTGCAGGTGGACATCGATTTCAGGGACGAGATGGAGGAGAATATCAGGCTGGCTCTGGACGAGATTGGCGTGCCTGTGCGGGAGGTTTGCGCCGAGTTTTCGGCCGGGGCGCTGAATGTGGATCTGGTAGTCAAGGGCTGCGGCGGCAGAGAGGCCTGCGAGACGAAAATCCGGCGCGCGGTTTCGGGGGCATGCGGGATGCCCATGGAAAAAGCGCGGGGGTATTCGGTCTGCGGGAAAAACTGCCGGCTGCGCTATGAGCAGGCGAAAAATTACAGCTTGCAGACGGGCGTGGCCATGATGCCAAAGGAGGGGAGCTCCATTTCGGGCGACACGCATTCCTTCGAGGCGCTCAGAGACGGGCGCTATATGATGCTGCTTTGCGACGGCATGGGGAGCGGCGAGCGCGCTGCCCGGGAAAGCCGCACGGCCGTCACCCTGATGGAGGATTTCTACCGGGCCAGCTTTGACGACAAGACGATTTTAGACGCCATCAACAAGCTGCTGATTTTGAGCAGCAGCGACGATATTTTCTCGACGATGGATCTATGCATGATCAACCTCATCGACGGGAAAGCGCGGTTTACCAAAATCGGGGCGCCGCACTCGTATATCATCGGCAGAAACGGGATTCGGAAGCTGGATGCGGGTTCGCTGCCCATCGGCATTTTGGACGACTATGAGCCGGTGGTTTACGACGTGGAGCTGGAGCACGGGGATATCATCCTGATGTTTACAGACGGCATTGCAGATTTGGAAAACGCGGACGACGGCCTGCATAAGGCGATTCGCGATGCCGCTGAGATGCGCAACGCAGACGATATTGCAAACCAGATTCTCTCCTACGCTTATGCGGCTTACGGGGCAAAGGCGGGAGACGATATGACGGTGATGGTGGCGCGGGTCATCAAAAATAAGGCAGTCCGCTGAAGCAAAGAGAGGGCGCAGTTGCAGGCGCCCTCTTTTTTATGGTAAAATATGTGATAGTTTGGATGCTTTGGCCCGATGAGGGCAAGGAGTGAGAAATCGTATGGTAAAAGAATGCATGGAGGCTCTCTCGAAGCTTTCCGGGAGCTATACATTCCGCAATGTGTTTGAGATCATGTGCGGATACGGCGAGAGGACGGCGGCAGAGCTGACGGAAAAAGACGGAACGCTGACGACTGTTACATATGAAGCATACCGCGCGCTGGCCAGAGGCGTGGGCCAGGCGCTGGAAAAGGAAATTGGGGCGAAGAACAAGTGTGTGGGCATTAAGCTGGAGAACTCGCCCGCATGGCCGGCCATGCTCTGGGGCATTTTGATGAGCGGGAACGTGCCGCTGCTGCTGGACGTTCGGGCAGAGCAGAACATCACCCAGCATCTTCTGACGGAATCCGGCGCCATCGGCATTATCACCGAGGAACAGGAGAAATACCCCGGGATGAAAATCCTGCGCCCGGCGGAGCTGCTGGAAAAGAAGGCGAAAAACAGCTATGAGCCAAAGTGGGCGGATATGGTTTGCCTCTGCACTTCGGGCACCACCGGGACTTCGAAAATTTACGCTTACGACGGCTTTGCCATGGCCAAGCAAATCGAGAACGCCAAATATTTCCTGGGGGAGAACGAGGATATCATGTATGATGCGGCGGACGGCCCGCTCAAGAACCTGGCTTTTTTGCCCATGCACCATATCTTCGGGTTTGTCGCCGTCTATCTTTGGTTTTCCTTCTTTGGAAAGACCATCGTCTATCTCTCGGATAAGAGCCCCAAAGGCATTATGGAGGCTTGCAGGAAGCATCAGGTAACGCATATCTTCAATGTTCCGCTCTTTTGGAACAACGTCGCCCAGGGCATCATGCGAAAAGTGCGCCAGGGCGGAGAGCGGCGACAGAAACAGTTTGAGACGCTCTCGAAAATCAGCCATACGATGCAGAAAAATATGAAAAAATCCGGCCGGAAGATTTTGGGGGCATCGGCCCTTAAGAGCATTCAGCAGGAGCTGATTGGCTCGGGCGTGCGCTTCCTCATCAACGGCGGCGGGCACATCGTGCCCGAGACCATGCGCATCATCAACGACATCGGATACCCGCTCTATAACGGCTTTGGCATGACGGAGGCCGGCATCACTTCGGTGGAGCTGAGCCGGGATATTGACGTGCGCCTGGAAGCCAGCGTGGGCAAGCCCTTCGAAAGCGTGGAATACAAGGTTTTGCCTATGGGCGCAGACCAGAACGCCGGCGAGCTGGTCATCCGGGGCGATTCGCTTTTCTCCGGGCGCATGATCGGGGGAAAATTCGTCCCCCGGGAGGAAGAGTGGTATCAGACGGGAGATATTGCCCGGCTGGATGAGGATGGCCGCCTCTGGATTGAGGGGCGCGTCAAAGAAGTGATCATCGGGGCCTCTGGAGAGAATGTGTATCCCGACGAAGTGGAGGGATATTTCTCCGAGCTGCCCGGCGTGGAGCAGATGGTGGTTTTGGGGCTGGACGTCGGCGAGCCATATGAGCAGATTGCCATGATCCTGAAGATGGAGGAAGGTATTTCCAGCACGGAATTTGCCGCGGCCTCCATGCGCATCGCGGAGATCAACGGCGGCCTGCCCATGTATAAGCAGGTCAAGCGGGTTCTGGTTTCGGACGCTCCCATGCCTTTGGCCAACGGCATCAAAGTGCAGCGCCAGAAGCTCAAAAAGCTGGTGGAAAACGGAAGCTGGAAATGCAGGCCTATGGATGCCGCTCTGGAGCAGATGAGCGAGGATGTGGGCACAGAGGGCGAGAACGCCAATCCGAGGTTTTTGCAGATTAAGCAGGAAGTGCGCAAAATCTTCTCGGATGTGTTGATTTTGCCGGAGGAAGAGATCGGCGAGCGGGCGCATTTTGTCATCGATTTGGGCGGAGACAGCCTCTCGGTCATCGGCGTCATCGCGCAGCTGGAAGAGAAGTACAATATCGAGATTTCGGATGAGGATTTCGCAAGGGCGGTCAACGTCTATGAAATTGCAGAGCTCATCTATAAGAACACGGCGCTCTCGGGAGAGGGCGAGGGCAGCGAGGCTGTGCGGCGCATCACCTCGTTTGCGGATATGAGCGAGGCACGGAATTTTGAGGAACACAGGGCGCAGTACCAGATGCAGGGAGCGCAGTTCATCGATCTGGAAAAGGCGGCCGGCGGCAAGAGCGTCGTCAGCTTTGCGAATGCGGATTATCTCGGCGTCTCCAAAAATTCGGATGTGGTGCGCGCGGCCAGAAAGGCAGTCAAGCGCTATGGCGTAGGCAAGGGCGGAGGCCGCAGACAGACGGGCGAATGCGATATTTACGGCAAAGTGGAGCGGCAAATTGCCCAGCGCAAGCATGTAGATGCGGCGCTTTTGCTGGCGGATGCTTTTGGCGCAAACGGCGCTGTCATCCGGCATCTGTTTGGAGAAAAGGATCTGGTGTTATGCGACGAGGCGGCTTCTGCGGCACTGCGCTGCGGCTGCCAAAGCGCCAAGGCGGAATTGCAGTTTTACCCTCATGGGGATATGCCGGCGCTGGAAACGCTTTTGCGCGCGGCGCAGGGCAAATATGAGAAAGTGCTGATCGCGGCAGAGGGCGTTTGCCTCCAAAACGGGGAGCTTTGCCCGCTGGAAGAGCTGGTGCGCCTGAAGGGGAAATACCGCTGCTGGCTGCTTTTAGACGGCTCGCACAGCGACGGTGTGCTGGGCGCATCGGGCGGCGGCATCGAGGAGCTGCTGGGCATCCCGGGGCCGGCCATCGAGATTCGAACGGGCAGTCTCTGCGGCGCATTTGGCGCCAACGGCGGCTACATTGCGGGCGATGCGGCGCTGATGGATTACCTCAGATATACGCTGCCGGAGTTTGATGCCGGCGCGCCGGATTTCGCATCGGTCGGTGCGGTGGAGAAAATTTTGGAGCTGTCTGCATCCGATCAGTCCATCGTCGAAAAGCTTCAGGAAAACATCGCGTTCTTCCAAAGCGCCGCGCAAAAGAGGGGCATAAAAATGCAGGGCAATGCAAAATCGGCTGTATTCCCCGTCGCTGTCGGCTCGACGGAGCAGGCAGAGCAGGTTTGCAAAAAGCTCCTGCAAAAGGGGTATTATGCGCCCATTGCCGCGTGGCCGGAAATGAAGCAGGGGCAGGCACAGCTTCGCTTCTTCGTCTCTGCGCTGCATACGCAGGAGCAGATGGGCGGGGCGCTGGATGCTCTGAGGGAGGCCTTGCAGGAGGCATAGACAGCGCACTGTAAAAAGAGATAGCAAAAGCCGCAGGTTTTGGCCTGCGGCTTTTGCTTATTCATGATCATCGATCTCCGAGAGATTATACGGCGTTTGCTGATATACATAATAGTTGAGCCAGTTGCAATATAATAGATTCGCATGCCCTCTCCAGCGGACGATGGGGCTGAGCGTGGGATCGTCCTCTGGGTAGTAGTTGCAGGGGACGGCGATCTCGAGGCCTTTTGCGATATCGCGGTCGTATTCGCCTTTGAGCGTATGCGGATCGTATTCTGAATGGCCGGTTACGAAGATCTGCCGCCCGTTTTTGGCGATGGCGATATAGACGCCGGCCTCGGGGGATTCGCTGATGATATGCAGCGATGGATTTTTCTCGATCTCTTCCCGGTTGATCCCGGTATGCCGGGAATGCGGCGCCCAGAAAATATCGTCGAACCCGCGGGTGAGCTGCGTGGATTTATCCGTGACATGGTGCTCGAATATGCCAAACATCTTGGCGGGCAGCTCGTGCTTGGGGATTCCGTAGTGATAATACAGCCCGGCCTGGGCGCCCCAGCAGATATGGAACGTGGAAAAGACGTTCTTTTTGCTCCATTCCATGATCTCGCAGAGCTCCTCCCAGTAATCCACCTGCTCGAACGGGAGGTTTTCCACGGGCGCGCCCGTGATGATCAGGCCATCCAGCTTGGAAGAGCGGATCTCCTCGAAGGTTTTATAAAAAGTCTCCAGGTGCGTTTTGGAGGTGTTTTTAGATTCATGCGATTTTGGGCGCAGCAGGATGATCTCGACTTGCAGGGGCGAATTGCCAAGAAGGCGCAGAAGCTGCGTCTCAGTCTCGATTTTGGTGGGCATCAGGTTCAAAATTGCAATTTTAAGCGGGCGGATATCCTGCGTGCGCGCGCGCTCATCCGTCATAATGAAAATCCCTTCGTCAGACAGCGTTTTGGCTGCCGGCAAACTGCTGGGAATGTTGATTGGCACGGTTTGTTCCTCCCTTTTTTGAAGTCGCCAAGGCGTTTGACAACTATTATACTTTATCTTAGAATGATTGTATAGAAGAGAGTGCAAATATTTTTTGGGGAATGAAGATATCATGAGCAAAATCAGCGAGTGGATGAAAAATAAATCTCACGATTTGGCGGAAGAGCTGGTGGGCATCAACGCCCGGCATCTTCTGACGGATAACATCAGCGGCTTTGGCATGAAGGGAAGGGTGATTGAGCTGCTTTCCGAGCTGAAAACGGCGCTTTTCCCGAGCTTATATGAGAGGGAGCTGGTGAATGCGGATTATCTCTCGGCCAAGGTGATGGATAAACTCAACAACGCGGCGATGCTTTTGAACGCGATGATCCGCGACGTTCTGATCAACAAATGCGAGCTGGAAAAAAAGCAGAACTGCGGCGGCAGGGAGTGCTTTGCCCATGCCGATGAGATCACGGCGCAGTTTATGGAGCGGGTTTTGCAGGTCCGCAAAATGCTGACGCTGGATATTGCGGCGGCCTATGAGGGCGATCCTGCGGCCAAGAACGTCGAGGAGATTTTGCTGAGCTATCCTTCGGTCGAGGCGGTCAGCATCTATCGCTTGGCGCACGAGCTGTTTTTGCTGGAGGTGCCGCTCATTCCGCGGATCATGACGGAGTATGCGCATCAGCTGACCGGCATCGATATTCACCCCGGCGCGAGCATTGGCAGCAGCTTTTTTATCGACCACGGCACGGGCGTCGTCATCGGGGAGACCTGCGTCATCGGCAACCGCGTCAAGCTGTATCAGGGAGTAACGCTGGGGGCCAAGAGCTTTGAAGTGGATGAGCGGGGCAATCCGGTCAAGGGAGTCAAGCGGCACCCGAATATCGAGGATAACGTCGTGATCTATGCCGGGGCGACCATTCTGGGCGGGGATGTTACCATCGGGCACGACAGCGTCATCGGCGGCAACGTCTGGCTGGTGCATTCTGTTCCGCCGCATACGACGGTCTATAACGCGGCGCCAAAGCCCATCATCTCCCAGAGAAAATAGAATTTTTGAAAACTTGAAACAGAAAGAAGGAATTTGCTCCCAGGGGGAAGAATAAATAGCATAACCAATTATTCTTTCGAGTGAAAAAAGTGAATAGGGAAGAAAAATCCTCAGAGAAAACATTTTTTCTGCGGGGGTTTGTTTCAATATAAAACAAAGGGGATGTTTCGCATGATTCAGTTGATTTATGGGTCCAAGGGAAGCGGAAAGACCAAGCGCTTAATTGAAATGGTGAATGCCGAGGCAAAGGCCGCGGATGGAAATGTCGTTTTTATGGACGACAACAAGCGCTATATGTACGATGTGGATCGGGAAGTGCGCTTTGTAGATGTTACAGAGTATAATGTGGATACTGAAGATAAGCTATACGGCTTCCTGTGCGGAATGCTTGCCCAGAACTTCGATATTTCGGCTATCTATATGGATGCGTTTTTGCACATGATCGGCAAAACGCCGGATGAGCTGACAGAGTTTTTTACAGAGCTGGATATTCTGGCGGATAAGAATAATCTGAAGATTGTGCTCAATGTCAGCGCGGATATCGCGAACATCCCAGAACTTTTAAAACAATATGTCATCTAGCCCTTTCAAGGCCGCGGCAATGCCCCGCGGCCTTTTGATTTGCCGCAGTTTCTGATAAAATACGCCAAAGAGCCGGGAGTTGCTTATTGAATGCAAAAAGGCGGCGTGCTATAATCTAAATGTACCAACATATATTTGGAGGGATAGCATGAATTTAATCAGCACCAGAAATTCCGGAGAGAGCATTCCGGCGATTGCGGCCGTCTTAAAAGGCATTGCGAGAGACGGCGGGCTTTTCGTCCCGGAAGTTTTCCCGATCATTACGCTGGATATGTTTACAGAGCTGGGAAAGATGCCTTATCATAAAGTGGCGGCGCGGGTGCTTTCCGCCTTTTTTGGTTTTAGCGATGAAACTGCGGAGAACATGACGCGGTCTGCCTATGCCAGATTCGACGACCGGGAGGTTGTCCCGATTCAGAAGCTGGGCGATAAGGAATATGTCATCGAGCTGTTCCACGGGCCGACGCTGGCCTTTAAGGATATGGCACTGCAGGTTTTGCCCAGGCTGATGGAGCGCGCTTTGCAGGGCGCGGAGCAGGATGTTCTGATCCTGACGGCGACATCCGGCGATACGGGCAAAGCCGCGCTGGAGGGCTTCTGCGACGTCCCCAGAACGCGCATCGCGACGTTCTACCCGGCAGACGGAGTCGCCCAGATGCAGCGGCTGCAAATGGTGACGCAGGAGGGCGAGAACACCTATGTCTGCGGCGTGCAGGGCAATTTCGACGACGCACAGACGGCCGTCAAGCGCCTGTTTGCCGACCCGGCATTCGTGCAGGCTGTGGCGGAAAAGGGATATACGCTCTCTTCTGCAAACTCCATCAATTTCGGCCGGCTCTGCCCGCAGATCGCATACTATCTCTATGCCTATGCGCGGCTGGTTGCGGCGGGGGAGATTCGCCTGGGAGAGGAAGTCAATATCGCGGTGCCCACGGGCAACTTCGGCAATATTCTGGCGGCCTATTATGCCAAGCGCATGGGGCTGCCGGTGGAGCGGCTGATCTGCGCTTCCAATAAGAATACTGTTTTGACGGATTTCTTTGAGGGCGGCGTCTACTCTGCCAACCGCGAGTTTTACCGAACGATCTCGCCTTCCATGGATATTCTCATTTCCAGTAACCTGGAGCGCCTGCTTTTTGAGCTGTATGACAGAAACCCGGGCTATATCCAGGAGCTCATGCACGAGCTGAATGAGAATGGGCGCTTTACGGTGGATACCAGCATCAAAGTGCGGATGTCCCGGGATTTTTACGCCGGGTTTGCAGACGAATATCCCACCATGCGCACCATCAAAAAGATGTTCGATACCTATGGCTATCTGATGGATCCGCATACGGCTGTGGCTCAGCATGTCTATGAGCAGTATAATAAGCTGATGGGGACGAGAACGCCGACCATTCTGGCATCCACGGCGAGCCCCTTCAAGTTCTCGGAAGACGTGCTGTTTTCCATCAGCAAGGAGCGCGTGGACGATCCCTTCCTGGCGGCGCAGAAGCTGGCCAGCCTGGCAGAGATGCCCATTCCGGAAGCGATTGGCAAACTGGCACATAAAAAACAGCGGTTCTCGGATGTCGCCCGCCCGGAGCAGCTGGGCAAAATGGTTCTGGAGAACCTGTAGAAGAGGGAAAGATTATGGCAGAAGCGGAAAAGAAGATTATATTCAGCGGCATTCAGCCCTCGGGAAACCTGACGCTGGGCAACTATCTGGGGGCTCTGAAAAACTGGGTGGCTTTGCAGGATGATTACCACTGCTATTACTGCGTGGTCGATATGCACGCGATCACCGTGCGGCAGGAGCCGGCGGAGCTGCGCAGAAGATGCGGCGACCTTGTGGCGCTTTACCTTGCGGCGGGGCTGGATCCCGAGAAAAACACCATCTATATTCAGTCGCATGTCAGCGCGCACGCAGAGCTGGCCTGGATTTTGAACTGCTACACCTATATGGGCGAGCTCAACCGCATGACGCAGTTTAAAGAGAAGGCACAGCGGCACCCGGATAACCTCAACGCCGGGCTTTATACCTATCCCGTTCTGATGGCGGCGGATATTCTGCTTTATCAGACGGATATGGTGCCGGTGGGCGTGGATCAGAAGCAGCATCTGGAAATCGCCAGAGATATTGCCATGCGCTTTAATAAGATTTACGGCGATGTTTTTAAAATTCCTGAGCCGTATATCGGCAAGGCCAGCGCCAAGATTATGAGCCTGCAGGAGCCGGAAAAGAAGATGTCTAAATCCGATCCCAACGAGAACGGGTTTATCACGCTGCTGGATCCGCCGGAGGTCATTCGGCGCAAGATTCGGCGGGCCGTAACGGACAGCGACGGGCAGATCCGCTACAGCGAGGAGAAACCCGGGGTTTCCAACCTGCTCTCCATCTATGCGGCGATTCACCATATGGAGCCGGAGCAGGCGGAGAAGCAGTTTGCCGGGCAGGGGTACGGCGTGCTCAAAGATGCCGTGGCAGATGCGGTTGTGGGCGAATTGGAGCCGCTGCAAAAGCGCTTTTATGAGATCCGCGCAGATAAGGAGCTGATCAACTCCATCATGCAGTCGGGAGCGGAGAAGGCGCAGAGGGCCGCCAATAAAACGCTCTGGAAGGCGCAGAAGAAGATCGGCTTCGGCCCGCGTAAGTTCTAAATAAGAGCGGCAAACCTGCCGCTCTTTTTCGTCAGAGCGAAACAGGATGGGAGGCGGTATTTTGAAAAGAAAATGCAAGGCGGTTTTGGCAGTGGTTTTGGCGGTTTGCTGTTTGGCAGGGTGTGTTCCAGCGGAGCCGGAGCAGCCGTCTGCGCCGGCGGAATCCGGCTCTGCACCCACGATTTTTGCAGACGCCGCGGCTGATTTTGAGCGGCTGCAATTTGAGACGCAAGACCTGGAGGGCAATGCCTGCGACAGCAAAGAGCTCTTTGCCCTGCATGATCTGACGCTGGTCAACATCTGGGCTACGTGGTGCGGCCCCTGCATCGAGGAGATGCCTGCGCTGGAGGCAATCTACGAGGAAGGGGAGATTGGCGTCGTAGGCATCGCTGTGGAAAGCGAAAAGCAGGAGACGGCTGAGCTGGCGGCGGAGATTGCGGCAGAGCTGGGCGCGACATACCCGAACCTGCGGCCGACGCAGGAGATGATTCGGGATTTCCTGGCAGACGTTGCCTATCTACCCACGACGATTTTTGTGGACAGCGACGGGAAGGTGGTTGGCGGCGGCCTGTATATCGGCGGGCGCGGCGAACTGGAATGGAGAGATACCATTGAAAGCGTGCAAAAAAGCATGGAATAACAGGCTCTTCGCGCTGCTGCTCCTGCTGGGCGGCATTGCGCTGATGGCGGCGGGCGCGGCGCGGGGAGAGCTGGGCGTCGTTTTGGCCAGAGCGACGAATATCTGTATGGAGTGTATTGGAATTGGGTAAGGCGCGGCGTGCGATACAAGCGGCGGTCTCTCTTGCCGCAAACAGCTATGTGATCGGCTTTCTGAAGGGGAAGATTTACCGGGGGAGCCTGAAAAACCTATGCGTTCCGGGGCTGAATTGCTATTCCTGCCCGGGCGCGCTGTTTTCCTGCCCTTTGGGCGGGGTGCAGGGCGTCATTGGGAGCCGCCAATATCAGCTCTCGCTCTTCTTTATTGGCTTTTTTATGGCGGTCGGAGCGCTTTGCGGCCGGTTTGTCTGCGGCTTTCTATGCCCGTTCGGTTTTTTGCAGGAACTCATCCATAAAATTCCCAGCAAGAAAATCCGAAATTTTAAGGGAGATATGCCGCTGCGGTATTTGAAATACGCGGTTCTGGTGCTGTTTGTCCTGCTGCTGCCTATGTTTGCGGTGGATGCTTTTGGGCAGGGAGAGGCATGGTTTTGCAAATACATCTGCCCTGCGGGCACTTTGGAAGGCGGCGTGATCCTGCCGCTGCTCAATCAGGGTTTGCGCGCGGCAATCGGGGCGCTTTACCGCTGGAAGGTCGGCATTTTAGTTGCGCTTCTGCTGCTTTCCATCGCGATCTACCGGCCATTTTGCAAATATCTTTGCCCATTAGGCGCCATTTATGGGCTGTTTAACCGTGTGGCGCTGCTGCGCTACCGGGTGGACCAGGAGCGGTGCACACAGTGCGGGGCATGCCAGAGGGCCTGCCAAATGGGAGTGGATATCACAAAAGGGATGCACCTCTCCGAGTGTATTTTCTGCGGAGACTGCAGGGCCGCATGCAAGGCGGGCGCGATTTCTTTTCGCGCGGCGCGGGGAAAAAAGACTGGAGATGCAATAAATTTTAAAAGGGACGCAGGAATCTAGTAAAAATATATCGAATTATTTAATGTAGCAATTCTAAGCATCATAAATCAAATGGAGGTTTGGCATGACCAAATATATTGTAGCGCACGATTTTGGTACAAGCGGCAATAAATCCACTCTGTTTACTACAGAGGGAAAATGCCTGGGCAGCATCACGGTTCCTTACCCGACGGATTATTCCAACGTCGTCTGGGCGGAGCAGAAGGGCGAGGATTGGTGGAAGGCATTCTGCGAGAGCACCAAAACACTGCTCAAGGACGTCGATAACAAGGATGTTCTCTGCGTGAACTTCGACGGCCACTACCCGGGCTGCCACTGCATCGACAAAGACGGCAAAGAGCTTTACCCGGCTATGATCTGGCAGGATATGCGCGCAGAGGCAGAGGCGAAAGAGATCAGCGCCAAGACGCCTAACTGCAATTTCGGCTGGCGGCAGGACGGCCTGCTCAACAGCGTCTGCACGCTGCCCAAGCTCATGTGGGTGCGCAACAACATGCCTGAAATTTACGAGAAAACCTATAAAGTTCTGGCTTGCCCCAACGACTATATCATCCTGAAGCTGACGGGCAAATACGCCATCGACCACACCAACGCCGAGAGCACGGGCTTCTATGATCCGGCGATTCAGGATTGGTCTGACGAGATTCTGGAAGCTGCCGGCATGAGCCGCGATGTGCTTCCCGAGATTCACAACATGACGGATATCATCGGCGAGGTTCCTGAGAAATATGCCGAAGAGACTGGCCTTGCCGCCGGAACCAAGGTGATCATGGGATGCGGCGACGGCCCTGCCTCCTCCATCGGCGCAGGCAACATCGATCCCGGCGATGCGTATATCAGCGGCGGCTCCTCTGCATGGGTTTCCGGCGTTGGCCCCGGCGGGAAACAGCTGGGCGGCACCTGCCAGACGGCGGGCTCTTCCTTCAGCTGGCTGAAAAACGAGATCTGCAAAATCGAGCAGAAGCTGGCGGAGGAATCCAACGGGGAAAAGACAGTATTTGATATCATCAATGAGGAAGTTGCCTCGGCGCCGGTCGGCTCCAATGGCGTGATGTTCCTGCCGCACCTGATGGGCGAGCGCGCGCCGCGCTGGAACCCCAAGGCTAAGGGCTCTTTCCTGGGCATTACGCTGGCGAACACCCGCGCAGATCTGCTCCGTGCAGTTGTCGAGGGCATCGTTCTGAACCTGAACTGCATCTTGACGGAGATCCGCAAAGAAATCGACGTCAATGAGCTGATCATGATCGGCGGCCTTGCAAAGGGCGATGTTGTCCGCCAGATTTTTGCAGACGTCATGAACGCGAAGATCATCAAGCTCAAGCATATGGATGAAGTTGCTTCCATGGGCACGGCGGTTATCGGCGGCATTGCAATGGGCATCTTCGAGAATGAAAGAGCGGTTAAGAAGTTCCACGAGGTTGAGGCTATCAACGAGCCGAATCCCGAGGCACATGCGGTTTACGAGAAGATCATCCCGCTGTTCGACAAGGCATATTTCTGCCAGGTCGATCTGTTCGAGGAAATGGCAAACCTGAAGCTCTAAGAGAATGCAGAAGAGACGCGCATAAGGCGCGTCTCTTTTTTGTGGGTTATTTTGGAGAAACGGGGCGGAGTACTATAACGGCACTATATTATTGTATTTTTGTGATAAATTAGTGGAAAACGATGCAAAAATGCGGTATAATGATTTTAATCGCTACTGAAATTAAAGATTTCAAACGGGTTCCCAGATTCATTGAACCATGGCGCCGCCTGTTTCGCCGCGGCGCTGGAAGGGGAAGCAAGTTGGCGCTTGCCTTTATCATGGTATAATAAATGCACGGCTTAAGCGGAAAGGCTATGCCCTTCCCAAGCCTGGGCATTTATTGACGGCTGCCGCCAGCGCACACTGCGCGCTGACGACATGGTAGAATAAAAACACCTAATATTGAGATGGACAAAACAAAGCGGATGTTGTTTTGGACAGAGAAAGGAAAAAGAGAGATGTTTTGTACAAAATGCGGTGCGCAGATACCGGACGGCGCGAAGGAATGCCCTGTTTGCAGTAACAAGGAAGAATTGCTGCGCCAGGAAGAGGGAAAACAGGCCGTGCATATGCCGGAGGCGGAGGCTGATGTGCCTGCGGGTGCAGACACGCCGCAGAAGAAAAAGAAACTGCTTCCTCTCATCCTGGGCATCGCGGCTGTGTGTCTGGTGGCCATCGGCATTATTTTAGGTGTGCAGGGCGCGCAGAAGGCCAAGCTCAAGGAAGAGCTGATGCGAGGCTGGAGCCGGGTCGAGGAGAGCAGCGGCGGAGCATATTATCGGCTTGTGCTCGATTTTGATGAAGATACTGTGGATGTTAACTTTGAGGCTGCTGCAATCTTTGGGCTGGACAAAAGGCTTGCAAGCCTGGAATATAAGGTCATCTCGGGCAACAAAATTAAGATTCTGGATTTTGATGAGGAATTTACGATCGAGTTTGATAAAGAGCATGAGAGCTTCCGAATCACACCTGCCCTCGTAGATACCGACTATTATTATGAATATTGGTACAATTTCGATTGATGCCGGAGCATGAAAAAAGAGCTTTCATTTTGAAAGCTCTTTTTCGTTTTGAATGTTTAGGCGTGGGAGAGCGCCTGCTCGAGATCGGCGATGATGTCATCCGCATTCTCGATGCCCACGGAAAGACGGATCATATCTCCGGGGACGCCGGCTGCCGCGAGCTGTTCATCCGTCAGCTGGCGGTGCGTGGTGCTGGCAGGATGCAGCACACAGGTGCGCGCATCGGCCACATGCGTTACGATGGCGGCCAGCTGGAGGTGATCCATGAAGGCCATGGCGCCTTCTCTTCCGCTTTTTACGCCAAAGGAGATGACGCCGCATGTTCCGTTGGGCATATATTTCTGCGCCAGAGCGTGGTATTTGTTGCCGGGAAGGCCAGGATAGTTTACCCAGGCGATCTTATCGTTGGATTCCAGCCATTCTGCGATTTTCTGCGCGTTTTTGCAGTGCTGTGCCATGCGAAGCGCCAGGGTCTCCAGGCCAAGATTGAGCAGGAAAGCGTTTTGAGGCGACTGAATCGAGCCCAAATCGCGCATCATCTGGCTGGTGGCTTTGGTAATATAGGCGGCCTTGCCGAATTTTTCCGCATAGCGAATGCCGTGATAGGATTCATCCGGCTCGGTGAGGCAGGCGAATTTTTCTGCGTGTGCAGACCAATCGAAGTTGCCGCTGTCGATAATCGCGCCGCCCACAGCAGAGGCATGGCCATCCATGTATTTGGTCGTGGAGTGCGTAACAATATCCGCGCCAAATTCAAAGGGACGCAGGTTGATAGGGGTGGGGAAGGTATTATCGACGATGAGCGGAACGCCATGGCTATGGGCGGCCTTGGCGAATTTTTCGATATCCAGCACAGCCAGGGACGGGTTGGAGAGCGTTTCGCCAAACACGCACTTGGTATTTTCGCGGAAAGCGGCGTTGAGCTCTTCCTCGGTGCAGTCTGGGGAGATGAACGTCACTTCGATGCCCATTTTTTTCATGGTCGTGGAAAACAGGTTGAGCGTTCCGCCATAAATTGCGGAAGCGGAGATGAAGTGATCGCCCGCCTGGCAGATATTAAAGACGGCAAAGAAGTTTGCCGCCTGGCCGGAGGAGGTAAGCATCGCGGCCACGCCACCCTCCAGCGCCGCAATGCGCGCGGCGACGGCATCATTGGTCGGGTTTTGGAGCCGAGTATAGAAATAGCCGCTGGCTTCCAGATCAAAAAGCCGGCCCATTTCTTCGCTGGACTCGTATTTAAATGTTGTGCTCTGGTAAATCGGCAGAATTCTGGGCTCGCCATTTTTGGGCGAATACCCGGCCTGCACGCAGAGAGTTTCGAGATGTTTGTCCATTGCTTTCTCCTTATATTACTTTTCTTATCTATAAAATAACACAATGACCAAGAGATTGTAAAGCCGAGGCGGGGGAATCAGTTCCAAAAGAAAGCGTTTTTTTGGCGGATCACTATGAGGCGGATTTTTCGTTTCGGGCAATAAAAATATCGCAATCCACCAATGTGAACTGCGATACTTTTTGGAGGCGCCACCCAGATTTGAACTGGGGGTGAAGGCTTTGCAGGCCTCTGCCTTACCTCTTGGCTATGGCGCCATGAATGCGGCTTTAAGCCGCATTGTGAATTGGAGCGGAAGACGAGATTCGAACTCGCGACATTCGCCTTGGCAAGGCGACGCTCTACCACTGAGCCACTCCCGCAACTATTTGGCGACCTGGATGGGGCTCGAACCCACGACCTCTAGCGTGACAGGCTAGCGTTCTAACCAACTGAACTACCAGGCCACATTACTGTGAGCAAGTATTATTGTACCCGATGGCCTGATAATTGTCAAGCAAGACGAGAGAAAACTTTCATATTTCTTTCGACTTTCTATACCTATGCCGCTCTGGGCGGAAAGTTTCCGGATTTTTGCAAAAAACGCACAGAATTTGCAAATGGCCGGAAGAGACAAGCTATGATATACTAAAATAATATGAGGCAGGGGCAGTGTGCAGAGGAAGGAAGCGGCAAATGCCCGGGAGGAGAAACGATGGCAGCAGAAAAAGAGCAAAATGCGCGGGTGCTGGACAAAATTGCAGAGCCGTTGCTCAAGTGGTATTCGAAAAATGCGCGGATACTGCCCTGGCGGGAGAGGCCGGAGCCATACCGCGTTTGGGTCAGCGAGATTATGCTGCAACAGACTCGGGTGGAGGCAGTCAAGCCCTATTATGAGCGGTTTCTTTCTGCACTGCCCAGCATTGCGGCTTTGGCAGAAGCGCCGGAAGAGCAGCTGCTAAAGCTCTGGGAGGGGCTTGGGTATTACAGCAGAGCACGCAATCTGCAAAAAGCGGCGCAGAAAGTGATGCAGGAATATGGCGGAGCACTGCCAGCCAGCTATGAACAGCTGAAAAGCCTGCCGGGCATTGGGGAATACACAGCCGGGGCGATCGCTTCCATCGCGTTTGGCATCGCTGTGCCTGTGGTGGATGGGAATGTTCTGCGCGTGATTTCCCGGATCACTGGCAGTTTCGAGCAAGTTGATACGACGGCATGCAAAAAGCGCATATGGAAGGAGCTTGGCCAGATCATGCCGGGCGACGTGCCGGGAGATTTTAATCAGGCGCTGATGGAGCTCGGGGCGACGGTCTGCCTGCCAAACGGGGCGCCGCTCTGCGAGCGCTGTCCTCTGGCCGAGGGGTGCATTGCCCGGGCCAACGGATGGATCCCGCAGATTCCCGTCCGTGCGCCAAAAAAGCAGAAAAAGGTGGAGCATCATACAGTTCTGCTCCTATGGCAGGATGGCAAAATTGCCTTGCAGCGCCGGCAGGAGAGGGGGCTGCTGGCGGGCATGTGGCAATTCCCCAGCCTGGCTGGCCGGCTTAGCCGGGAAGAGACCAAGCGGGAGCTGGAGCAGCAGGGTGCGGAAATTTTGGAGATTCGGCCGGCGGGGCAGGCCCAGCATATTTTCACGCACATCATCTGGAAGATGAACGGCTATGATATTTGCCTGAAGCAGCCGCCCGGCTGGGAGGGTTTGCAGTTTTGGGAGCCGCAGGAAATGCTGGAAAGGGTGGCACTGCCCGCGGCTTTCCGGCATTATACGGCTCTGGTGCGGCAGGCCGCAGAAAAAGAAAGAGAGGAGTAAAAAGCGTGGCAAAGATATTTCTGGTGGAGGATGATGCGCGCATCAGCAAGGAGCTGGCTTCTTTACTGGGCAAATACGGCTATGAGTGCCAAACGGCGCAGAATTATGAGAATATGGTAGACGTTATTTTAGCCGCCCAGCCGCATCTGGTATTGCTGGATATTAACCTGCCCATGTACGACGGCTACTACATCTGCCGGGAACTGCGCAAGAGATCCGGCATTCCCATCATCGTCGTAACCAGCCGGGACAGCGACAGCGACGAGCTGATGAGCATGAATCTCGGCGCGGATGATTTTATCACAAAGCCTTATAACACGCAGATTTTGCTGGCGCGCATTGCGGCGGTGCTGGCCCGGGCCTATCAGCAGGAGGGGCAGAGCATCGAGCATAACGGCCTGCGGCTTTCGCTGGGAGACGGCAAAATTTACTGCGGGGAACAGCAGGCAGAGCTGACGAAAAATGAACAGCGCATTTTGCACCTGCTCATGGCCAGCAAGGGGCAGGTGGTCAGCCGGGAAGAGATGATGAACGCGCTTTGGCAATCGGATGAGTTTGTAGATGACAACACGCTGACCGTCAACATCAACCGCCTGCGCAAAAAGCTGGCACAGGTAGGCCGGGAGGATTACCTCATCACAAGGCGGGGCATGGGGTATTTGGTCTAGCGCTGGGCGCGGCGGCCTGACGCCTATCTTGAATTTGGAGAGACAGCGATGCTGAAAAAACTGTTGAAGGAGCAAATTTGGGCGATTCTGATCTATCTTGGGACGATGGCGTTTTCCGGATGGATTTTGATGGCCTATCATATGGGCGCTCAGGCGCTGATTTTCTTTGAAGGCTGTTTTCTGGTCTGCGGGATCGCCTGCCTTCTGATCTATCTTTTGCCGCGGTACCGATTCTATCAGGAGGCGGCACGGGCGCAGCAGGAGCTGGAGGAAAAATATATGCTCTACGATATCCTGGAGGCGCCGGGGTTTTTGGAAGGGCAGATTCTCTGCGCGCTGATGGAGGAGGCGGGCAGAGCCATGAAACAGCGGATTGCGGCATATGAGCGCGCTTCCCAGGAATACCGGGAGTATATCGAGGCGTGGGTGCATGAAGTGAAAACGCCGATCGCTTCGGGCAAACTGCTGGCGGAAAACAACCCATCCGAGCAGATGGACGCCATGGCCAGCGAGCTTTCCAAAATCGATTCGTATATTGAGCAGGCGCTCTATTATGCCAGAAGCAGCAGCGCTGAGAAGGATTATCTGGTGCGCCGGCATTCCCTGGAAGAGCTGGTGCGCGGCGCACTGCGCAGCCAGGCGCGGCCGCTCATTCTGGGCGGCGTTGCTGTTCACATGGAAGCGCTGGATTTTGCTGTTTATACGGACGCGAAATGGATGAACTTTATGCTGGGACAGGTTTTGGGAAATTCGGCCAAATACGGAGCCAAGAACCTGCGCATCTGGGCAGAGGAGAGCCGGGAATATACCCTGCTGCACCTGGCAGACGACGGCATCGGCGTTGGCCGGCAGGATATCGGCAGAATTTTTGAAAAAGGGTTTACGGGCGAAAACGGCAGGGTTTATGGAAAATCCACGGGCATGGGGCTTTATTTATGCAAAAAGCTCGCGGATAAGCTGGGACTGGGCATTTCGGCCTATTCGGGCGAAAAAGGCGGCCTGCGCATCAGCTTTGTCTTCCCAAAAGGCAGCCTTACAGAAATGTAAGGAAAGTGTAAGCCAGGCAAATGGCAAGCCGTTTTATTTTGGGCTACACTAATACTCGAAGGGCGCAAAGAGCGCCCAAGCGTGAAATGAGGTGTTAGCAAAAATGGGGTCAGTTTTAAGCGTACAGAATATTGAAAAATACTACGGCAGCAAAGGAGCCATCACCAGGGCGATCAACCACATCAGCCTGGAAGTGGGCAAGGGGGAGTTCCTGGGCATCATGGGCGCCTCGGGCAGCGGCAAGACGACGCTGCTCAACTGCATATCGACCATCGATAAGGTAACGGCAGGGCGCATCATCGTCGGCGGGCGGGATGTAACGCATCTGAAAGGAAAAGAGCTCTCCAAATTCCGCCGCCAGCAGCTTGGCTTTATTTTTCAGGATTTTAACCTGCTGGATACGCTGACGGCCTATGAGAATATTGCGCTGGCGCTCTCCATTCAGAACGTCCCGGCGCAGGAGATCGAACAGCGCGTGCGCAAAGTGGCCGCGCAGCTGAGCATCGGGCATGTTTTGGATAAGTTTCCCTATCAGATGTCCGGCGGCGAAAAACAGCGGACGGCCAGCGCCCGGGCGATCATCACGAATCCTTCCCTGATTTTGGCGGATGAGCCGACGGGCGCGCTGGATTCCAAATCGGCCCGGATGCTGCTGGACAGCCTGGTGCGCATGAACGACGGCCTTGGAGCGACGATTCTGATGGTTACGCACGATGCTTTCACGGCCAGCTATGCCAAGCGCATCCTGTTCATCAAGGACGGCGAGATTTTCAGCGAGCTGGTTCGGGGCGGAGACAGCCGGAAGGAGTTTTTTGAGCGCATCCTTCAGGTCGTAACGCTGCTTGGAGGTGATAGCGATGTCCTCTATTAAGCTGGCTTTTAAAAACGTCGGCAAGAGCATCCGGGATTACGCCATCTACTTTCTGACGCTGGCGCTGGGCGTCTGCATCTTCTATGTGTTCAACTCCATGGATTCCCAGGCATTGCTGACGGGCCTCTCTATGGCCCAGGGCGGCGTGCTGGAAATGCTGGTTACGGCCATCAACGCGACTTCCGTCTTCGTCTCGGCAATTTTGGCCTTCCTCATCGTATATGCCAACAAGTTTTTGATGCGGCGCAGAAAAAAGGAGCTGGGGGTCTACCTGATTTTGGGCATGCCCAAAGGCAAGGTTTCCTTCATTTTAGCGATAGAGACGTTTATCATCGGCCTGTTTGCCCTGGCCATGGGGCTGGTTGCCGGCGTTCTGCTCTCTCAGGGGCTGTCTGTGCTGGTGGCATCCATGTTTCAGGTCAAGCTGGAACTGTTCCAGTTTGTGTTTTCCACCGCGGCGCTGCTCAAAACACTGCTGTATTTCGGCGCGATTTTCCTGATCGTGATGCTGCTCAACGTCGTGCATGTCTCGAGATGCAAGCTGATTGCGCTGATAAACGCCGAGCGCGCCAATGAAAAGACATACAGCGGAAAGCTCTGGCTCTCGGTTCTCGCGTTTATCGCCTCGGCAGGCTGCCTGGGATATGCCTATCAGCAGATCATCGATAACGGCCTTGTGCTTTTGAACGACCAGTTCAACCGGGCGATCCTGTTCGGCGTGATCGGGACGCTGCTCTTCTTCTTTTCGCTTTCTGGGTTTTTGCTCAAGCTGATCAAGAGCAACAAGGCGCTCTATCACCGGGGGCTGAACAGCTTCGTATTCCGGCAGCTGAACTCCAAAATCAACACCAACTTCCTTTCCATGACGTTCGTCTGCCTGATGCTGTTCTTTGCCATTGCCGTTACGGCGACGGGCTCCGGGCTCAACTATGCGATTACTAAAACCGCCATGGAAAACGTGCCCTATGATGCGACGGTCTCCTTCGACGCCGTAGGGGAGCAGGGGGCGCAGGCGCAGATGCAGGAAAATGGCTTTGAGCCTGGCCATTATTTTAAGGAGAGCTGCCTGTTCTCCTACCGTGAGACGGGCGTGAAATACACGCAGTATCTGGATTCGGCAGATTTTCCCTCTAGCGGCACCAATATCAGCAGCCGGACGTTCGACGCGATCTCCGTCTCGGAATATAATGCGCTCATGCGCCTTCAGGGCAAGAAGGAGATTGCGCTGGGCCAGGGGGAATACGCCGTCAGCGCGGCGGCGGAAAAGACGCAGGGCGCAGGGCAAAAACTGCTGGATACCGGCGCTGTGATCCAGATTGGGCAGGAGCAGCTAAGGCCGGCAAAGGCGGCGCTGCAAACAGACTATTTTGAAACCATGAGTTCCAATCCCATCAACCTCGTCCTGATTTTGCCGGATGAAGCTGCCGCGCAGATTCCGGAATACCGAACCTGCCTGGCGGGCAACTATCCCAGCGGAGACAGGGAAGCGCTGGATTTGCAGCTGGACACGGATTATGAAGGCGTGTGGCCGGGGATGCGCATCGTAACGGCGGGGCGCGTGATGATGATGCAGACGGGCATGAAGGCGATGGTGCTGTTTGTGCTGCTCTATCTGGGCATCATCTTCCTCATCGCGGCTTCGGCGGTTCTGGCTTTGCAGCAGCTTTCGGAAACGGCGGATAATGTTTCCAGATATGCGCTGCTGCGCAAGCTGGGCGTAGACGACGATATGGCCAGAAAAGCCATGCGCCGGCAGGTTGCCCTCTATTTCTTCATTCCGCTGGCTCTGGCGCTGGTGCATTCGGCCGTTGCCATCTATGTGGTCAACAAGATGGTGATGGAGTTTAAAGTCCAAAGCTCGCTGCTCAGCATTCTATGCTCGGCAGGGGTGCTGCTGGTGCTCTATGGCATCTACTATTTTGCCACATACCAGAGCTGCAAGGGCATGATTCGGGAACGCAATAAATAGCTCATACCAGTCTATCTGTTCGGGCGCGCGGGAGCTTCCACCTGCGCGCTCATTTTTATGAGATAAAAAATTGCAAAGCTTCTATACAATGCGGCTTTTTTTGGTATAATAAAGTGATAGCAGAGCGGCTGGAAGCCGCCAATTTTGGGAGGAACCTATGGCGAAGATAACGATCGATTTTAACCATATGCTCGCATCTAGCATCGGGGAGCATGGAATTTGCGAGGAGGAAATTGCGCGCTGTGCAGGCAGGGTTGCGAAAGTGCATGAAGGCCTTTGTGCGAAAAGAAAAATGAATGCCTGGCGGGAGCTGCCGCATAACCAGGATGAGATCGTCCGGGATATTTTAAAGACTGCGGAAGGCATTCGGGAGAAATTCGAGTATTTTGTGGTATTTGGCATTGGCGGCTCTGCCCTTGGGATGAAGGCGCTTTTTTCCGCGCTCAAGCATCCGAGGTATAATGAACTGCCCAGGGAAAAGCGCCAGGGGCCAAAGATTTATATTGTGGACAACGTCGATCCGGATTCCCTGAACGCGCTTCTTGACGTGATCGATATTCGGAGGACGGCTTTTAACGTCATCACCAAATCCGGCAATACGGTGGAGACCATGTCGCAGTTCATGGTGGCGCTCTCCATGCTCAAAGAGCTGGGCGAGGATTTGAAGGAGCATATTTTCCTGACCACGGATAAGGAAAAGGGCATTCTGCGCAAAATTGCCAACCAATATGGCTTTCAGACGTTTGTCGTTCCAGATGGCGTGGGCGGCCGCTTCTCCGTGCTCAGCCCGGTGGGCCTGCTGCCTGCGGCGGTTATCGGCATCGATATCGAGGCGCTGCTGCGCGGCGCGGGGCAGATGCATGCGCTTTGCCAGAAGCCGGCGCTGGAGGAAAACCCGGCGTATATGTATGCGATGCTCTATTTCATCGCGATGAAAAAGGGCGTCAATATCTCGGTGATGATGCCATACGCGGACGGCCTTTTGTGCACGGCGGAGTGGTATGCGCAGCTTTGGGCGGAATCGCTGGGCAAGAAAGTGGATATCCGGGGCAATACCGTGCACGCCGGGCAGACGCCGGTGCGGGCGCTGGGTGTGACGGATCAGCACTCGCAGGTTCAGCTCTACAACGAGGGGCCGTTTGATAAAATCATCACGTTCGTTACGGTGCAGAACTTCCGAAGCAGCCTAAGCATCCCATCTTCTCCCATCGAGATGCCGGATACGCAGTATCTGGCCGGGCAGAGCTTCAACAAGCTCATCGCGTCCGAACAGGCGGCCACGGAATATGCCGTAACCAGCGCAGGAAAGATGAACATGCGCATCACGCTGGAGCGGGTAGACGAAGAAAGCCTGGCGGCGCTGCTGTTCTTCCTGGAGATGGCCACGGCCGCGGCCGGAGAGTTTTTGGAGATCGACGCCTTCGATCAGCCGGGGGTCGAGGCCGGCAAGATCGCGACTTTTGCGCTCATGGGCCGGGAGGGATATGAGCAGAAAGCAGAGGAGCTGAGCAAAAAAGAGAATGGCAATCCCGCTTTTTGCTATGAATGCAATTAGATAGCCCAAGGAATGCGGAGCCGGCATGGCCGGGGCCGCATTCTTTTTATATCATCAGGCGCCGGCCGCCTTGAAATCGACGGGGCGGCAAGGTATAATAAAAGAAAATTCCAAAGAATGCGGATTGCCGCAAAAAGGAGAAAAATATGGCTGCTTACCGAACGGATATTGAGATTGCCCAGGATGCCCAGATGCTCCCCATCAGCAAAATCGCGGATGAGATTGGCCTATCAGACGACTATCTGGAACACTATGGAAAATATAAAGCAAAGATAGATTACAACGTTTTAAAGACAAAACGGGAGACCAAAGACGGAAAGCTCATTTTGGTTACGGCCATCACGCCCACGCCCGCCGGAGAGGGAAAGACGACGGTCTCCGTCGGCCTGGCGGACGGCCTGCGCCAGATTGGCAAAAAGGCAGTCGTCGCCCTGCGCGAACCTTCGCTGGGGCCTGTGTTTGGCGTCAAAGGCGGAGCGGCCGGCGGCGGCTATGCGCAGGTTGTCCCGATGGAAGATATCAACCTGCATTTTACCGGCGATATTCACGCCATAGGCGCGGCGAACAACCTGCTGGCGGCAATGATCGACAACCATATTTACCAAGGCAATGCCCTTCGCATCGATCCTAAGAAAGTAACCTGGCGGCGGTGTGTGGATATGAACGACCGGCAGTTGCGGGAGATCGTCGGCGGCCTGGGTGTGCGCACCAATGGCGTAACGCGCCAGGATGGATACGACATCACGGTCGCTTCGGAGATCATGGCGATTTTGTGCCTGGCGACGGATATTTCGGATCTCAAGGCGCGGCTCGAGCGCACCATCATCGGCTATACTTACGACGATCAGCCGGTTACGGCGGGAGAGCTGCATGCGGCAGGGGCGATGGCGGCGCTGCTCAAAGATGCGCTCAAGCCAAACCTGGTGCAGACGCTGGAGCATACGCCGGCCTTCGTGCACGGCGGGCCTTTCGCCAATATCGCGCACGGATGCAACTCTGTGATGGCGACAAAAACGGCGCTGAAATTTGGCGACTATGTCGTTACCGAGGCGGGATTCGGCGCGGATTTGGGCGCGGAAAAATTCCTGGATATCAAGTGCCGCATGGCGGGGCTGGCGCCCAGCGCGGTAGTCGTGGTGGCGACAGTGCGCGCCCTCAAACACCACGGCGGGGCTGCAAAAGCGGCTCTGGGAGAGGAAAACCTGGAGGCGCTCAAAGCCGGCCTGCCCAACCTGCTCCAGCATGTGGGCAATATGAAAGATGTTTACGGCCTGCCGGTGGTCGTCGCCATCAACCGCTTCCCGACGGATACAGAGGCGGAGCTGGCGCTGGTGGAAGAGGAATGCGCAAAGCTTGGCGTCAAGGCGGTGTTGACGGAAGTCTGGGGCAAGGGAGGCAAGGGCGGCATGGCGCTGGCAGAGGAAGTGGTTTCGCTCTGCGAGCAGGAAAACCATTTTTCCTTCAGCTATGAGAGCGATCTTTCCATCATGGAGAAGCTGGAAGCGATTGCAAAGCGGGTTTACCATGCGGACGGCGTTGAACTCATCGGCCAGGCGCCAAAGCAGCTGAAACAGCTGGAGGCGCTGGGCTTTGGAAATGTGCCGATTTGCATTGCCAAGACGCAGTATAGCTTTTCGGATAATCCGGCTCTGCTGGGCGCTCCCAGAGGATTTAAGATCACCGTCCGCAATCTGAAAATTTCGGCCGGCGCGGGCTTTATCGTGGCGCTGACCGGCGATGTGATGACCATGCCGGGGCTTCCCAAAGTGCCTTCGGCAGAGAAAATTGATGTGGATGGCGATGGCGTCATTTCCGGACTTTTCTAAAGAAGTATGCCGGCCCGCTTTCGGGGCAGCCCGTGCGGGCCGGCGGCTTTCTTGACAATGGCTCGCCGCCATCTTATAATGGGCTAGTAGCAGTGCGCCGGAGTGGCGGAATCGGCAGACGCACGGGACTTAAAATCCCGGGTCGGCAACGGCGTGCGGGTTCAAGTCCCGCCTTCGGCACCAGCAAAAAAGCCGCATGGATGATGGCATTCATGCGGCTTTTTTGTATTTATCTGCCTTTGGGGCACAGGGAGGGAAGGTTTATGAAGGCGATCTATACAAAGGGAGGCTATCAGTTTGAACTACGGGATGTTGCGCTTAGGAGCGTAGAGCGAAACGAGGTGCTGATCCGGGTAGAGGCGTGCGGGCTATGCGGCTCGGATCTGCATACGGCCAAGAGGGCAGAAGAGTTTGTGCCTTTGGGCCATGAGGTGGCGGGCGTCGTCGAGCAAGTCGGAGCGTATGTAACCAATGTGAAGCCGGGGGATCGGGTTGTGCTGGAAAGCGGATCTTATGATCGGTTCTCGGATCTTTCGCGGGATGGAAAATATGATCTGGACAATAACGGGCGGCACTTCTTCAATACCCAGCAGTATGGCAACGGCATGGGCTTTGCGGAGTCTCTGATCGCCGCGGATGAGGTCTGCGTTCCCTATGAGGGGCTCTCTCTGGCCGCCGCGGCCATGATAGAGCCAATGGGAGTGGGGTTTGACTTGGTAAAAGTTTCGGATATTGGGCTGGGCGATTCTGTGATGGTCGTGGGCATTGGGACCATCGGCCTTTGCGCTCTGCGGCTGGCTCGCCTTCGGGGAGCTTCCCGCATTATCGCCGTCAGCACTCCGGGGCGCGGCCGCAGAGACAGCGTGGCCAAGGCTTACGGGGCTGATGAGGTCGTCTGCTGGGGAGAGGACCTCTCTGGCTTCCGGGTAGACAGGATTCTCTGCACAACGCCGCCCTACGTTATGCCCGAGCTGATGAAAAACCTGAATATCGGCGGCATTATGAGCTATATTGGAGAAGGGGACAGGGAGGAGCGCTTTGTTACCTTTGATATGAACTACTGGCACGGGCGCAAATTGCAGCTTCGGGCATCTTATGCGGCTCCGGCGCTGTATTTCCCGGCATGCATCCGGCTGGCACGCAGCGGCAGAATCGACCTGGATCTGCTTCACACGCACAATCTGCGGCTGGAGCATTTCAAGGAGGATTTCGATTTTTATATGCAAGATCGGGAGAATGCCATCAAGGCCGTGATGTTTACGGAAAGATAGTTCTGAAAAATTCCACCCTGACGGGCTCTGCCCTTGGGTGGAATTTTTTTGCTAAAGCAGAAGCAGGCAATATCCGATGACCGGCCCCAAAAAGATGGCAAGATAGATGAGGCTGATATAGGGCTGATAATCGATATAGAATTCCCGGAAACTCAGGCTCCAGGGATGCCGGATGATGACCCAGCCAAACACGTCGAACACGATGCAGATGCCCGCCCAGACTGCGCCTGTGAGCAGTGCCTGCCCCAGCGTCGGCGCGGGAAGCTCGCTCATATACAGATAGCCGAACAAGCTGAACAGGATGATGTTATAAAGCGGGTGCCAGGGCTTGGTCTTCTCATAGCCCTCACCCATGCCATGCGCGTCCATCGGCTTCATATGCAAAACATAAATATTGAAAATAGTGTGCAGTACACCCACCAGCGTTACCAAAAAATAACAGATCCAAAACCACAGCATGGACATCCCGAAATTCTGCATCTTTGCACCTCCTGGCTGATATTTTGCCTTTATCATACTACCTGAATGTTTGCAGTGCAAGGATGGCTGCGAAATGAAGAAGCTGATTGGAAAAAGAGATGGGGTTGAGTTTGCAGGAGGGCATATGATATACTAGGAGCGATAAAAAATGTTTGACTGCGGGAGTGCTTTTGCCCGCGGCAAATTGCAGACTATTTGTATCAAAGAGGTCATCAATATGTATCAGAAACCCCGTTGGATTTGTTTGCTTCTCGCAACGTTGCTGCTGGCATTTCTCTGCTCTGGATGCAAGAGCGCGCAGACGCTGGAGACACTGCAGCAGCAGGCATATGAGGCAATAGAGGAAGGAGATGCTCAAAAGGCTTATGAAGTAGTGCTCGAAGCGGAGGCGCAGTTCCCCGGGGAACTGGATAGCGCGCTTTATCAGCTGCTTTTGGATCAGGCTGGCGGCGATTTTGAGCAGGAACACGTCCTGGCCGTGTATGAGACGCTCGGCCGGAGGGGCGAGCTGGAACTGGCGCAAATGCTGGAGCTGGCGCAATATTATCAGGCCCAGGGAAAGCTCCGGCCGGCGCGGGATCTTTACGAGCTCTCTCTGCGGCGGGAGAATAGTGAGGAGATCTACTCACTGCTGCAAAGCATGACCATTTCATTCGATCAGGAAAGCGAGCAGCTTCAGGCATACCTGCGGCAGGCAGGCAGCGCCGCCAGAGAAGAACGCATGCCCGAGCTGATTGGGCTGCTGCAAAGCGCAGAGTGGCTGAATGCCGCAATGCCATCGAATGGGAACGGCGGCCGCTTCTATGAGACGGAGGAAGACGGAACGCGCATTCGCATTGCTGCGGAGCTCTTTGGCGGCAAGCCGGTTACCAGCATTTGGGTGCTGACGCAGGATGGAAAGGAAACGAGCATCAGGGTATCGCCGGAGGCAGTTGCGCTGGTGAGAGGCGAAGTGCGAGAAGGGGCTTACCAGGGCGCAGTATCCGCCGAAGTTCTGGAAATTTCTGCGGGAACATTCTATCGGATTGACGCGGCTCTGCAAAACAATCTTTTCAGCGGGCAGGCAAACTTCCAGCTGTTCTCTGTGGCCGCCCAAGATACGGTTGCGGCGCGCTGGGAACACCGGCAGGATGCCGCCGCCGGAGCGTTTAGCGGGGCTTTTGATGAAGGCGGGCATCCGCAGGCGCAGCAGCAGGGAGCGGCGGACAGTGTCGTCGTGGGATACGATGCAAACAATGAAAAGTATTTGTCTCTGCGCATCCCGGAAGGCGCTTCGGCGCAGGATGGCATTAGCATTTTCTGGATGCCGGTAGCCAATGCATGGGAGGGGCAGTAAAATGAAAGGCAAAAGACGCGGCGCTCTCATCCGCTGTATTGCGTTTTTGCTCTGCGCCTGCTTTTTTGCAGCGCTGATGCCGGCAGCCCCGGCCAAAGCAGCGGCAAAAAATCAGGGGACGCTGGCCAATTTGGTGGTCTGCATCCGGTTCAGCGACTCGGACGACGCCCATGATATTTTCGCAAATGCCGAACACTGGGAAAAAGTGATGGGCATGTACGATACGGCGGACGACTCCTTTAAAAACTATATCAAGGCGATTTCTGACCAGAAGCTTACCATCAACAACATCTTCCCCCAGCAGACGCAGAAAGATGGAAAAACCATCTGCGCGGCACTGCGGCTGGATAAGAATGCGGATTACTATAAAAGCAACGAAAGCGCGATGGTGCAGGAAGTGATCCTGGCGGTTCAGGAGGGCAGAATCGCGCTGGGCGGGGAGAAGCTGGATTACCGGGAACCGGGTGTGCTGGATAACCTGACGATCATCGTCCAGGGTTCTGCATCCAGCATGAGCGACGGTTTCTGGCCGCACAGCACAGTTTACAGCGGCTATGAGAAAATGGACGGCGTTTTGGTGCGCGGCTATAATCTCTTAAATTCAGATACGCTGATTCGCACACTCACGTCCAGCGTCAATGTTTCGGGCGCGCAGGGGACCATCACGCATGAATTCCTGCACACGCTGGGGCTGCCGGATCTGTATCGCAGCAGCGGCGGATCGCCGGTTGGGCGCTGGAGCATCATGGCCTCGACGCTCTGCTATTTGCAGTATCCGCTGGAATATTGCCGGGAGATGCTTGGCTGGATTCAAATTCCGGAAATCACAAAATCCGGGACATATACCATTCGCGTCGCCAGCGGGAAAGATAAATGGGGCGGCGCTTACCCAACGGCTCTTAAACTGAAGACACCGCAGTCCGACAGCCAGTTCTTCGTGGTGGAATACCGCAGAAAGCAGGCTGGCGCGACGTTCGATTCCTATATCCCAAGCAGCGGGCTGCTCATGTACCGGGTGGATGAATCGATATCAGACCGCAGCAATTACCGCGGAGAGAACTATATCTATGTCTTCCGGCCGGATGTTACGGACCCGGAAAAGGCGGAGGATATGAGCGGCACAACCTATCTCAGCGAGAATGCGGCGCTGGATATTGAAAAGGGCGAGACTTCCTATGGCAGCACGGATTTGAATGCGCCGTTTACGGAGAACACGCTCTATTATCCCGGCGGAAAAAACAGCGGTATTGCGATTTCCAATGCGCACTATTCGGAAGATGGGGAACTGCTCATCTTTGACGTGGAGTTTGCAGATACGAGCGGCGAGGAATACTGGCAGCAGTATGGGCAGGCCATGGGCGGCATGAAAGGCGCGGGCGCTTCCCTGGCAATGGGGGACGATGGCACACTTTATGCGGCTTCCTGCGGCAGCGATGGAAAGCTGAGGCTCATGCAAAGCAGGAATGGCAATAACTGGACGCAGGTTACGACGCTGGGCGGGGTGGAGGCGCTTCCCGATGCCGCGCTGAAATGGTATCAGGGCTCGCTCTACCTGGGCGTTATGCTAAGCGGCTCCAAGCCGGCGGCATACCGGCTGACGAACGGCACGTGGAAGCAGCTTTGGGTTTCCTCTGAGACTTATGCGATGCAGCCGCAGTGGCTGGAGCATCAAAGCACACTCTATCTGGGCTATGTGAAAAGCGGAACCAAGGCGCTGGCTCTGCAAAAAATTGCGGGGAGCGGGGCTGCGCTGCCAAACCTTACGGTGGGCAGCTACCTCACCAATCCCGCGCTTTGCAGCTGGAACGGAAAAGTCTTCGCGGTTTACAGCGACTTTATGTCCAGCAAGAATACGACCAAAGTTGCCGTGTGCAGCGGGGGCAAGTGGAGTGAGGTTTTGGATACGGGGATTACCGCTGGCAAGCTCCATGCGGCGGCATCAAACTCTTCCCAGCTGGCGCTCATTGCGGGAAACGATGCTGGAGTGGATAAGCTGTTCCTCTATGATGGGAAACAGTGGAAGAGCGAGGATGCGGCATTTGCGCGCGGGGCGCTGGAAGTGCAGATGTTCTATTATGGAAACGATCTCTATGCAAGCCATATCGATAAAAACCGGCAGATGGCTCTGCAAAAGAGGACGTCCAGCGGATGGAAACAGGTGGGCAAGCCGATCGCGGCGCCTGTGGACAGCTCGGCTTCGGATGTGATCTTTGCAAAAGGAGTCTGCTATGCGGCTTATGTCGCGCAGGGAACGCAAAACTTGCTGGTTCGTTTCCATAAGCTGGATCCTCCCAGCGGCGGCGTGGTAGACCCGCCAAAGCCAAAAGATGACTATACCGTTTCGCTGACGCTGGCCGGAACGCCCAGCAATTCCAAAATCTATATAGATGGGCGCGCATACCAGGCACAGCGCAGCGGCAGTACGCTCAAAGTTACCCTATCGAATGGGCGTGCCAGGACGGCCACATATTATGAGACCAATGCCAGCGGAGTTCCTACGGGCATGCAGGTTTGGCTGCTTTCCTTCTCCGGCGGCAAATATACCGCGCAGAGGCAGGATGCCCTCAAAGATTTGCTGACGTATCACGGTTTTTCCATTCGGATCTCCGGCGACACAGGCATCCGCTTTAAAACAGGGATTTCAGAGAGCACCAAGGGCGCTTTGCTTGGCGGCGGCCTGAACGGTTTCCGTTTGCAGGAATACGGAACGCTAGTCATGATGCAGGAGAATATCAACAAGGGATATGCCTTTGTGCTGGGCGGCGATAAAGTGGCGTCTGGGCGCAGTTACTGGAAGCAAAACGGCGCCGTGAACGACCGTGTGTTCGAGACGGTTCAGGGGCGGCAGCGCTTTACTTCGGTTCTGGTGCGCCTGCCTGCCGAGCGCTATAAAACGGAGTTTGCGTTCCGGGGATATATCATTTTGCAGAAAGACGGGCAGAGCTATACCATCTATGGGCCGCCCATGGCAAAAAGCATTTATTCGATTGCGCAGCAGCTCATCGCCCGGCACGATTATGCTGTGGGCTCGCCGGAAGATCGGTTTTTGCGTAAAATCATTACAGATGCCAGATAGGATGGAGGAAAAGCGTATGAAAAAGACAATACTTTTGAGCGGCGCGGCGGCCGTCATGCTTTTTGCCGCCGGAATGGGTAGCGGCTGGCTGCTGTTTCATCAGGAAAAAGAGGAGCCGGCGGAGCGGGAAATCCGTATCCGCGTGGCGGATGGGAATGTGGAATGGTCTGCCGGCGGCGAATGGAGCCAGGCGGGGACGGTCGCGCAATTGCAGGAGGGCGATCCCTATGCGGCCCGGGCGAGCTGGGGGGAGTACCCTGCAGCTGAAAATACCCCTTCTGCTTGGATCATAAGCGACGTGCCCAAAGTGGAAGAGCCGACATCGCGGCCAACTAAGCGCCCCAGCCGCCCGTCGGGCAGCGGCAATACGGGCGGAAACTCCGGCGGGGGCGGGGCGACGCAGACGCCAACAACCCCTTCCAAGCCCCAGGATGGAGAAGATGTGGGCTGGTCGGACGATCTGCTTTAATAAAAAGAGCGAAGAGAGAGTTCTCTTCGCTCTTTTTTCAGCGGGAAGAAAGGAAATAGGCCGAGGCGCTTATTCACGATATTACAACCTCGCGGCGTTCGCCGAGGCGAAGCCCGGGTGCCTGAGGAGTTATGGAACCATGGCACTGTGCTGAAAAAGAGGCAAGCTTGCGTTCGCCTTTATCATGGTATAATAATCTCACGGTGTTAACCGAAGCGTAGCTTCGGACGCCTGAGAGAACACTGAACCATGGCGTTGCTCCGCTTCGCCGCAACGCAAAAAGAAGAAGCAAGCTGACGCTTGCGCTTATCATGGTATAATGAACGCATAAAGGGCCGAGCGTTCATTGACGGCTGCCGCCAGCGCACGTTGCGCGCTGACGACATGGTATAATAAGAGAAAACACTTGCCAATCGGCAGGCAGGGAGGAATCGTGTGAGAATACTGCATACCTCTGATCTTCATCTTGGGATCAGCCTAATGGGCAGAAGCCTACTGGAGCATCAGCGCTATCTGATAGAAGAGCTGGCAAAAACCGTCCGGCAGGAACGGATCGATGCTGTGCTCATCAGCGGCGATCTGTTCGATCGCTCGGTGGTGGCGGCGGAAGTGATCGAGCTGTATAACGAGCTGGCCACTAGGCTCTGCATCGGGCAGGGCGTGAAGGTGTTTGCCATAGCGGGCAACCACGACGGCGCAGAGCGGCTGGCGTCCTGCAGTGCACTGCTGGAGCAGGCAGGGCTGTATGTTGCCGGGCGCCTGCGGGAGGGCCCGCGCCATATTCGGCTGGAACAGAGGGGAGAAGCGGTCAACTTCTTTTTGCTGCCCTATTTTAACCCGGATGAAGTGCGCAGCCTGACGGGCAAACCCGCCCGGGATATGCAGGAGGCGCTCCAAATTCTGCTGGCCGACTGGATGCCGGCTCCCGTTCCGGAGGAGCGCAATATTTTGCTGGCGCACCTGTTCGTGCGCGGCGGGGTGACGGCAGGAAGCGACAGGACAGCCGTCATCGGCGGAGCGGCGGTGGTTGGGGCGCAGAGCATGGAAGCGTTTGACTATGTCGCCCTGGGGCATCTGCATGCGCCGCAAAAAGTGGGCAAAAATGCCTATTATTCCGGGACGCCGCTGCCCTATTCCTTTTCGGAAAAGGATCATCAGAAGCACTTTTTGGTTTTGGATACAGAAGATCTCAGCTTGGGGGAAATCCCCATCCAGGCGCCCTATTGCCTGCGGGAAGAGCGCGGAACGCTGGAAGCGCTGAAAAAGCAGGCAGAGGATCACCCCAGCCAGGACTACCTGCGCCTGGAAGTTACAGACGCGCGCATTGCAAAAGAGGATTATGAACTCTTCCGATCGGCATACCCGAATCTGCTTTTGGCTTATAGCTCGGCCTATGCGCCGGGAGAGGAGGCCGCGCTTTCGCCCGAGCAGGTGGAGCAGCTTTCGGCAGAGGCGATCTTGCAGGAATTTTTGCAGGAACAGGAGAGCCGAGACCCCAGCCAGGAGGAAGTGCAGTGGTTTTTGCGCGCGATGGAGCAGGCAGAGAAAGGAGCGCTGTTATGATTCCGCTTTCGCTTCGGTTTGCGGCGTTTGGGCCGTATGAAAAAGAACAGAGCATCGATTTCACGCTCTTCCGCCAGGATGGGCTGTTCCTCATCAGCGGGCCGACCGGCGCGGGAAAGACCGCCATTTTAGATGCCATGACCTACGCCCTGTTTGGCAGAAGCAGCGGCGGTGGGCGGGGCAGTTTTGCCTCCATGCGCTGCCAGTATGCCAAGAAGGATGCGCAGACCTTTGCTGAGTTTACCTTTGAGCATAAGGGCAAGCGCTACCAGTTTTACCGATATCTCCGGCCCACGCGCAGGAAAGACCTGGATGGATTTGAGGAGATGGCCAGAGCGGGTGAACTGCGGGAGGACGGCGCGCTGGTTCCGTTTGCGGCGAATATGAAAAAGACAGCGGTGGATCAGTATGCGGCATCGCTTTTGAGACTCTCTTACGATCAGTTCCGGCAGATTATTCTCCTGCCCCAGGGGCAGTTTGAACGCCTGCTGACGGCGGATACGGAGGAGAAAGAAAAAATTCTGCGCACGTTGTTTGGCGCAGAGATTTGGACGCAGGCCGCGGAGTGGCTGAATCAGCAGGCGGGCGAGATGCTGGCGCAGGCCAGAGATTTGCGCAGCCGGCGGGATGCAGTTTTGCAAAGCGCAGGCGCAGGCAGCGTTGCCGCGCTGGAAGAACGGCGGGAAACGGAGGCGCAGGAGCTCGAAAAACTGCAGGAGCTTTCGGGGCAGGCGGCGCAGGCATTGGAGCAGGCCCAGACCCGGGCGGCGCAGGCAAGGCGGCTGGAGGAACAGTTTGCCCGGATGGACAAGCTGACGGAAGAGAGGGCAGCTCTTGACGGGCAGGCGGAGGAGATCTGCCGCCTGCGCGCCAAGCTGGAAAGAGCAGAGCAGGCCCAGCGTGTTTTGCCTGTTTCTGAGGTGTGTGCTTCTGCCGGGCGCGAGGCAGAGGAGCGCAGCCGCAGTTTGACGCTGGCGGAAGAGCAGATGGACAGCCAAAAGCGGCAGTATGCGCAGGCTATGGCGGAGTATGAGAAGAGCAAAGGGCAGCAGGCAGTTTTGGAAGAACTGCGGCAGGAGAGCGCGCAGCTAGAACAGCAGGCGGATCAGGCAAAAGCTCTTTTGCAGGAAAAACAGCTGTTTTTAAAACTGCGGGAAGATTGGACGAGCGCAAACCGGGAAACCGAGCGCACCCGTCAGGCGATGCAGGAAAATGCCCAAAGCCAGCTTGCCTTGCGCGAAGAGATCGCCCAGCTGGAGGAAACCGCGCAGACCGAGGGGCACTGGAGCGCCCAAACCGCGCGGCTGGAAAACCAGCTGAAGGAGAGAAGCCGCTGGGAGGAGATCTGCCAAAGGCTGGAACAGGCCGGGCAGAGGCTGACACAGCTAAAAGAATTGGAGCAAAAGCGTGCAGACCAGGCAAAGCGCTGCGAACAAGCATACGAGAGAGCATATGAGAGCTATCTTGGCAATGCGGCACAGCTGGTGGCCAGGGGGCTGCATCAGGGGGACACCTGCCCGGTTTGCGGCGGCGTCTTTGAGCGCCCGGCGGATATGGGCGAGATGGAGCAGGTGAGCAGAGAACAGCTGAGCGCCTGCCAGAAACAGCAAAAAGCAGTGCAGGAGGCGCTGGAGGAATGCAGGCGCGAACAGGCGGCCTTGGAGGAGCAGAGCCGTTCTCTGGAGGAGCGCAGGCAGGAGCTGGAAGAGCGGCTTGGCTTGGAGACGGAAAGCTGGCAGGCGGAGGAGCTTGCACAGGCGCGGGAAGCATACCGGGCGGCCAAACAGGCGGCGCAGAGTTTAAAAGAGGCGCGGCAGAGAAGGGCAGAGCTGGAAAGACAGGCGGCGGCACAGCAAGAGGGTCTAAGCAAAGCGGAAGAGCTCGAGCGGCAGCGGAGGGAACAGCTCGTGAGCAGCAAAGCCCGCATTCAGGCAATGCGCGAGAGCTTTGTTTTGGAAATACAGCCGGCCGAGCTGGAAACTCAGCGCAAAGAGAAACAGGAGGAGATTGCGCAGCTGCAGCAGGCCATAGAGCGGGCACAAGGATGGAAGGAGCGCGCACAGCAGGAGCTGGCCGTCGCAAAAGCCCGGCACGATTCTGCCGCGGAGGAGCAGGAGAAGGCGCAGGCGGCGCACTCTTTGGCAAAGAAGAGCCTGCAGGAGGCGCTCTCTGCCCAGGGATTCGCAGATGAGCAGGCTTTTCGGGCGGCACAGCTTTCGGAAGAGAGCACTGCGTGGTGCCGGCGGCAAATAGAGGACTATGCCGCAAGAATGCAGGCGGCCGAGCGGGAGGAGGGAGTGCTCGGCGGGTTGCTGGCGGGGCAGAAGCGCCCTGAGCTGGAACAAATTGTACAGCAGAGCAGGCAGGCAGAGGAAGAGGCCGGGCAGCTGCGGGAAAAATGCGCAGAACAGCGGGAGCGCCTGCGCGCGCTGGAGGGCGTGCTGAGGGAGGCGCAAAACGCAGATGCACTTTTACAGAAAAAAGCCCCCGAAGCGGATATGCTGCAAAACTTCTCGGCAACCCTGCGGGGCAACAAGGGCATCGGAATCGGCAGGTTTGTCATGGGGATCCTGCTCTCTGCCGTGACCAAGGAGGCCAATCGTTTGCTGGAAGGCGTGCACGGGGGAAGATACCGCCTGCTGCGCACCCGGGAGGCTGTGGGGCAAAAGCGCAAAGCTGGGCTGAATTTTGAAGTGCTGGATGCGCTCTCCGGCGAAAACCGGAGCGTGCAGAGCCTTTCCGGCGGCGAGAAATTTCTGCTCTCCCTGGCGCTCTGCCTGGGGCTTTCCGTGTTTTTGCAGCGCCAGACGGGCAAGGTGGAGATAGAAGCCATGTTTATCGATGAGGGCTTTGGCACGCTGGACAGCGCCTCCATTGGCGAAGCGCTGGATATGCTGCTCTCGGTCAAAAGCTCCAGGCGGCTGGTCGGCATTATCTCGCATGTGGCGGCGCTTTCCGATACCATCGCCTGTGCTGTTCAGGTGAAGAAAGGTGAGCGGGGAAGCAGTCTGCGCGTTCTGGCTTAAACGAAAATACAAAAAATCGACAAAAAGAGATATTCATAATTTATTCATATTTTAGACATGAATAAGACATATATTAAATTTAAACTAAAAGTCATAAATTCGTAATAATTACCGGGTGATGACGGTATTACGAATGGCATCGCGGCACCATAGCGGTGCGATGAAAATAGTCTGTATTGCCCCTCCCCGGGCGATACTCCCTCCCCAAAAGAGCAGGCTTGCCTGCTCTTTTTTTATTCGGCGCTGTGATAAGCCAAAAACGATTTTGTGGACTTTTCTATTTGCCAAAGTTGTATTATGATAAGAGAAGAAATGCGGGGCTGGCAAATTTGCCGGGAAACTGCTGAACCGACGGAGGTTTTGATGCTGGGGCATTTTGGGTTTTCCTATATCGGCCTAATCTATCTGCTCATGCTTTTTCTGCCCAATCTGATTTGGGCTGGGCATAAGCCGCAGGGGTATTCCTCCGCAGGGGAAAACCGCCTGCTGGTTTTTTGCGAGAGAGCAGGCGAGGTTTGCGTATGCAGTGCGGCGCTGGTTTTTTCGGATTTCAATCTGAAAGGCTGGTCCTATTGGAGCTGTTTTCTGCTCCTCTCTTTTTTGCTGATGGTGCTTTATGAGGCCTGGTGGACTAGGTATTTCAGAAGCGAAAGGACACTGCGGGATTTTTACCGCAGTTTTCTGGGAATCCCGGTTGCCGGGGCAACGCTGCCCGTGCTGGCCTTCTTTCTGCTGGGGGTTTACGGCAAAAATCTTTGGATGATGCTCGCCAGCCTTCTGCTGGGCGTGGGGCATATCGGGATTCACTTGCAGCACCGCGCGCAGATAGAGCGGCAGGAATAAAGGGTTACTAGCAATCTGTTAGGATGAATGAAAAGGAGTCATGAAATTGAAAACACTGAGAAGAACAACAGCGCTTTTGCTTTCTTTGCTTTTGGCATTTGCGGCGGCAGGATGCGCGGCGAAGCCCGAGCAGGTGCAGGCGCAGTTTGACGCTTTTTTAGCGGAAGAGCTGAGGAGCGCTCTGGAATCGGATTATCTTTCCATGCATATTCTGGCGTTTGATCCGCAGACGTATGGCATCGATCGGGAAAAAGTTCCGGTCAGCCTGGGGGAGCGGGATATCCTGCAATCCAGAGAGGCCGCGCGGGAAGAGCTGAAGGGGAGCATCAAGAAGCTGAAATCCTTCCCCAGAGCCAAGCTGACGCCAAATCAGCAGGATACCTATGATATTTACCTGTTCTATCTGGAGGCGCAGCAGTTGCTTGCGCAGAAAAAGTTCGACTATTTGGGAAGCACCTTCTCGGAGATTGGGGAATACACCCAGCTTCCGACGATGTTTGCCGATTACCGCTTTTACAGCGAGCGGGATATTGCGGATCTCATCACGCTGATTTGGGATACCCGCGATTATATGGGCGGACAAATCGCCTTCGCAAAGCAGCAGCAGGAAAAGGGAACGCTCTGCATGGACTGCGATGCCGTGATCGAATACTGCGAAGGCATCGTGCAGGAGGGCGAGCAGAGCGCCGTGCTGGCTAGCATGCAGGAAAGCATTCGGGCCATGGAGCTGGATGACGGGCAGGAACAGGAGTATCTGCGCCAGCTGAAGGAGGCGTTCCTCTCCTCTTTCCTGCCGGCTTATCAGGATATCGCCGATGCCGCCAGAGAGCTGAAGGCGCAGGGCGCCGGGTTCAAATCCCTGGCGGAAATGCCCAATGGAAAGCAGTATTACGAGGCGCTTTTGCAGTATAACGTCGGGACGAAAACCTCTGCCAAGGAGTTCACGGCGCAGATGGAGGAGGCCCTGGAGGCACAGATGGGAGAGCTCTATGCGGTTTTGAGCAAAGAGGGCGTGGCAGAGCGGTATCTGGAAACTGGCCTGGAATTATCCACATCCTATACCGATTTTGCCAAAATGCTGGAGGATTTGGAGCAGAGGATCGCAGAGCATTTCCCGAGCGTCGGCAAGGTAGACTACACGGTGGAGACCATTGCGCCGGCGCTGGCCGTGGAGACCATTGGCGCATATTTTAACATCCCATCCCTGGACGGAGGAGAGCCGGAGCTCATCAAGGTGAATACCACGAGCACATCCTCCGCTATCTCTTCTTTGGAGACGTTCATGACCGTCGCGCACGAGGGATTCCCGGGGCATCTCTACCAATACGCCTATATGCGCAAAAATCTGGCGGATCAGCCTCTGCGGCAGGTGGCGACGCTCAGCGGATATACCGAGGGCTATGCGAAATATATCGAGAGCCTGGCGGCGCGCTATGCCGGAGTGGATGAGGATCTGGCGGATCTCTACTGCTCAAACGCGCTTTGCGCCGGCTATATGACGGTTTTGGCCGATATTGGGATTCACTATGAGGGCTGGAGCAGGGAGCAAGTGCTCGAGTTTATGCAGGATTACGGACTGGATGAGCAGTATTTTGAGGAAGCCTATCATCAGCTCGTCAATAATCCCGGCATTTTCCTTCCTTATTTTGGAGGCCAGATGCAGTTTGCCAAGCTGCGCGCCAAGGCCGAGCAGGCGCTGGGAGAGAATTTCGACGAGATTGCCTTCCACGATCTGATTCTGCGGTATGGAGCGCCTTCCTTCGATTTCCTCGATCAAAAGCTGGAACTGTATTTGGAGCAGGAACAGCGCGCGGCCGCATAGCCGAATCAAACAAAAAAGCACCCGAGCCGGGTGCTTTTTTTGAAATACGCATAACTGGGGCGCCTTTTTCATATGCTGTATCAAAACGAAAAAGAGGGATACGGATGAGAAACGGAGCTTACAGAAGAAGGACAAACCGGGTTGGGGTCGGCAAACAGCAGGTAAACTCTGCGCGCGGCAGTCAACCGGCGCGCTTTGCGCCAAATAAGCTAAGCATCGCCCCAAAGCAGGCGATTCTATGGGGCGCGATTCTGCTTTTGCTTTTGAGCATTGCCATTGGAACGGGAGGAAAGAGGAAAGAGCAGGCGCCGCTTTCGGCGGTGGTCAAATCAAACGACGTCTCTGCGGAGGAACAGCCTCCGGATGCGGCGCAAAGCCAGGCTGTGATGCTCAAGGTCTGTGTGGAAGGCCGGCTGGAGGAGATGGAGCTGGAGGAATATATCCTGCGCGTCGTCTCTGCGGAAATGCCAGCCTCCTATGATCTTGAGGCGCTCAAGGCGCAGGCGGTTGCCGCGCGCACCTATACGCTGCGCAAAAAACTGGGCGGCGGCTGCAAAAAAATAGAGGGCGCGGAGATCTGCTCGGACCATACGCATTGCCAGGCCTATTGCTCGGAAGAGGATATGAAGAAAAAATGGGGCAATGACTACGAAACCTATCATGGAAAAATCGCGCAGGCTGTCTCCCAGACGGCCGGCCAGGTTCTCGTCTATGATGGGCAGCCCATCAGCGCGCTGTATTTTTCCTCCAGCGGCGGGATGACGGAATCCTCCGAGCATGTATTTGGCGGGCAGGTGCCCTATCTTCAGAGCGTCTCCAGCCCGGGCGAAAGCGATTATGCGGGCGCGCAGACCAAAAAGGAGTTTTCCTACGCAGAGGCTGCGGCGCTCATCGCCGAGCAGTACCCGGAGGCTAAAATCACCGCGCAAAACGCAAAAACCGCTATTTCCATTCTCTCGCGCTATGAGAGCGGCAGGGTGGAAAACTTAAAGCTCGGAGAGACGGCAATATCCGGCGTCAAGGCGCGGCAGCTCTTCGGCCTGCGCTCGGCCAATTTTTCCATCAGCTTTGGGGCGGACAAAATGACGTTCGAGACGGTCGGCTATGGGCATGGCGTAGGGATGAGCCAAGCGGGGGCGAACGCCATGGGAAAAGAGGGAAAAAATTACCGGGAGATCTTGCTGCATTATTATACGGGAGTTGCCCTGGGCAGTGTTTCGGATTTTCTCGAATAAAGGAAAAGCAAATGCGCTTTTCCTTTTTTTATTTTTTAAAGAAAAGAATAGGAAAGGCGCCGATCGCGGAAAATAAAAAACAAAGAAGCTCTTTATATCAAAAATCAAAAAATAAAAAAGAGGAAAATACCTGCGGAGGTATTTTTTTTGTGATAAGGGGCAAAATGAAAGCAACGGAGGTGCAGTTATGTTTGAAAATAAGGGACCGAACAAATTTATGGCATTTATGAAAAAACACGGCATTTATTTTGTCGTAGCGGTATGCATTATGGCTGTGGGAACGATTGGCTATTTGGCAGTCTCCTCGAAGGATACGCCGAAGGAACAAGGCGGGCAGAGCGTCCAGAAACAACAGTCGCCGACGCTTGAGGAGCAGATGAAAAGCGCCAGCCCGTCCGTCGCCCCTTCGCCGGCGCAGCCTTCTGCTTCTGCCAGCGAGCAGGCAAAACCGCAGGAGAGCAAAGCGGCAACCAGCGCAAACCAGGGCAAGGTTTATTTGCAGATGCCCCTCAAGGGCGAAATTACCCGGGCATTTTCCGGCGATGATCTGGTCTATAACGAGACCATGAACCTTTGGGCGACGCACAACGGCATCGATATTTCGGCAGCCGAGGATGATGAAGTCAAGGCGGCGATGGCCGGGACGGTCAAACGCGCCGAGGCGGATAACATTTTGGGCCATGTCGTCATCATTGAGCATTCGGGCAATCAGCGGACGATCTATGCCGGGCTGGAAGAACTGAGCGTCAAGGAAGGCGATAAAGTCAACGCCGGCCAGAAGATTGGCAAAGCGGGAACCCCGCCCTTTGAGCAAAAGGACGGCGTGCATTTGCACTTTGAATATGAGAAGAACGGCGAATTTATCGATCCGGTTTCCGCGATGGAAAAATAGGAAGAACGGCAGGGCATTTTGGCGCCTGCCGTTTTTTTATGCCAAACGCCAGAGGGAAATTGAGAAAAGTTCTTTCAAAACAGCCGGATTTGGTATAGAATAAAAGCAGTGATTACCTAAGGAGGAATAACATGGAATTAGCGAAGCTTCAAAACGGCAGTGATATACGCGGCGTTGCCAGCGAGGGAATCGCCGGGCAGCCGGTCAATTTGACGGACGAGGCTGTTTTTCATCTGGCGGCGGGCTTTATTTGCTGGCTGCAAAAGCGCTTGGGCAAAGAGCAGGTTCGCGTTGGCGTCGGCCGGGATTCGCGCATCAGCGGCCCGCGCATTCTGGAAAATGTCCGCAAAGCGGCGGAGTATTGCGGCGCTGCGCTCTATGATACGGGCCTTGCCTCCACGCCGGCTATGTTCATGTCTACGATTACAGAGGGCTTCGGGTATGACGGCGCCATCATGATCACGGCGAGCCATCTGCCCTTCAACCGCAACGGCCTGAAATTCTTTGTGCAGGAGGGCGGCCTGGAGAGCAGCGATATCAAAGAGGTTATCGCCATTGCGCAAAAAGAGGAGTATCAGAAGGCGGAAGGCGGCTGCTATGAGCAGGTGGATTTCATGACGGTCTATGCCAAAATCCTCGCGGATAAGATTCGCCAGGGGACGGGCAAGGAAAAGCCGCTGGAAGGCATGAAAATCGTCGTGGACGCGGGCAACGGCGCCGGCGGTTTCTATGTGGAAAAAGTGCTGAAGCCGCTGGGCGCGGATACTGCGGGCAGCCAGTTTTTGGAGCCGGACGGCAGCTTCCCCAACCATATCCCCAACCCGGAAGATAAAGAGGCGGCGGCCTCCATCTCCAAAGCGGTCTTGGATGCGGGCGCAGATCTCGGTGTCATTTTCGATACAGACGTAGACCGGGCAGGCGCGGTGGATTCCAAGGGCGGAATCATCAACCGCAACCGCCTGATTGCGCTCATCAGCGCGATTCTGCTGGAGGAGCATCCCGGGACCACCATCGTTACGGACTCGACGACTTCCAGCGGCCTGGCAAAGTTCATCAAGGCACACGGCGGCATTCACCACCGCTTCAAGAGAGGCTATAAGAACGTCATCAACGAGAGCATCCGCCTGAATCAGGCAGGGCAGGATACCCAGATCGGCATCGAGACCTCCGGCCATGCCGCGCTCAAGGAGAACTATTTCTTGGACGACGGTGCATATCTCGTCACCAAGATCATCATCAAAATGGCGCAGATGGCGGCCAAGGGAGAGAATATCTTCGATTTGATCGCAGATCTGGAAGAGCCCCAGGAGGCCGTGGAATTCCGCCTGTCCATCAAAGCGGAGGATTTCAAGGCATACGGCGCGCAGATCATCGAAGAGTTGACCAAAAAGACGGCGGCTGATGCTAGGTTCATCCCGGCAGAGGATAACCACGAGGGCATCCGCGTCTCGCTGGGCAAGGAAGACGGGAACGGCTGGTTCCTGGTTCGCCTCTCCCTGCACGATCCGATTATCCCGGTCAACGCCGAGAGCGATGAGCAGGGCGGCCTCGGCAAGATCGTCGCGGCGCTTTACGAGCTGATTGGCGGCTATGAGCAGCTGGATCTCGCGCCGATTGAGGCGTTTCTGAAATAGGGGGGCGCTATGGCAGAGGAGCAGAGCCGCGGGCCGCAGAATGGAGAGCAAATGTCGGGCACTGATAAATTCATGAGCAAAGTGAAGGAGATGGCGGATACTGTCGATAAGACGGTTTCCGAGCAGATCGAGTCCATCAAAATCAAAAGCAAAATCAGCAACCTGAACGACGAGATTGACGATTTTTACCGGAGCATTGGCATCAAAGTCTATCAGTCTGCGGAGGAAAATTTCGCAAAAAGCGATTTTCAGGCTGAAATTCAGAGCATTGGACAGCGCTTTGATGAGATTGAGCAGTATCTGGGCAGGGCCGCGCGCATCCGCGGCGTGGTCATATGCGCCGGGTGCGGCAAGGAATGCCAGCTGGAGGATGAATTTTGCTCCAAATGCGGGCGCAAGCTCAAATAAGCAAAAGAAAAAAGCAGGCATACGCCTGCTTTTTTTATGCGGAAGGCTGTATATGTTTTTGCAAGCGTTGAATATTTAAATACAAATGCATATTTTTGATTCTCAAGCAAATGTAATGATTTTTTGCTTTTATATAAGGAGAAATTGGAAATTTGCAAAATATTTTTGAATTTTATTGTTGACAAAGTGGATGAATAAATATACAATAGAGCCAATGAAACAATTTTGAAAGAGACAGGTAAGGAGAAATGGGATTTTTTGAGATCTTAGCAGACTACTATCAATACTTCCTGCAAGGCACGCGCACAACGATCATCGTCGCGCTGTTCACGGTCTTTTTCGGCGCGATTTTGGGCTGTTTCATCGCGCTGATGCGGCTCTCCAAATGCAAGCCGCTGCAGTGGTTCAGCAAGCTGTATATCACAGTCATCCGAGGCACGCCGATGCTGGTTCAGCTGTATATCGTCTATTATCAGCTGGATTTTCTCCCGTATCCCTCGGGCACGCTTTTCGGGGTGGATATGGAGCGGGCGATTCCCTGCATCATCGCGCTTTCCATCAACTCGGCGGCATATATCGCAGAGATCATCCGGGCGGGCATTCAGGCGGTGGATGTCGGGCAGACCGAGGCGGCGCGCTCCTGCGGCATGACTTCTTCCCAGGCGATGCGGTATATCATTTTGCCCCAGGCCATCAAAAACATCCTGCCTGCCATCGGCAATGAGTTTGTAACCATGGTCAAGGAAACTTCCATTGTGCAGTACCTTGGCATCGCGGATCTGATGTATAATAACGGTATCGTCGTTACGGCGACCTATAATCCGCTTCCCTGCTACTATATCTCGGCGCTCATCTATCTGGTGCTGAACGTCGTCCTTGGCAAGGGGCTGAGCATCTTCGAGAGGAGGATGAAAAAAAGTGAAAGATGAAATCATGTTTGAGGTAAAAGGCCTCTGCAAGGATTTTGGCGAATTAAAAGTGCTCAAGGGCATCAACGAGACGTTCTATAAAGGCGATGTCGCCGCCATCATCGGGCCTTCGGGCAGCGGCAAATCCACCTTTATCCGATGCCTGAACCTTCTGGAACAGCCGACTTCGGGGCAGATCGTCTTCGAGGGGAACGAGATTACGGCCAAAGGCTTTGACGTCAACCTGCACCGGCAGAAAGTGGGCATGGTGTTTCAGCAGTTCAACCTGTTCAACAACTTAAGCGTGCTGGATAATGTTACGATTTCTCTGAAGAAAGTGAAAGGCACTTCAAAGGAAGAGGCGGAGAAAAAGGCGATGGCCCTGCTGGAGCGGGTCGGCCTGGCGGATAAAGCGGCGGCCTATCCTTCGCAGCTCTCGGGCGGGCAGAAGCAGAGAATCGCCATCGTCAGAGCGCTGGCTATGGAGCCGGATGTTCTGCTGTTCGATGAGCCGACTTCCGCGCTGGATCCGGAGATGGTAGGCGAGGTATTGCAGGTCATCTCGGATCTCGCAAAAGACGGCATCACGATGGTCGTCGTTACCCATGAGATGGGCTTTGCGCAGAAAGTTGCGACGCGCGTCATGTTCATGGATGAGGGCGTCATCGCAGAAGAGGGCTCGCCCGCGGATATTTTCGAGCATCCGCAGAACCCCAGAACAAAAGAGTTCTTGTCTAAAGTTATCAATGTAATTTAATAAAGCAAATTATTTAAAATTTTGGAGGATACTATCATGTTGCACACGACCAACCCTGAAATCCTGTTCCTCAAACAGGAAGACGTTGTCAAAGCCGGCCTTCTGGATATGAAGCAGATCCTGGAAGTTACGGAGAAGACGTACTCCCTGCTGGGCCAGGGGCACATCAAAAACCCGCCCAAGACCAACACCAGCATTCCCGATAAGGCAAACTGGCAGTCGTTCTTCAACTCCATGCCCAGCTATATCGGCGGCGATGTGAACATCGCGGGCATCAAGTGGGCAGCGGAATCCAAGAAGAACGCCACCATCCCCGGCATTCCCTACGGCATCGATATCTCCATTCTGAGCGATCCCGAGACGGTGCTTCCGTTCTGCATCCTGGACGGCACGCTCATCACCGCAATGCGCACGTCCGCAGTCGGCGGCGTGCTGGCGAAATACACGGCGCCCTCCAATACCGAGACGGCGACGCTGGTCGGCGCAGGCGTAATCGGCCGCACCATGCTTTCTGCACTGCATGAAGCGCTGCCGCAGATCAAGACCATGTATCTGGCAGATCTGGAGATCGCAAAGGCAGAGGAGCTTGCCAAGGAATACAGCGAGAGCCTGGGCGTCGAGATCATCCCGACGACGGATGCCAAAGCTGCTGCGCTCAAATCCCAGCTCATCGTAGGCGAGACGACAGCCCGCACGCCGATTATCGATAAATCCTGGCTGACGCCCGGCTGCGGCCTGGTTACCATGCACACCGCTGAGGTGAGCGACGAAGTGATTCTGGCGGCAGAGAACATCGCGGCAGACTACTGGACGCAGATGAGAACGCATGCCAACCCGCTGGCTCGGCTGAGCCAGGAAGGCAAGCTGGATGAGAGCGGCATCATCGATTTGTGCGAACTCGTGCTGGGCAAGAAGAAGCTGCGCACCAGCGACGATCAGTTCGTCATGTCCGCATCCCTGGGCCTGGGCGCGCTGGATATCATGATCGGCTATCAGATGTATCTGAACGCGACCAAGATGGGCATCGGCACCAAAGTTGCGCTTTGGGATAACCCCCTTTGGGAATAAAAAATACGATTAAAACGAGGTAAAATAAGATGAAAAAGATTTTAGCACTGGTTATGGCAGCGCTGGTTCTCGTGGGCTGCGCCGCTTGCGGAAAGAAAGAAGAAAAATCCAAGATTGAGCAGATTAAGGAAGCGGGCGAGCTGGTCGTCGGCACTTCGGCAGACTATCCTCCCTTCGAGTTCCATGTGGAAATTGACGGCAAGGATACCATCGTCGGCCTGGATATGGCAATGTGCCAGTATATTGCGGATGATCTTGGCGTAGAGCTGAGAGTCGTGGATATGGCGTTCGACAATCTGGTCATGAGCCTGCAGAAGGGTGAGTTCGACCTGGTCGCGGCCAGCATGAGCAAGGATGAAAAGCGCGAGAAGGCCATCGATTTTACGGACGTCATCTACTACACGGATACGGTTCTGGTAACAAAGAAAGAAAACGCTGATAAGTTCAAAACCACAGAGGATCTGAAGGGGCACAAAATCGGTGCGCAGTCCGGCACGTCGCAAATGGATAAGGCGGTCGAGTTCGTCGGCGAGGACAATGCAGTCGGCCTGACCAAGCAGCAGGATCTGATACTGGAAGTGCAGAACGGGAAAATCGAAGGAACGCTGATTGAGGCGCTGGTCGCAGATGCATATGTGGCGGCAAACCCGGATCTGGTTGTCTGCAACATCGGTGTGGCGCGGACGGAATACAGCGGTATCCGCATTGGTGTAGAAAAGGGAGAAGAGGAGTTCGTGGAATACCTCAACGGGATCATTGCGGAGATGCAGGAAAAAGACCTGATTTCCAAGTATACGCTGGAAGCACAGAAGCTGGCCGGCATGGAGTAAGGAGATAAGACATGCCGCAGCTAAGCAAACGTGTCGATACATTTACAGATTCCGTAATCCGCAGGATGACGCGCATCAGCGATGCGAGAGAGGGGAGCATTAACCTCTCGCAGGGGTTCCCGGATTTCGACCCGCCGCAGGCGTTGCTGGACGCCCTGGCCCAAATGGCAGGGGGCGGAGAACAGCATCAGTATTCCATCACCTTCGGTTCGGAAAACCTGCGCAGCTGTATCGCGAAAAAGTATTCGCCGATATTTGGCTACGAAATCGATCCGGAAACAGAGATCGTCGTAACCTGCGGCTCGACCGAGGCTATGATGGCAGCGATGATGACGATTTGCAACCCTGGCGATAAGGTGATCGTGTTCAGCCCGTTTTATGAAAACTACGGCGCAGATGCGATTTTAAGCGGTGCGGATCCCATCTATGTTCCGCTCAACCCGCCCGAGTTCGGCTTTGACCGGAGCGTGCTGGAAGCCGCTTTCGCAAAGGGAGCCAAGGCCATCATCGTGTGCAACCCTTCCAACCCCTGCGGCAAGGTGTTCAGCCGGGAGGAGCTGGAATATATTCTGGAGCTGGCTGAGAAGTATGATGCGTTCGTCATCACGGACGAAGTGTATGAGCATATCGTGTTCCCGCCCTATCAGCATATCGCGGCTGCCTCTCTGCCCGGCGGCAGAGAGCGGGTCATCACCTGCAACTCGCTTTCCAAGACCTTTTCCATCACGGGATGGCGCCTCGGGTTCATGATTGCCCGGGCGGATGTGGCGGAAAATGTGAAGAAGGTGCACGATTTCCTGACAGTAGGCGCGCCTGCGCCGCTGCAGGAAGCCGCCTGCGCAGGGTTTGCCCTGGGCCAGGATTACTACGATGAGCTGGCCGAGACATACGGGAAGAAGCGCAAGATCTTCATGGATGGGCTGGATGCCATTGGGCTCAAGCATACTGTTCCCCAGGGTTCGTATTTCATCATGGTGGATATTTCGGACTTCCTGAAGCTGGAGAAGTTCCGCGGCTGGACGGATTTGCAGTTCTGCGAGTGGATGGTGGAGGAAGTCGGCGTGGCGGCGGTGCCCGGCTCGAGCTTTTTCCGCGAGCCCATCAACCACCTGATTCGCCTGCACTTTGCCCGGAGCGAAGATTCTCTGCGCGAAGCGCTGAGCCGGCTGAGCAAACTGGCGGATTATCTCAAAGCATAGAAATAGATTGCCTGCAAAGGGCGCGCCAAACAAAGGCGCGCTCTTTTTTGCGGGCTCTTTCGAAAACAGTGGAAAATTCCGCCGTTGTGTGATAGAATAAATAAGCATGAAGGCATTGCCGGGCGCACGGAAAAGCTGGGGCAAACAGCGCCGCAAAGGAGAAAAAGCCCTTGACATTGCCGAAAAGAAGTGATATGATAGCTTCGTTAAGCAGAAACTACCCGTTTCTCACCTGCCGGCAAAGGCTAGGCATGGTTCTTTGGAAAGAACAGTACTGCGGGTAGGTTTTGCCCGCAGTTTTTTTATTGCAAGGCGCGCAAAGGCGCAGGGAGAGAAGGAGGGAATTTTCATAGCTAACGATCTACTCATCAATGAACAGATCCGCGACCGCGAGGTGCGCGTGATTGGAGAAAAGGGCGATCAGCTGGGTATTTTGGAGATTGCAGCAGCGCAAAAGCTGGCGGATGAAGCCGGGCTGGATCTCGTCAATATCTCCCCCAAAGCGGTGCCGCCGGTTTGCAAAATTATGGATTACGGCAAATACCGCTTTGAGCAGGGCAAGAAGCAAAAGGAAGCCAAGAAAAACCAGAAGACCACAACCCTTAAGGAGATGCGCCTTTCCGCCACCATCGACACCCATGATATGGAAGTCAAGGCGAAAAACGTCGCAAAATTCCTTGCGGGAGGAGATAAGGTAAAAGTATCAATTCGTTTCCGGGGCAGACAGCTCAGCCATACGGAAAACGGGCTGACTGTCATGAATACGTTTTTGCAGATGCTGGGCGACAAGGTTGCCGTTGAAAAGCCGGCCAGGATGGAAGGCCGCAGCATGTTCATGATACTTGCACCAAAGAATTAACCTAGAGAGGAGGGCATTTCGATGCCAAAAATGAAAACTCACAGAGGCGCCGCCAAGCGTTTCAACGTTACCAAAAGCGGCCGGATCAAAAGAAGCCAGACAAACAAGCGCCACCTTCTGAACGGGAAAACCACAAAGCGCAAGAGAAGCCTGAGAAAGGGCGTCTATATGGTCGAGGCTGGCGAGAAGAATATGAGGGAGCTGCTTCCTTATAGCTAGGCCCGCAGCTTTGGAAAACGTGATTTAGGAGGAATTTTACTATGGCAAGAATTAAAAGAGCCGTAAACGGCCATAAAAAACGCAGAAAAGTATTTAAAGCAGCCAAGGGATACTATGGCGCAAGACACAGACAGTACCGCACAGTCAAGCAGGCGGTCATGAAGTCTAACTGGTATGCATACCGCGGCAGAAAGCAGAAAAAGCGCGATTTCCGCTCTTTGTGGATCACCAGAATCAACGCGGCTGCGCGCAGCAACGGCCTGAGCTACTCCAAGATGATCAACGGCCTGAAGCTTGCGGGAATCGAAGTCAACCGCAAAATGCTGGCAGAGCTGGCAGTCAACGATGCGGCGGCGTTCGCACAGCTGGCCGAAGTTGCCAAGAGCAAACTGGCATAACAAAACCGGAGGGAGCTTTCCCTCCGATTTTTTATGGACAAGAGGCAGAGGAAAAAGGAGCGGCGGAGTGGAGCAGATCACCAGCACGAAAAACGAATATATCAAATTGCTGCGCAGCCTGAAGCAGAAAAAAGGCCGGGAAGAAACTGGGCTGTTTTTGGCGGAGGGCGATAAATGCGCGGCAGAGGCGCTTGGCAATGCCAAAGTGCAGGCACTGCTGACGACGCAGGAGCAGCATCCGCTGGCTATTCAGGCAGAGCAAAAAGGCGTTCGGGCAGTTTTGGTTTCCCAGGCAGTGATGGAGGCAGTTTCGGATGTTAAGACGCCCCAGAGCGCAATCGCCGTCGTTCAAAAACAGCAGGGCAAGCTGCCGGAGCAGGGGCTTTTTGTGGCGCTGGAGGATGTGGCGGATCCGCAGAACGTCGGGACGATTCTGCGCACGGCAGACGCCGTGGGCGCGGCGGGCGTGCTGCTTTCCGGCAAATGCGCAGACTACACCTCTCCCAAAGCTGTGCGCGCGGCGATGGGCAGTGTTTTTCATCTGCCGGTTGAAGTTGCGCAGGATTTTCAGGGCAGGCTGAGCGCGATGAAGAAGGCGGGCGTGCGCCTGCTGGGCGGGCATCTGCAGGGCGTGCAGGCCATGCCGGGCCGGCAGGAGAATCTCTGCGTCATCATTGGCAACGAGGCCAGGGGCATGAGCGAGAGCGCCGTGCGGCTCTGCGATTATCTTGTGAAAATTCCCATCTATGGAAAGGCTGAGAGTTTGAATGCGGCCGTGGCCGCGGGAATTTTGCTCTATCGGTGCAAAGAGGGCAGATAGCGGAGGAAATTCGCAAAACCTCTTGCAGGAACAAACGCTGTGTGCTAGAATGAAACAAATGAAATGCAAAGACGAGGCAAAGTATGCCAGAGCCCGGCAAAAGAGAGCATCCGCCACCGGCTGAAAGCGGAAGCGAACCACTGGCAGAAATTTCACCTTCGAGCAGCGCTGTTGATAAGTAGGCGGCGCCGGTTTCAGACCGTTACCATGAAAGAGGCCAAGAAATTGGTGAATTCGGGTGGTACCGCGGAGTATGAGCTTCGCCCTGTGTGGGGCGGGCTTTTTTATTTTCCCGGGCAGGCCGTCCGTGTCAATATGAGAAGTCGGAGAAGAAAAAATGGATAACCACGAGAAAATTTTACAAGAGGTTCGGCAGGCTCTTTCCGAGCTGCGGCAGGAAGAAAAAGCAGCCGGGCAGGAGGTGCTCGGCCGTTTGCAGGAGCTGAGAGTCAAATATTTGGGCAAAAAGGGCGAGATCACCCAGATGATGAAGCAGATGGGGACGCTGCCCAAGGAAGAGCGCCCCAGTTTCGGGCAGAAGGTCAACAGCCTGCGCCAGAAGGTGGAAGAGGCGTTCGAGCAGCGGAAAAGCGAGCTGGAAGAGCGCATCAAGGAGAAAAAGCTGGCGGCAGAGCGGATCGACGTTACGCTGGAAAAGCCCGAGGCAGGCATGGGCGGCGTGCACCCGCTGACCAAGGTTTACCGCCAGGTGCGCGGCATTTTCGAGGGAATGGGCTTCCAGGTGGTCGAGGGGCCGGAAATTGAGTTTGACAAATACAATTTTGAGATGCTCAATATCCCCAAGGATCACCCGGCAAGGGATATGCAGGATACTTTCTATGTAACGGACGACATCGTGCTGCGCACGCATACTTCTCCCGTGCAGATCCGCACGATGCTGGGACATCAGCCGCCCATCCGGGTCATCTGCCCGGGGCGCGTTTACCGCACGGACGACGTAGACGCGACGCATTCGCCTGTGTTTAACCAGATCGAGGGGCTTGTCATCGATAAGGGAATCACCTTTGCGGATCTCAAGGGCACGCTCAACACCTTCCTGCGCCAGCTTTACGGCGAGCAGACCAAGACCAAGTTCCGCCCCGGTTTCTTCCCGTTTACAGAGCCAAGCGCAGAGGTAGACGCAACCTGCTCGCTCTGCGGCGGCAAAGGCTGCCCGGCCTGCAAGGGCGCTGGCATGGTAGAAGTGCTGGGATGCGGCATGGTCAACCCCAAAGTGCTGGAAAACTGCGGGCTGGACCCAGAAGTCTATTCGGGATATGCTTTCGGCCTGGGGCTGGATCGGCTGACCAACATCAAATACGGCATCACGGATATCCGCCTGCTCTATGAGAGCGACGTGCGGTTCCTGCGGCAGTTCAGATAGGGAGGAAGAGAAGATGAAAGTACCATTCAAATGGCTGAAAGATTATATTGAGATCCCGGTTTCTGCCGAGGAGTTCGCGGATGCGATGATCATGACGGGCAACGGCGTCGAGGGCATTGAGGAGCGCGGCGCAGAAATCCGTGATGTTCTGGTGGGCAGAATCGTCAAGCTGGAAAAACACCCGGATGCCGATCGGCTGCAAATTTGCAGCATCGATATTGGAAAAGAAGAGCTTTTGCAGATTGTAACCGGAGCGGATAACGTGTTTGAGGGCGCGCTGGTTCCCGTTGCAATGGTGGGCTGCCATCTTCCCAACGGCATGCACATCAAAAAGGGAAAGCTGCGCGGCGTTCCTTCGCTGGGTATGCTTTGCTCGGGAGAGGAGCTTTGCCTGAAGGAAGCGGATTATCCCGGCGCAGGCGTCTATGGCATCCTGATTTTGCAGGATGGGCAGCCGGGGCAGGATGTGCGCGAAGTGCTCATGATGGATGACAAAGTGATCGAGTTTGAAGTCGGCGCGAACCGGCCGGATTGCCTTTCGGTGATCGGCGTCGCCCGGGAAGGCGCTGCGGCGCTGGGAGAAGGCATCTCTCTGCCCGAGCCCAAATTTGGCGAGAGTGAAGGCGATATCTCCGAATATGTCAAAGTGACGGTGGAAAATGAGGAGCTTTGCCCGAGATATATGGCCAGGGCGGTGAAGAACGTCAAAATCGGCCCTTCTCCAAAGTGGATGCAGGAGCGGCTGTCGGCGGCGGGCGTTCGCCCCATCAGCAACATCGTCGATATCACCAACTTCGTCATGCTGGAGACCGGGCAGCCCATGCACGCTTTTGACGCCGCAGACATTCGAGGCAAAGAAATCATCGTGCGCCGGGCAAAGGAAGGCGAGAAAATCGTCACGCTGGATGGAAAAGAGCGGGAGCTTTCCGCTTCCATGCTGCTCATCTGCGATGGGCAGGGGCCGATCGGCATTGCAGGCGTGATGGGCGGAGAAAACTCCGAGATTCGTGAGAACACTACCACGGTCGTCTTTGAATCGGCAAAGTTCATGTACGGCAATATCCGGCAGACCTCCCGGGGCCTTGGCCTGGCGACGGAGGCCTCCATGCGCTATTCCAAGGGCGTGGATGCGGCCAACTGCGAATATGCACTGCACCGGGCCTGCCAGCTGGTAGAAGAGCTGGGCGCGGGCGAGATTGTCGGCGGCGAGGTGGATATTCTTTCGGAGGATTTGAGCGAGAAAGTCATCGAGACGACGGCCGGGAGCGTCAACGCGCTGCTGGGCGCGGAGATTTCCGCAGAGGAGATGCGGCAGTGTCTGGAGCGCGCGTTTATCAAAACCGAGCTTTCCCAGGGCAAGCTCACCTGCCATATTCCGCATTTCCGCGGGGATATGTATGGCAAGGCGGATGTGGCCGAGGAAGTGGCGCGCATCTATGGATACGACAACATCCCCGAGCGCACGGGCGCGGGCCAGATGATGCATGGCCTGCCGGCCAGCCTGGAGCCCGAGCAGGATGCGCTGCGCACTTACCTGGCGGCGGAAGGGTATTTTGAATCCGTTACATACTCTTTCCTGGGCGAGCAGGATTTCGATAAGCTGGAACTGCCGGCAGAGCATATGCTGAGAAAGGCGGTGCGCATCAAAAATCCGCTGGGAGACGATAAGGCGCTGATGCGGACGACGCTGGCGCCGGATATGCTTGCTGTGATGAGCGCAAACCTCAAGCGGAAGAACAAACAGGTGAAGCTCTATGAGATGAACAAAGTCTATCTGCCCGAGAATCTGCCGCTGGCAGATACGCTCCCGGATGAGCGGCGTATGCTGGCGCTCTGCATGAGCGCAGATGCAGGAGATTTTTACGCGATGAAGCGCGTGGTGAAAAACCTGTTCGATATTCTGCGCGTGCCCGGTTTCGATGTCGCGGCGGGCGGGGAAAGCTTCCTGCACCCCGGCAGAAAAGCAGAGATTTTTGCGGGCGAGCAGAAGGTCGGCCAGATGGGCGAGATCGCGCCGGAAGTTCAGAAGAATTTCGAGCTGCCCATGCGCGTTTACTATGCCGAAATCGATCTGAAGAGCCTGTTTGCGCTCATGCAGGGGGAGATCAAGTTTGCGCCGCTGCCCAAATACCCGGCTTTGGAGCGGGATATTGCGGTCATTCTGGCGGAGGAGGCAGAGGCGGGAAGCGTGGCCAAGTGCATCCGCAAAAACGGCGGGAAACACCTGGAGAGCGTGGAGCTGTTCGATGTGTACCGCGGCGGCCAGCTGGAGGAGGGGCAAAAATCCCTGGCCTATTCGCTGGCATTCCGCTCGCCGGATACGACGCTGACAGACGAGGCCATCGCCAAGAACATGGAGAAAATTCTCAAAGCTCTTTCCGAGGAATTCGGAGCGACGCTGAGAGAATGAGCCCAAAAGGGCGCCGGGAAGCCGGCGCTCTTTTTCTGCCGCGGCAGGGATGGGGGATTGGATACAAAATTGCAAAGTCCGCTTCTTGCAAAGAATGGGCAGATATTGTATGATTAAGAAAATTGCGAACATGGAGCAGGGTAAATATGGAAAATAATCAAAATCAAGGCCAGCAGAACTGGCAGGCAAACGCACCCTATGGGCAGCCGCCTTATACCCAGGGCTATCAAAACCAGCCCTATGGCCAGCAGCCCTATTATCAGGGCGGCTATGGGCAAAACCAGCCTGAGCAGGGCAAGGGCCTCGGGATTGCGGGAATGGTCTGCGGCATCCTCAGCCTTTTGCTGATTTTTGCGTTCATGCCGCTGGGAATTGGATGCGGCATTGCAGGGCTCGTCATGAGCATCATCGGCAGAAAGAAAAATAACAAAGACGGCATGGCGCTGGCAGGCATCATCACCTCTTCGATTGGCCTTGGGCTGAGCGTCCTGCTGATTATTTTGGCCGTGATTTTGGTGGGTGCGGCATTTGGCGCTTACGGATTTGAATATTTCGATTATTTCCTGAATGCGGCCCAGGTGGCGGCATTGGGAGCGGGGTTGATTCTATAAAAGAGAGGCGCCGGGGGCAAAGCGGCAGGAACTGCCATTTTTCCCCTGCCGCGCCTCTTTTTTTGCGCGGAAACGTGTGTTATAATAGTCTCACATGGGCCGAGCTAGGCTTGGCCGGGCAAGCACGAAAGATGAGAGAAAAAGGAGAGCGCAGATGGGGCGCATCAAGTTAGTCGTTTTTGATTTGGATGGGACGCTGGCAGATACCCTGCCGGATATTGCCGGAGCGCTGGAAAAAGTAACGGCAAAATATGGAGCATATGGGGATTTGCAGCAGCTCGTCCGAAAGAGCATCGGCAATGGAGCAAGGAAGCTGGTAGAGCGCGTGTTTGACGCCCTGGGAATTTCAAAGGAAAACCTCGAGGCAGATCTGGCCGAATACCGCGCGCTTTACGCAAAAGACAGCTGCATCGATACAGTGCTCTACCCGAACACGATCAAGGTCTTGGAGGAGCTGAAAAAGCGCGGCATCATGATGACTGTCGCCACGATGAAACCCCTGGAATCTACGAAGGAAGTGCTGGAAAAGCTGGGCATTGCGGATTATTTTTCCCTGGTGCTCTCGGCAGACGACATGCAGGCGCCCAAGCCGGATCCCTGGAGCGTCTATACCTGCGCAAAGCATGCCGGCGTTTTGCCGGAGCAGGCGCTGATGATCGGCGACTCTATGACGGATGTCGGCGCGGGCAAGGCCTCGGGGGCGGTGAGCGTGGCTGTGCTCGGAGGGTATTCCAACCGTGAAAAGATGCTGAGCAGCGGCGCGGATTATCTTGTGGAAGAGATTGGCGCGCTGCTCCCAATTTTAGATGAACTGGACGAAAGATAACAGTATGGTGCAGAGAACAAGGCCGAGGGTTCGGCGAGGCAGAAGACAATTCCATATCGATCCGAAACTGATCTGGATTACCGCAGGCGTTTTGGCGGCGATCATTCTGGCGGTTGTGCTCATTTCCGTTCTCTCTGTGAAGACTTTTACAGCAGAGCAGGGGACGATTTCCTTTTCCAAAAATTCCAGCGGCGTGGTCATCCGCAAGGAGACGCTGTATAAAGCGGATAACTACGGGAAAACCGAGTTTATTGCGCAGGAAGGCCAGGTTGTAACCAAGGGAACGCCCATCGCCGATGTCTATAGCTGGGATTATAACGATAAGGATTATGACGAGCTGAAAAAACTGCAGGAAACCATCATGGATTACCAGCAAAACAACGTCTATTCCAGCATTCGCTCGGAGGATCTGGAGCACCTTAACGCGATGATCGACGAAAAGACCGCAGAGATCCGCGCGATTGTCAAGGGAGAGGCCGAGGGCAACCTTCTGGTGCTCAATAAAGAGCTGGAAAAGCTGATGGATGAGCGGGCGGCCGTGTTGCGGGATTCCATCAAGCAGGATGATCAGCTCAAGGCGTTTTACGATCAGGAAACCGCGCTCAAAGCCAAAATAGACAACTGGAAACAGACGATTTTGGCCGAGGAGGACGGCGTCGTCAGCTTCCATTTTGACGGCACGGAGATTTTGCTGACGCCGGAAAACATGACAAAGCTGACCGTCAAGAATATCAATGACATTTTGCAGGGCAAATCCAGCTATACCAGCACAGAGGCAACAGCCAGCCGCGCGCTTTATCGGCTGGTCAGCCAGAATGAATGGTATGTCGTGATGATCTGCGATGAGAAAGTGCCGGAATTTGAGAATAATTCGGCTTTTCAGGTGGAGTTCTCCTATGGAGAGGACTATAAATATACCGCCACCATCTATGGGCATAACTCGGAATCGGGCAAGGAGATCTACTACCTGGCTTTCAGCCAGCCTGTGGACAAGCTGCTGCTGGCGCGGCAGGTGGAGTTCAAAATTTCGGCAGACTATGTGGGCATCAAGGTTCCGGTTTCGGCTGTCAAAACCAAAGACGGCGTAACCGGCGTATACTATAAAAATGAAGAGGGCAAGAAGGTTTTCGAGCCTGCGGCAGTGCTGATCCGGCAGGATAAGGAGTGCATCATCGAGCCTGTGGATCTGCGCTCGAAACTGGATGTCGGCAGCGAGATATATGCTTGAGATGAGGCGGAAAAATGAGCGTTAGGGAAGCTATCCAGGAAGTTTTGGGGGAGATTGCGCAGAGCGCGCGGAGGGCCGGCAGAAAGCCAGAGGAAGTGCAGTTGCTTGCTGTGAGCAAAACCGTAGAGGCAGAGCGCATCCAGCAGGCCATCGACGCGGGTCTTACCGCTTTCGGTGAGAACCGTGTGCAAGAATGGAAAGAAAAGTATGAAATTTTGCCAAAAAATATCTCCTGGCATATCATTGGACGATTGCAAAAAAATAAGATAAAGTATATAATAAACAAAATAGAGCTGTTGCATTCGCTTTGCACGCTGGAAGCCGCGCAGGAGATAGAGCGCCTCTCGGCCAGGGAAGGCGTGCAGACAAACTGCCTGGTGCAGGTCAACATCGGCAGGGAGGAGAGCAAAGCGGGCGTAGAGCAGGAGGAACTGGAGCGCTTTTTGGAGCAGCTTCAAGGGTTTGCGCATCTCAAAGTGCAGGGCCTGATGGCCATTGCGCCTTTTGCGGAAAACCCGGAAGACGTCCGCCGCTATTTCGCAGCAATGCGGGAGCTTTATGAAAAAATGCCAAACGAGGGCAACCTGGAGCGTAAATTTCTCTCGATGGGAATGTCGGGGGATTATAAAATTGCGATAGAAGAGGGGGCCAACATCGTGCGGGTTGGTTCAAAAATTTTCGGCGCACGGGATTACCACTAAACGGAGGAAATGAAACATGGCAAAGAATTTCTGGAAAAAGGCTTTTGGGCCTCTTGGCGGCAACGACGACGAGGAATACTACGAGGACGATTTGCTGGACGAAGAGGAAGACCAGGAGTACGAGGAAGAGGCTGATCAGCAGGAGCCGATGTATGAGGAGCCCAACTTTTCAAGAAGAAGGAACAAGGTGATTTCTATGCCTGAGAACAGGACAAGCGGTGATACCCAGATGAAAATGATCATTTTCCGCCCGACTTCCTACGACGAGACCCAGAGCGTCATCGACAGCCTGAAGGCCAGAAAGCCCATCATCGTGAACCTGGATGAGATCGACGTGGCTGTTGCACAGCGCATTTTGGATTTCATCAGCGGCGCGGTTTATGCCCTGGGCGGGGATATCAAAAAAGCGGCGCGCAATATCTTTGTCGTGGCACCTTCCAATGTGGAAGTTACGAGCAACATGGCAAACGAGCGCTCCACGATGGATTTCGACGTCGGCGATCTCTAGACCTTGGGGATAGGAGAGAAATATGGAACTGACAAAAGCATATATCGATATGGCAAAGTTCGAGCAGAAGCGCGGCCGATATGATGCCCAGGAAGTGGATGTCTTTTTGGACGGCGTGGCCGCAGAGGCCGAGCGCCTGCAAAACGAGCTGAAAGAGGCAAAAGAGCAGCTGGAGAAATACCGCAGCATGGAGGGCGCTCTGGCGTCCGTCATGGTTACGGCAGAGGCCAATGCAAAAAAGGTCGAGGAAGAGGCGGCAAAGAAGGCTGAGGAAATTCTGAGCCAGGCGGAGGAAGAGGCGGCAAAGGTGCGCGATTCCATCGCCGAGCAGGAGGCTTCCCTCAGAGAGCAGTATCAGAGCCAGAAGGAAGAGCTCATCCAGGAAGTGGAAAAGCTCTCTCAATTTTCCAAAGAGTATCGCAGTGCCATGCGCGAAAAGCTCGAGGGCCTTTTGGAGCAGCTCCAGGATTCGCCTGCACAGCAGGAAAACGGCGGGATTGACCTGGGAGATATTCTAAAGAATCTGCCCGAGACAGACAGCGAACTCAAAGCCATGATCGATGAACTGATCTAGAAAAAGACGGCAAATAGAAGCCGGCGGGGCACTATGGTACTCTGCCGGCTTTTTGATCGCAAGCTATTTGGCTGGTGCGGCAAGCCGGAAAGGGGCAAAAAAGAGCGGCCATCGGGGCGCCTTCCGTAAGGAAGCCATATCAATAGCAAATGTATAAACAAAGCCCGCACCTTTTGGGGTGCGGGTTTTGGATTTGGTGTCAAAATCAGATGCTCGCGAAACCTGTGGGCACTGCCGCATTAGCAAGCAGGATCATGTGCTGAGTTCTTCGATAAACCGAAAGCTGATAAGATATGCTTCCCTCTGTTTCCATAGGAAGGCCCAAAAGCGTTTATACTGTTTCTAAATAATTCACAAGAAAATCATTCACATTTGCAAAACGCTTTGGGCTAATTCCTGCTCTACAATACTCTTCCAGGTATCTATCTAAGGTATTGTCAAAAACCGTTAGATTCTTTTCCGGATCGCGAGGATCAAAGCTGCTCATAATCTCAAATTCACTCACTGCGGCATTTTCCGCAATTTCATTCATCATATACTGGAATGAAACCATGTTCATAAAGGAAGAAAATATATCTTTTCTATCTGAGGCTTCCTGCATTTTGTTCCGCCAGTTGGAGAACATTTCTTCATATGTGCCGGAAATATTGTCCTGATTGGGTGCAGTTTTTTCATGAGGGAACAATAGATATGCCTGCATCGTTTTCATCAGATCCGTCAGTCCGTTTCTGATTTTGGCATTCGTTTCTGCACGGATAATGTTCATGATTTTTTCCTCCATATTGAAGGGCATGTTCAGTGATTCCAACTCCTCAAATGTTCTTTTCACTCCTTTTCTGAAGTATCTGCCGTGATAGAGCATAGTTGCATCCAGCAGAAAATAAATCACTAAGCCAGCATCGGTGCGAATCTGCGAGGCTGAATCCGACAGGAAGCAGTCTGCATATATTTTTTTCGCATTGTCAAAAGCCGCCTGCGCCTTTTGATACCGCTTATCTGATGACAGAAGGGCTAATGCCTTTTTTCTCAATCCTTCGAGCCTTTGAACAGCACTTTGTTCTCTTATATAGACCAATGGTGAGTCAAGCAATCTGGACAGATGTGCGTGGCTGCATTTCGCATCCTCTTCGAGCATCTCCCAAGTGGTGCAATAAAGATCATATCCGACTTCGGCATCATTTAAAATAAATGTATCGGCCAGTTGCCTTCCATGTTCGTCATTGATTAAAATCATCAAATCAAGGTCGGATTTTTCATGAGTATCCCCTGTAGCGACCGAGCCGTACAAGCCTATGAGTGCCAGTGAATCCGGGCATGCCGCTTCTGCTTTTTTTATGATTGCATCAATAATTTTTTTATGGATTTCATTCATAAAATCATTCTTCTCATTCGGCTTAATAAAAAACAACGGATGCCTCTTTCGCCGCTCTTTTTCTGATCATTCGCCGGCGTAAGTGATGCCGATTTGCTTATTGTCGGGATGTACCGCGATCCAGGTGTTGCCCGGCTTTAAGATGATGGGCAGGCCGTTCTCGTCGTAATACTGGGTGGAATCATCCAGGCTTTTGCGCTCCCAGGAGCCGGAAATATGCTTGCCGCCGATGAAAAACTCGCATTTGCCCTCGCCGACCATCTCCACCATCCGGCGGCCGCCGTCGTTGTTGCGCACATACGTCTCCGCATACTGGACGATCAGGTTCTGCACGGAGAGGGGTGCGGTAGTCGTAGTCTGCTTGCCGTCCTCGTCTTCGGAGACTGTGCGGACCTCGAAGGCTTTTCCCTTTTCATAGCGGAAGAACTTGTCCTTGGCGGAATCATATTCGAAGGTAACGAAGTTTTCTACGCTGGTTACATAAGGCAGGCTGACGGTATCCACGGTTTTGCCGGTATAGCTGGGCGCATCGCTGAAGGAGAACTGGATGCGGTTGTTGGGCGTGTAATCGTAGAGCTCTTCGTCAATTTTGCCGAGATCGGTATAGACGTTGTGCGGCGCGGAACGGGATTTATCGCGCCAGAAGTAGTCGTTGTAAGTTCCCTTGATGCCGTCTACCCGCAGTTTGATGTACTTGGTGGAAGAGCCGTAGATATAGGAAGGGGAGTTGGGATCGTCCGGGCCGCCGTAGTGAACCAGCGGGGAATCCCACTCTTTTTGCATGTTGATATAGTATAGGCGTGCCGAGCGGATAGGGCCGGCGACACTGGGCTTCTGGTCGTTGAAGATGCACATGAACCGGGTGATATCGCCCTCTGCCATAGCCTCATAGATGATATCCGCCTGCTGCAAACCCGTCTGCGGCCGAGCCTGCGACTGGTTTTCTATCATGACGGAGATGGGCTTATACTCCGGCGGCGCATCGTAAGCCGTGCCGGTTGTGGGAGAATAGTAGACGGTGGGATCAGAAGAAGGCTCCTCCGATGCGGCAACCGTCGGAGAGGGCAGAACTTCCTGGCTGGCTTCCGGCTGTTGTTCTGCGCCGCAGGAGAAGAGCAGCGGCAGGCAGAGCAGCGCCAAAACAAAAGCGAGCGCTTTTTTCATAAGATAAGGTACCTCCTCTTTGGGTTTACAGATTCATTTTAGGGGATTGCAAACCTTCTGTCAATGAACCGGGCATAATTTCCCGGCGCGCAGAATAAGAATGAGTAGAATAAAACAAAAGGAGAAACTGCCATGAGCGGATATGAAGAAATCAGGAGACTCGATGCCCGGCCGCATAAAGTGATCATCGAGGGCAGGGAGCGCATTACCATTACCTCGGTTGAGGATGTGGATAGCTTCAACGAAAATGAGGTGATTTTCCTCACCGGGCTTGGGATGATGACAGTCATCGGAGAAGAGCTGCATATTGCAAAGCTGAACCTGGAAGAGGGCGAGCTTGTGATAGACGGGCAAATCCAGGCGGCGGATTACGCCGACCACGAGGAGATCCGCATGAACAAAGGCGGGATTTTCTCCAAGATTTTTAAATAATGGAAGGCACATTAAGCCAGCCCTATCTCTTTGCGGCGGCGATGTATGTCGGGATACTGGGGGCGGCAATTTACTTCTTGCTCTCCTGGCTTGGAAAGATTCTGCAAAAGCGGGCATGGCAGATCGTCCTGGATATTTTCTACTCTCTTTTGGTGCTGGCCGCTATGGCAGGCATGCTCTATCTGGTGGCGGATTTAAAGGTCAGGGGCTTCTATTTCATCGGCGCCGGGCTTGGTTTTGCCATTTATTGCCTGGGAATAAAGCCTGCGCTGGGCTGTATTTGTAAACTTCTCAGGCCCAGGGGAAAATCAAAGAGCAAATAGTTGACAAAGCATAGCAAAAACCTCTAATATAGAGTTAAACTCCGATTTAGAGGTTTTTCGTATGCAGGAAAGAAACACTGCTCCGGCAGAAGAGATAAAAGAAGAGCGTGCAAGCCAGGAAAAGGCGCAGAAAAGGCCAGCATGGCGCCTTTCTCAAAGGAAAAAAGCGCTGATCCGCTGGGCGATTTTGGGTGTTGTGGTTGTCTATGCGGGCATTACGCTGGCTATGCAGCAGCGCACGATTAGTATGCAAAAGCAGGAAGCCAAAGAGCTGCAGGAAAGACAGGAGCAAATGCAGCAGGATTTGGAATTTCTGAAGGAGAAAGAGGCTTATACCGGGACGGATGCCTATATCGAGCGGGCGGCCAGAGAGAAGTTTGGCTGGGTAAAAGACGGGGAGATCATCTTCCGCAAGCAGGAAGATACCCAGGGCGGCGCGAATGCTGATGCGACTCCCCAGCCGGATTCCAGCGCCCCTGCGGAGGAATAGGAGCGATGCAAAAAGAGTTTGCGATCGATATTGGGACAAATTCCATCCGTCTGCTTTATGCCCAAATCGAGCAGGGCAAGCTGCGCACTGTCAAAAAGCTGGTCAATACTGTGCGCACGGGCGAAGGCGTCAATGCCAGCGGCAGATTATGCGAGGCGGCCATCCGGCGGACGGTTGAGGGCATTGCCGAATTTGTGTGCCAGGCAAAGCAGTGGGGCGCAGAAGAAGTTTTGGCGTTTGCCACCAGCGCTGTGCGCGATGCGCAGAACGGTCGGGCATTTGTAGAGCGCGTTTGGCAGGAGTGCGGCGTTAAGGTGCAGATTTTGCAGGGAGAGCAGGAAGCCATCTGCGGAATCACAGGAGCGCTGGGCGGAAAAGAGCAGGGAGCTATCATCGATATCGGCGGCGGCAGCACGGAAGTCGCGGTAATGCGGCAGGGAAAGCTGGCCAGCGCAGACAGCGTCAATATCGGCTGTGTCCGCGGGCTGGAGCTTTTTGCGGAAGAGGAGTACGAAAAGCTGATCGCATGGGCAAAAGATGCTTTTTTGGAATTAAATCTGAAGGAATTGCCCAAACTATATGCGATAGGCGGAACGGCAACAGCTCTAGCCGCCATCGACCTCGGGCTGGAAACATATGATCCGGGCAAAGTCGATGGGCACGAGATTGCGGTGCAGCGCCTGGAAGCTCTGATGGGCGAGATTTTGGGGCTTTCAAAGCAGGAGCGCATCCAGCGGATGTGCCTGGATGGCGGCCGCGCGGAAGTCATCGTATATGGCCTTGCGGTGCTGCTGGGATTTTGCCGGGCTTACCGTGTTTCAGACATTACCGTGAGCGAGGCGGATAACCTGGAAGGGTACGTTTTACTCAGGCGCATGGGAGCGCCGTGAAAAATCTCTTGACATTGAGCCGCTCATATCATATAATAATAAATGTCGCAGTAATGCGAGATAATAACGCGGGGTAGAGCAGCTTGGTAGCTCGTCGGGCTCATAACCCGGAGGTCGTTGGTTCAAATCCTTCCCCCGCAACCACACAGAAAGACCGCAAACAAGGTGTTTGCGGTCTTTTATTATGTTCTGAGTTATTTCATTTCGTTAAAATCAGAAATTTTTCTCCGTTCATCTTCCTATTAAAATTATAAGAATAAGCGATAGTTACTTATTTGCAAGACTCTATTGAAGCATATCAAAAAAAGTTAGTTGTTCTGGTCTAGCCATTCCATTTGCATCTTTTTCTATAGAAAGATTATTTGAATGGTTTTTTACTAATCTCCATCTAGACTGATTCCCTTTTAACCCGGGAATCATTTCTAGAGCTCCTTGTTTTCTAAGGCGCGTAAAGACATCTTTCATTTTGATAGTATCAGCAATACCTGTTATTTTGCGACCTTCCGCATTATTTATAGAGTCATGATCTTTTAAGTAATTTAAAATAGTAGTTTCGTGGTCTGCTAATCGTTCATGTTGTATTATTACCAGAACACTATTCGTCTTTTCTTTTATAATGGGCTTTCTTAAATTCATTTTAGCCATAGCATCAAATGCTGTGTTTAAACCTTCGCCTACATCTTTATTCGGAGGGTGAGGAAATTTTGAAATCAGCCTAACAATTTTTCCATTTCTTGAATACTGTTCTTTTAAAATATTATCTATTGTAATATGGCCAGGCAATTTTCCTGGGCTTTCAATTTCAATTCTATTAGTATAAATTCTTATTTGTATATCACTTGCTATACTATAATCTCTATGCAAAACCGCATTTGTTATTATTTCATGTAAAGTTATTTCTGGATATTTTTTAGCCTCCATGCCTAATGCACCAATAACATCGGATTCTTCTACTATTTCTATAGTTTTTTTTACGGCAGATGATATTAAGCTGTATAAATCACCCTCGATTGAAATTGGGAAACGATCATCTAAGGTATCTCTGCTTCCTTCTCTAAGATCTGATTTATATCTTAAAATTCTAATTGCGGAATGCTTTGGTAGAACAGATTGGGGATTTTCAAGGTATAATAAAACTCCGGCCACAGATATTTTCGAATCTTGGTTAATTAGAAATTCCCTCTTTAAAAAATCATATGTGTTACTTTTGGGGACAATGGCTTTTGAGAAATCATGCAATACTGATGAATTTTTAATTATATCATAAGTACAAGATGTCATTTCATCTTCATATGACCGTATACCTTTGTCATATTCAATTTGACGAATTTTTTCAGGAGTTTCTTGTGGTATATTTTGGGCGCCTACCCTTCTATATAGTGTTCTATTAGTTGCATAGATAGGCTTTTGTGTCTTTTGAATAATAATATGTAATACAATGCTTTTCTGATAATAAAGAAATTCGAAAACGCATTCGTCCTGTTCCATGCCCAAGTTACTAATAACTGAGAGAATTTGATTACACTCTTCGATATGTGTAAATCCGTCCCAATTATAATTTGTTTTTTCTTGGCAGGAACTTAAGCCAACATATATTTCTCCACCATCTGTATTTGCTAAAGCTGATACAGTATGCGAAAGCTTAGCTGGAGTAATATTTTTTCCCTTTTTATCCATCACCCAAGTTTCTTCTAATTGAAGTATTTGGTCAACTTCCTGCTTTGTAAGTTGGTTCTTGATAGGTGTACTCATTTTTTCTCCTATATTTTAATCTAAAAATATTATATCATAACCAAAAGTCTAGAAGATATATGGAAGAGTAAATGGACGCTTAATTTTTTATGTCAAGTATCTCTCTGATTGTTGCATCTGACAGAATTTTTATAAGGCGCTATGTGCGGCTTCCTATAAAAAGAGAAAAGGCTGAGCGGAAATAAAAGAGCCCCTGCCAAGGCAAGGGCTCTTTTTAGCCAAGAGATTCTTTCAGATCTTCGATGCTCCAGGTATCTGTTTGAGGCGTTTTCCCAGGCTCCAATTTGGGGCGCTCTTCTGGAAGCGGCGCAATGGTGAGCTGTTCTTTGATATCCGCGCAAGCGCTGTCGTCTTCCGAGCCCTCGCGAATCTCAATCTCTGTCCCTGGGGCGATATGGTAGAAAATCCATCTTGCATCCGGGACGAGCAGGCGGATACAGCCATGAGAATCCCGGGTGCCGAGCTTTTCATAAGAGCCGACGGTATATTCCGAGGCATCTTCTGCGGAATACAGAATCGAGTGGAAATAGATCTCTCCGGTGATCTGCGTCCAGTACTGCGCGTATACGTCGTCTATCTGGAATTTTTGAAAGCGCACGCGGTCGTCATCGGCTTCGTATGTCCCGGTGGGGGTGGGCGTTTTTTCTGAGCCGGTGGTGCAGAGCATATAGCGCTCGGGAACAGTATATTCCCCGGCATTATCCTTGGAGTAGGCAATTACAACCTGATGGTAAATATCTACGACGAGCTTATACGTCCCTTTTTCCGGGAATTTTTCCGGGATTTCGTCGATACCATTGTCCCCAACCAGCTCGGCAAATTCCATTCTCGTGGTCGGCGCCAGTTCGGCGAACGTCCGCTCCTGCGAGGGAGAGGGCTTTGGAGCCTGGGTTGGAGCCGCGCTTTGCGGGTTGGCTTGCCCGGGTGAGGCCGCGGGCGCGCTGGGTGAAGGGATCGGCTTTTTCGCCGAACAGCCAGCTGCTATGATAAGCATCAGAAATGCCGATGCACCTAAAACTATTTGTCTCAATTTCATATTGATTCACCTGTCTTGTGATGATTTTTTCTTATTGTCTCCCAAAAAAGAAAATAGTTGCATGATAGTCTCAAATATTTCCTGACATACTCAAAATTTTTAAATACGAGGGGAGAATATGAGGATGCAGAAAATGGCAAAATTTATTTGGACAATGCTTGACTTTAGGGGGGAGAACGGATATAATAGATAAGGAATTTGAGTTTGGCGGCGTAGCTCAGTTGGCTAGAGCAATCGGTTCATACCCGGTCGGTCATCTGTTCGAGTCAGATCGCCGCTACCATATCGCGATGGATTTCGCGATCACAATCCCGTTCGGATCAACCGAGCGGGATTTTTAATTGCTCTTCATTCCGAAAAAAGCATCTGTTTATCCCTCGCTGGGCTTTTGCCTTTCGCTGATCTGCCACTTTTTTGCGGGCAGCGCACCTGCGGCGCGTTTGGGAAATAGCTCGGCTGCAAGCGCTCTCTCGGCGGTTTACTGCCAGCTTTTGCAGTTTTACCTCAATCTATCTGGAGTAAAGCGCAGTTCAAGTTTGGCATCAGGGCAAAGCGCGCTTTGTTCTATTTCTTATTTGTCCTTGTCCGCGCACAAAAGCCCCCGCCATACGCCAGGGGCTTTGATAGTTATTTAGTTTTGATCTATGCGGCGGTCTGCTTGCGGCGGGAGAGGTAGATCCCCTGAACCCCGAGGATGGAAACAACGCTGAACACCGCATAGCAGAGGTATGCCGGGAGATAGCTGCCGGTGATATCTGCCAAGATGCCGGGGAAAGATTCGAACAGCAGTGAACCGATGCGGCTGAAGAGCTGAATGCGCTGTAAGACGACGCCGTAGCTGCGGGAATCCGAAAAATCCAGCGCCCACATGGAGAAGCCGACTGTGGAGAGCGGGAGCCCCAGCCCGCGAAGCACCATAGAGATGAACAGGACGCTGCTGCTCTGCGTAAAGGCAAAACAGCAAAGGATTTGCCCCAGGATGATACAGGCGCCGAACAGATAATTGGAGCGGTAGGTGCCCAGGCGATCTGTGATGCAGCCATAGAGGAATTTGCCCACGGAGAGAAGCAGGCCAAACAGCGAGAGCGCGAAGGCGACGGTCATGGGCGAATATCCCTCTGTCGTAAACAGCAAAGTGATGTTGCTGTCCCCAGAGGAGGAGACGGCGTTGAATAAAATGACGAACAGGCCCAGCAAAACCCAGCTTTTTTTGCTCAGGGGCGGGGAGGAGGGCCGGAGCACTTTTGCCTCTTCCTCCTGATGCTCTAGGCCGTATGGCGCCAGATGCATCTGGGCAGGGTCGTTGCGCAGCAGGAAAAAGATGAGAATGCCCAGAAGCAGCATACACCCGGCCTGTAGGAAAAAGGCCGCCTGCATACTGTTCTTTTCGATAATGGATGTGATGATAGAAGGGAAAATGATGGAGGCGATGCCCGAGCCAATGCTGCAAATGCTCAGCGCCAGCGCCTTTTTGCGGGCAAACCAGCGGTCGATGACTAGGGAGATGGGGAACATCGTCCCAAGGCCGTAGCCGATGCCGGCGAAAGCGGCGGCGGTATAAAAGCCTGCAATGGATTTGGAGAGGCCAAACAGAACAAAGGAAAACACCGAAATGAGAATGGCGATGCCCGTTCCCAGCCGGATATTGAATTTCTGATAAAATGGCCGGATAAAGCACATGGCGATGAGGGAAAACATACAGCGGATGGTCGTGATCATGGCGCACTGCGTATTGGAAAATCCCAGCTGTGCGATGATATAGGGCCGATAGACCGAGAACACATTCGCGATTAGTCCCATAGTGGTAAAGAGCAGCAGAGTGCAGCCCAGGCAGATGACCCAGCCGTAATGCGGTTTTTTCATGCAAAGTTCCCCTCATTCCTGCAATATAATCTCAATCATAGTATAAAGGATGGGAAATATTTGTAAAATTGATTTTTTTATCTTATAATATAAAGAAAATTTATATTACTTGGGTATTTTCATGAATTATGCAGAGATAGAAGGGTTTTTGGCCATCGTGCAAAATGGCTCTATGACCAGGGCGGCGCAGAAACTGTTTATTACACAGCCGACTTTAAGCAACCGCATCCACGCGCTGGAGGAGGAGCTTGGGGAGCGGCTTGTCCTGCGGGGCAAGGGAGTGCGGGAAATTCGGCTCACGGATGCGGGCAAGCAGTTTATCCCCATCGCGGAAAAATGGCAGAATCTATGGAAAGAGAGCAGGTATATCGGCGCCAGGCAGGAGAGAAAGCCCATCCATATCGCGGCCATTTCCAGCATCAACATGTATTTTATGCCGCGCGTTTATCAGCAGTTTATGGAGCAGACCCAGTCTCGCTATATCTCGCTGAGCACTTGCCCTTCTTATGATATTTACCATCGGGTGGAAAGCGGGCAGGCGCAGATCGGCTTTATCGGCACGACCATGTATGCTGGGCGCGTGCTGACGGCGCCGCTGTTTCAGGAGCGGATGACGCTGGTCTGCAACAGCGAGAGCAGCTATCAGGGCAGCGTCTCGCCCAGGCAGCTGGACGTTGGGCATGAGATTAAGCTGGATTGGTGCCCGCAGTTCACGCAGTGGCATGAATACTGGTTCGGCGCGCAGGCGCTACCCTGGATTTATATCGACGATACGCTGATTTTGGAGCAGCTGCTGGAAGTGCCGGGCAGCTGGGCGGTCGTGCCCGTCTCCATCGCGGAGGCGCTTTGCAAGAAAAAGACTGTGCGCCAATGCGCGCTGCAGGAAGGGCCGGCGGATCGCATCATCTATCTGCTGACGCATCCGGCGCATCAGCTGCCCAAGGAGACTGCGGTTTTGCTGGAGCAGATGCACAGCGCCGTGCGGCAATACCAGGGCATTTCCTGGCTGCATCCCATTGGCGCATGAAATGGGAAAACTTGACAAGCTGTTTTGAAAAAGAGTATGCTGATAACGGCTTTTGATCAGAATACGAAAGGGATGAAACGAGATGTCGCTGCAAAAGGCAAAAGAGCATTTGAGTAAATTTGGGTTGGCGGATAAAATACTGGAGTTTGACGTCTCCAGCGCAACGGTAGATCTGGCGGCGCAGGCGCTGGGCTGTGAGCCAAAGCGCATCGCCAAGACGCTTTCCTTTGAACTGGGGGAAGGATGCATCCTCATTGTGATGGCGGGCGATGCGAAAATCGATAATCCCAAATTTAAGGCGGAATTTGGGTGCAAGGCCAAGATGCTGGCGCCTGCTGATGCGGAGCGGCTGATCGGCCATGCTGTGGGCGGCGTCTGCCCCTTTGGCATAAACGAGGGTGTGCAAGTCTATCTAGATGAATCTCTGCGGCGGTTCGAGACGGTTTTTCCCGCCTGCGGCAGCAGCAACAGCGCCATTGAGCTGAGCATCCCCATGCTGGAGGAATGCAGCATGGCGAGAAAATGGGTGAATGTTGGCAAAGGATGGCAGGAAGTGTAAGTTTATAGATTGTTCATTGCAATACACATGTAGATTTGTTAAAATAATTGTTACAAGTCTATTGTAAAATAACATTGGAGGAGTGCCCATGGAATATGCGATCGTTGCGGATAGCAGCTGCGATATGACGCCGGAGCTGCGTGAAAGGCTGGGCGTGGTAACAGCTCCCCTGACGTTGACGCTGGGGGAACAACATTTTATCGATGATGATGCGCTGGATTTGCCTGAATATATGAGGCAGATGCGCTCATTTTCCGGCGTGCCCACCTCTGCCGCCCCTTCGCCCGAGCGATACCGCGACGGCTTTTTGACGGCGGAAAAAGCCTTTGGCATTACGCTTTCCGGAAACCTCTCCGGCTCCTATGCCAGCGCGGTGGTGGGGAAGAATCTGGCCGAAGAGCAGGGCGGGGATGTGCATGTGTTCGATTCCAAGAGTGCGTCTGCCGGGGAAATCCTGGTTGCCATCAAAACCCGGGCGCTCATCGCCCTGGGCAAAACCAAGGAAGAGATCATCACTTCCGTCGAGGCTTTTATCAAACGCATGAAAACCTTTTTTGTTTTGGAGGATCTGGAAAACCTCATCAAGAACGGCAGAATGAGCAAAATCAAAGGGCGCATTATCTCGGCGCTCAACATCCGGCCGCTTTTGGGCTCGGACGGCGACGGGAATATCGCGCTGTATTCCATTGCCCGGGGCGAGAAGCAGTCCATCGAAAAGATGGCGCGCACGGTAGCGGAGAGCGAAGTGGAGACGGATGGGCAGACGGCTGTGATCACGCACTGCAACAACGAGCCCTTCGCCATGCGGCTCAAGAAGCTGCTGGAAGAGCGGTATTCCTTTGCGGAAGTGCTGGTTGTGTCCACAAGAGGGCTAAGCTCCATGTATGCCAATGAGAAGGGCGTCATTTTGGCTTTCTAAGCAGAGACGAGAGACGGCAGGCAGAAGCCTGCCGTCTTTTTATTTTTCGGCAATTGCAATGCGGCAAAAAACAGGATATGATAGGAGAAAGGAGGGAGGGGAAACATGAGAAAAACCAGAGTGATTTGCCTGCTGCTTGCTGCCATCCTGCTGGCAGGGCTGCCCATGAGCGCTTTTGCGCAGGCTGAGGAGCAGGAGATCTTCATAAAGGCCGGGCAGGCGCAAAAACAAGAGGATGGGAGCTATCGGTTTGAAAAGCTGGAGCTTTCCGGCGGGCCGGTACTGGGCATTCAGATCTCTTTTGCCGATCAGATGAGGCAGGGCGATGCGCTGGTTGCGCCCGAAGAACTGCCGGAAGGGATTGCTGCCAATGAGGCGCTGACTTCGCACGCCATGCTCAGCTTTGATGTGGATCCCAGCAAAGCTGATGCGGAGGAGATTGAGGCTTTTTTGCGGTCGCTCGCTTTCTTGAAGGGTGAGCAAACCGAGGAGCTTCAGGTCTATTTTAATCTTTCAGGCGAAAAGCTGTATCGCCAGGTGTTTTACTTCGCCGCCAACGATACCTACTACGAGATTTTCTTCTCGCCGTGCTGTGCGCTGCCCGTGCGGCATATGGATATGGAAACTTTCGTGCAGACGGAGGGCGTCTACCCGGTGGTGCGCGGATACAGCGAAAGGCTGGGCCAGCTTGCCCAGTATGTAACGTACCGCGGGATGCAGGGAAAGCCTGCCCGGGTTCCGGATGAGGCGACGGACAACTTCCTTTGGGAAGTTCTGAAATTTGGCGCGACGATTGGAGCCATCTATGTGGAAGACGGCTGGTACTGGATGGATGAAAAAGGCGAGGCGACATCCGAGAAGGTAGAATATGCGCGCATCGCGGAGACAGAGCCGCGCTACGGCAATTATCTGCACTACAGTATCAACTACCAGAAGGAAGACGACGGCCGGCATGGTCTGCGCTCGGCCGCGGGAAATCACCAGTGCACGGGCTACCTCATCGAATATGATAGTTCGCTTCTAGCGCAGGATGCCGGGCAGGCGGAGAACTATAACTATGCCTCGGATGTGGGCAAGGCAGGCGGAAACGGAAATTTGCTTTGGCTGGGATGGGTTCTGATTGGCGTCCTGGTGGCTGCGGGGCTGGCCTGGGCAGTATGGGAGAAAAGCAAGCGGAAAAAGGGGCAGGAAAAATAGACCAAAAAAGCCGGAAGCGCGCTTCCGGCTTTTCTTTTGCGGCAAAAACGGGCAGAGCGGCCTCAAAAGCGGGTTGCAAAAAAAGTAGAATCCCGGTAAAATAAAAAAGAATATGCGAGGAGGGAAACGCGATGTACACATACTACACAAAAGGCGTCTGCTCATCCAGAATGGAAATTGAGCTGGACGGCGATAAGATAAAAGCAGTTCGCATTGCGGGCGGCTGCAACGGCAATTTGCAGGGAATCATCCGGCTGGTAGAAGGCATGGATGCAAAAGAGGCGATTGGGAGGCTTCGGGGCATCCACTGCGGCCCTAAGGCGACCTCCTGCCCGGATCAGCTCTCAATTGCGCTGGAGCAGGCCTTAGCCGAGCGCGCAAAAGCATGAATGAGACGATTGCGGCCATCATGAGCCGGCGCAGTATCCGCAAATTTGAGCAAAGGCAGGTGCCTGAAGCGCTGCTACAGGAAATCCTGGAGGCAGGGCGCGCCGCGCCCAGCGGCGGAAACATTCAAACAAGCCATCTTTTGGTGATACAGTCCTCCGAAATTTTGCGCGAGATGACAGAGCTGGCCGTGCAGCGCCTGGCTCTGCTGGAATACGACGATCGCACCTATCAAAGCCTGCGCTCGGCCATAGAGCGGGCGCGGAAGGGCTACTGGGATTTCACCTATGGCGCGCCGACGTTTGTTGTCGTGGCCAACCAGAGGGAATATGCTCATAATAACCACCTGGCAGACAGCGCATGCGTCATCCAAAACATGATGATCGCCGCGCAGTCGCTGGGTATCGGGACATGCTATATCAACAATCTCAAATGGCTGAATGAGGATGGCGTCATGCTGGAATATCTGCGGGGCCTGGGCCTTGGGGAAAAGGAGATTCCCTGCGGCAGCCTGAGCATGGGATACAGCGCGATGAAAAAAGAATTGCCGCCGCTGAAGCGGACGGGCAACCTAATTACTCGAATTGGATAAAACTGGGGGAAATATGAAGGGCACTGGATTTGACAACGAAAAATACCTGCATTTGCAATCTGAGCAGATCCGCAAACGGATCGCGCAGTTTGGCGGCAAGCTTTATCTGGAATTTGGCGGCAAGCTCTTTGACGATTACCACGCTTCCAGGGTTTTGCCGGGGTTTGCGCCGGATAGCAAAGTCAAGATGCTGCTTCAGCTCAAGGACCAGGCTGAAATTGTTTTTGTCATCAATGCGGCGGATATTGAGAAAAACAAAGTCCGCAGTGATCTCGGCATCACCTACGATGCGGATATTCTGCGGCTGACGGATGCGTTCCGTTCCATCGGGCTTTATGTGGGCAGTGTGGTCATCACGCGCTATCAGGGGCAGAGCGCTGCGGATGTTTTCCAGAAGCGGCTGCAAAGCCTTGGGATCAAGGTCTACCGCCATTATCCCATCGATGGCTACCCCTCCAACGTGCAGAAAATCGTCAGCGACGAAGGGTATGGCAAAAACGACTATATCGAGACAGAGCGCTCGCTGGTCGTCGTAACGGCGCCGGGGCCGGGCAGCGGCAAAATGGCCACCTGCCTTTCCCAGCTCTATCACGAGCATAAGCGGGGCGTCCGGGCGGGATACGCCAAGTTCGAGACCTTCCCCATCTGGAATATTCCCCTCAAGCACCCGGTCAATATCGCCTATGAGGCGGCCACGGCAGACCTGAACGACGTCAATATGATAGACCCGTTCCATCTGGAGGAATACGGCAAGACGGCCGTCAACTATAACCGGGATGTCGAGATTTTCCCGGTTCTGAGCGCCATGTTTGAGCGCATTTTGGGCTATTCGCCCTATAAATCGCCGACGGATATGGGCGTGAATATGGCGGGATTCTGCATTACGGATGATGAAACCGTCAAAGCCGCGGCGCGCCAGGAGATCATCCGGCGCTATTATGCCGCGCTTTGCGATCGCCGCAAAGGCATCGTAGAGGAGGATCTCGGCGACAAAATCGCCCTGCTCATGGAACAGGCCGGCACGAACGCATCCGATCGCAGGGTTGTGGCGGCGGCGCTGAACAAGGACGAGCTGACCCAGGGCCCGGCGGCGGCAATCGCGCTGGGGGATGGGCGCATTATCACCGGCAAGACATCGGCTCTGCTGGGCGCATCCTCGACGCTGCTGCTCAATGCGCTCAAAGCCCTTTGCGGGCTCCCGGATGAGCTGCTGCTCATCTCGCCGGAGGTCATCGAGCCCATTCAGCGGCTCAAAACAAAGTGCCTTGGCAACCGCAACCCCAGGCTGCATATGGATGAGACGCTTATCGCCCTTTCCATCTGCGCCGCGGCAGACCCGAACGCCGAGCTGGCATTGCAGCAAATCCCGAAACTAAAGGGCCTGGAAGCGCATTCGACGGTGCTGCTCTCCTCTGTGGATGAGGGAGTCTTCCGAAAGCTGGGCGTCAACCTGACCTGCGAGCCAAAATATGAGACGAACAAACTATACCAAAAAAGCTAGAGCAACGCTCTAGCTTTTTTGGTTTGCGCCACTATTGCAGCAGTTCGTGCACATAGCGCCGCAGTTCTTCTTTTGGGATGGAAGTATCGTGCTCCAGCCACCAGCTTGCCAAAGAGAAAAACGCGCCGGTGTAAAATTCGGCCAGCGCTTCGGCGGGAATTTCGGCCGGGTGGCGCAGGCTGTTTTTGGGAAAATGGTTAAAATCGTCCAAAAGGAGTTGTACGATATTTTTATGGAATACTCTCGTGATGTCCCCGCCGCGGTTGGCCCGCAGCATGCGCGAATATGCCATTCGGTTTTCATATAGATGATCCAGAACCTGATCGATCATCGCCAGGTAGAAGGCGTGGGGCTCCTCACTGCGGGAAATCTGCGAGATAAATTCCTCCTGCATGGATTCGATGGCACAGCGCAGCAGATGATATTTATCCTCGAAGTGGTTGTAGAAGGTTGTTCGGTGCACCATGGCTTTTTGGCAAATATCCGTTACGCTGATCTCGTTAAACGGTTTCTGTTCCATGAGATCGAAAAGTGCGGCATAAAGAAATTTGTGTGTTTTCCGAATGCGAAGATCCTGCTTTTTAGCCATATGAGCCCCCAGTTTTCTACTGAATTATCTATTCTATAGAATATTATACAAATGAAGAGTAATTGAACCTTGACGAATTTGCATTTCTCTCTTACACTTTTTTCAATACTTGTAGTATTAGTATACAATTGTAGAACAGAATGTCAAGCAGAAGAAGGGAGACAGTTTTATGGCATTTGTTGAATTTCAGAATGTGAGCAAGATATACCGCCAGGGAGAAGTGGAGACGAGAGCTCTGGATGGCGTTGATTTTACTATGGAGCAGGGAGAGTTCGTCGTCATTGTGGGCGCTTCGGGAGCGGGAAAGACGACGCTGCTCAATATTCTCGGCGGAATGGATAGCTGCACGGAAGGGCGCATTCTAATTGAAGGGCAGGATATCAGCCATTATTCCGCAAGACAGCTGACCGAATACCGCCGCTATGATATTGGGTTTGTCTTTCAGTTCTATAACCTGGTGCAAAACCTGACGGCGCGGGAAAACGTGGAGCTGGCGGCGCAGATCTGCAAAGAGCCGCTGCCGGCAGAACAGGTTTTGGAGCAGGTTGGCCTGGGGCACCGCATGGCGCACTTCCCGGCGCAGCTTTCGGGCGGCGAGCAGCAGAGAGTCGCCATTGCCCGGGCGCTGGCAAAGAACCCAAAGCTGCTTCTTTGCGACGAACCGACGGGCGCGCTGGACTATAAGACGGGCAAGGCGATCTTAAAACTATTGCAGGATACCTGCAAAAACAGTAAAAAGACGGTAGCCCTTATCACGCACAACCAGGCGTTTACTGCGCTGGCCGATCGCGTCATACAAGTCAACAGTGGAAAAATAACGGATATGCGAATCAATGAGAGCCCCATATCCGCGGAAAGGATCGAGTGGTAATGAGCGCATTTTTCAAGGATATTTTCCGTTCGGTCCGCCGCTCGATGAGTCGCTTTTTATCCATCATTGCCATCACGGCTCTGGGCGCAGGCGTGTTTTCCGGGCTGGCGGCCGTCGCGCCGGATATGTGGCAGACGGGAGACGACTACTTTGATCGGCAAAACCTGATGGATCTCCGCCTGCTCTCGACCTATGGCTTCACAGAAAGCGATATTGAACAAATACGCCGGGAAGAGGGCGTGCGCGGCGTGTTCGCGACGTACAGCGCAGATGTGGTCGCCAGTATCGGCGGCACGGATTACACCCTCCGCCTGCATGGCCTTCCGGATGATCCCGCGCGCATGGCGGAGGACGATATGAATCTGCCGGTGCTGGTAGAGGGCCGCTGGCCCGAGAAAAAGGGCGAGTGCGTGCTGGTAAAAAAAGCCATTGAGATCGATAATGAGCAGATTGGCGATCGCATTCTCGTCCAAAACGAGGGCGGCGAACTGGACAATATGCTGGGCTGCCTGGAATACGAGATCGTCGGGTTTGTGGAATCGCCGTACTATCTCTCCTTTACCCTGGGCACGACGGATAAAGGCAACGGGACGCTCTATTATGCCGCGTATGTCCGGCGGGAAAACTTTGCCGCGGAAGTGTATACCGATGTCTATGTGAGCATAGAGGGCGCCAAAGAGCTGGATAGCTTTGGGCAGGAATACCACGATTTGATCGCGGACGGCAAGGCGCGGCTGGAAATTTTGGCGGATGAGCGAAAAGAGATTCGCCTGCAGGAGATCCGGCAGGAAGCAAACGAAGAACTGCTGGATGCAAAGCAGGAATATGCGGACGGCAAGGCCGAGGCCGATGAACAGCTGGCCGAGGCGGAGGCACAGCTGCAGGATGCCAGAGAGCAGATAGAAAAAGGCGAGAATAAGCTGCGGGACGGCCAGAGGGAATATGACCAGGGCGTGCTCCTGCTGGTGGAGCAGAGGGCGGAATATCAGCAGAAGATTGCCGCGGCAGAGCAGCAGCTTGCCCAGTCTCAGCAGGAGATAGAGCAGGGCAAAGGCCAGCTGGCCCAGGCAAAGGAACAGCTGGATGCCTATGAAGCGCTTTTTGCAGAGCAAAGCGCGGCAGGTCAGAAGCAGCTGGAAGAGGAGCGCAAAAAGCTGGAAAGCCGGGGCGCGCAGCTGGAGCGCCTGGCAGAGCAGATCGCGGCCGCAGAGCAGATAGAGGCGGCGGGCGGAAGCGTGCCCGAGCTGCCGGCCATGCGCCAGCAGTATGCAGAGCAAATGCGGCAGCTGGCCGATGCCAAGGCGCTGTTGGAGCAGAAGGCGCAGGAGGGGCAGAAGGAGCTGGCAGAACGCCGGGCCGAGCTGGATGCGGCCTGGGAGGAATACTATGGCCAGGCAGCGGCGCTGGAGGCTGGAAGCCTGGAGCTGGAAAAGGGAAAGAACGAGTTGGCGCGCCAAAAGGCCGATGCCGAGCAGGGCTTCGCCCAGGCAGAGGCAGAGCTTGCGGCCGCGAAGAAACAGCTGGAGCGCGGCAAAGCAGAGCTCGCGGATGCGAAAGAGCAGCTGGGGCGCGGCGAAAGAGAGTATCAGGACGGCAAAGCCGAGGCCGAGGCTCAGCTTGCCGAGGCTGAGCGGCAGATTGCGGATGCCGAGCGGCAAATCACAGAGCTTGCGGCACCGGAATGGTACCTTCTGGATCGGGATATGACCGAGAGCATCGTGCTTTTTGATGCGAGCACAGAGCGCATGAACCAGCTCAAGACGGTTTTCCCGGTGGTGTTCTTCCTGGTGGCGGCGCTGGTCGCGCTGACGACCATGACGCGCATGGTAGACGAGGAGCGCGTCATCATCGGGACGTATAAGGCGCTCGGGTATTCCAATGTGAAAATCGGCTTCAAATACCTCTGCTATGCCGCGATGGCGACGATGCTCGGATCTGCGCTGGGCATCGGGCTGGGCATGTATTTTCTGCCAAAGATCATCTGGAACGCCTATGGAATCGTGTTTTCGCTTCCCAAAATGCTGATCACTTTCCACCTTGGGATCGCACTGCAGGCGCTTTTGGCCTTGCTCTTTTTCACGCTGGGGGCGACCTATCTCGCCTGCAAAGCCTCTCTGTTTGAAGTGCCGGCGCGCCTCTTGCAGCCGCGCGCGCCCAAGGCGGGCAAGCGCATTTTGCTGGAGCGCATCACCTTCCTCTGGAAAAGGCTGAATTTCACCGCCAAAACGACAGCGCGCAACCTGTTTCTCAACAAGCGGCGGCTCATTATGACGGCGCTGGGCGTCGCGGGGTGCACGGCTCTGCTGGTAACGGCCATGGGCGCCCGGGATTCGGTCAGCACGGTTTTGGGCGATCAGTTTGAAGATATCTACCGGTTCGACGTCATGGCAACGCTGGAGGAGCAGGAGATTTCCGGAGAGCTTTTAGATGCGCTGGAAGATCCGCAGCTGTTTGATGGCTATCTGCAGATCATGAACAAGAATATGAATGTTACCAACCAGCAGGAAAGCTACACCATGACGGCCTATCTCTATGTTCCAAAGCAGCCCGAGCGGCTGAGCGAGTTCGTGGATCTGCGCCACCGCCAGGATAAGGCGAAGATCCCATTTGGGGAGGACAGCGTCGTCATCACGGAAAAGCTGGCGGAAAACCTGGATCTGAAACCGGGGGATACGCTGCGCCTGCAGTCGGTTACGGCATCGGATGCCGGCGGGCTCGAGCTTACCGTAACGGATATCTGCGAGAACTATGTGTTCAACTATATCTATGTCTCGCCAAAGGTATATGAGAGAGCGGCCGAGGGGCCATGCGAATTTACCCAGCTGGTCGCCCGGACGAACCCAGAGGGAACCCAGGCCGCCATCCAGAAACTGCAGGAGCTCTCCCGGCAGGTGCCGACGATCACGCTCATTTCGGATATCATAGGGACGGTGAAGGGCTCCATCGACAGCGTCAATATCATCATCTTTGTGCTCATCATCCTGGCCGGGGCGCTGGCTTTTATCGTGCTCTATAACCTGACGAATATCAACGTGGGCGAGCGCGTGCGGGAAATCGCGACGCTCAAAGTCCTGGGGTTCCGCGCCGGGGAGACCAACGCCTATATTTTCCGGGAGACGCTGATTCTCTCGATAATAGGGTGCATTCTGGGCCTTGGGCTTGGGCTGGTGCTCTATCAGTATGTGGTAAAGACGGTGGAAGTCGATATTCTCATGTTGGGGCGCACGGTAAGCCTGGGCGGGTATCTGATGGCCTCTGCGCTGACCATGCTCTTCACATGGCTGGTGAGCATCTTCATCAACCGCCGCATTCGGCAGGTGGATATGGTGGAATCGCTGAAATCTGTGGACTAAGCAGAAAAAGAATGCTATACTCTGTTTAGGAGGGCAGAAAAATGGCGAAACAACACAATTTATGCCGAAGCTTTGCGATGGCTCTGCCTGCCGCGCTCATGTTTTATGGGATTCCGGCGCTTCTGGCAGCGTGCGTTCTATCCGGCGTTGGGGTTTTTAGCTGGCTGGTTTGCAGGGCTGTGCGCGAGAATAAGAAGAAGCGGCAGGATATTTGAAAACGGCAAAAAGGTGCAGAGCATTCTGCACCTTTTTTATGCAAGCGGAGGAACTATGATTATCAGCGCGAGCCGGCGGACGGATCTGCCGGCATTTTACGCGGATTGGCTGAAAAAGCGCTTTGAAGAGGGCTATGCCCTGGTGCGCAACCCGATGAACTGCCGCCAGGTCAGCAAAATACTGCTCACGCCGGAGCATGTGGACGGGATCGTCTTTTGGACGAAAAACCCGGCGCCGCTCCTGCCGCACCTGAATGCTTTTGATGCCTACCCGTTCTATTTTCAGTATACGCTCACTTCCTATGGGAAGGAAATCGAGCCGGGCATCCCGCAAAAGGGCAGGGAGGGCATTGCGGTATTTCGGCGGCTGTCCGAGCAGGTTGGAAAAGAGCGGGTGATTTGGCGCTATGATCCCATTTTTCTCTCCCAGCGCTACTCACCCGAATACCACATCCGCTATTTTGAGCAAATGGCCAAGCGGCTGGAGGGATATACCGAAAAATGTATTTTCAGCTTTCTCGATCTCTATCCCAGCATTCAAAAGCGCATGAACCAAAGCGGCATTCTGCCCATGGAGCAGGAGCAGATGCGGGAATTGGCCGAAAAACTGGCCGAGATCGCGGCGGCATATCACTTGAAATTGGAGACGTGCGCCGAGCCGGCTGATCTATCCGAATTTGGGATCCGGCATGGCTGCTGCATTGATGCGGCCCTGCTTTCGCGCATTGCCGGAAGGCCAGTTCAGGCAAAAAAGGATAAAAACCAGCGGGAAAGCTGCGGCTGTGCGGCCAGCGTGGATATTGGGGCATACGGCGCGTGCCATGGAGGCTGCCAATACTGCTATGCCAGAAGGGACGGCCAGGCCAAGGAGCACCGGGCAGATTCTCCCTTCTTGCTGGGCGGGCTTGCGGAGGGAGACGTTGTGCGCGAAAGGAAATAGAAGGGCAAAGCGAAAAAGGGCACTCGGCATGAGTGCCTTTTTTATGCAAAGAGCAGGGCGGTAGGCAGGAAACCACTGAAAAAGAATATTAATGTTTTATATATAAAATTTAATGTAAAACATTAAAATATTATTGACATAAATTAAATATAGTGGTAAATTATTCTCACCAGGCATGCGATGGCAATTTATCACGTTGGAGGAAGTGCAAAAGTGAAAGGAATTGATAAACTCGCGAAGGTCGTTACGAAGGTGTTGGAAGTTACGCATTGGGTCGCAGAGGCGCTCATGCTGGCGGCGGCAATCTGCATAACAGCTGCGCCGCAGTGGCTGGGCTATTTCGTCGGTCTGGATACGGCGGGGCAGGAAGTAGAGCTATCCACCTATGGCTTTGAAATCGTGGCTCCCATTTCGGATGGAAGAGTGGATACAAAGAGCTTTGTCCTCTTTGCCGTTGGAGCCATCATCATCTTTTCGCTGGTGGCGATGATATTCCGGAACTTGCACCTGATCATCAAAAAATCCGAGGGCAGCACGCCGTTTCAGAAGGATAACGTCCGCATGATGAGAGAGATCGGCATTTTCTCCATCGGGATTCCTGTAGTCGGCTTTGTGATGAGCATCATTGCCCGCCTGGTGCTCGGGCCGGAAGCGACGGAGATGAGCATCAGCATGGATGGGATGATTATGGGCATCATCGTGCTTTGCCTGACGCAGTTTTTCCAGCATGGAGTGGAGCTGGAAAAAGATGTGGACGGGCTGCTGTAAGGAGGCGCATAAATGGGAAAAATTGTGCTGCGGCTGGATAGAATGATGGTTGAGAGAAAAATATCGCTGGGCGAACTGGCCGAGCGGGTGGGCATCTCGAATGTCAACCTTTCGAAAATCAAGAATAACAAAGTAACGGCCATCCGCTTTTCCACGCTCGCGGCGATCTGCGAGGTGCTGGAATGCCAGGCCGGTGATATTCTGGAATTTCAGAAGGATGGGGAATAATCCCGCGAAAGGCGCATAAAAAAGCGGCATGGCCATATGACCATGCCGCTTTTCCTGTTTTATTCCTGTTCAGGCTGGGATGGGGCTTTGCTGGAAAGCGCCGGAGGATTTCCGGCTCCCTGGATGAGCCCTGCCAGATCGATCCCGGTGAGCTCTTTGAGCGTTTCAAAGCCAGCTCCTGCAATGTTGGTAACAGTCTGCGCAACCTTTGCCGCGCCGCCCTTGCCTTCGCCTGTATCGATGACAGTGATCTTATCGATGTTCTCCATGGGCTTGGCGATATTCTGCATGATGGCCGGCAGGTTGCCCATGATGAGCTCGACGACGGCCGCCTGGCCGTATTTTGCCATAGCGTCGGCCAGCTTGTTTTTCGCATCAGCATCCGCAATACCCTTGGCGCGGATGGCTTCCGCTTCCGCTTCGCCCGTCAGCCGAATGGCTTCGGCCTCCGCCTGCGCCTGAATTTTGCGGGCCTCCGCCTGCGCCATGGCATCGATGCGAATGGCTTCCGCCTGCGCCTCGGCCTGGCGGATTGCCTTAATTTTATCTGCCTCTGCTTCGATCTCTGTTTTGCGCTTTTGGGCATTGGCCGGTTTTTCCACAGTCGCGACCAGCTCTTTTTCTACCGTGATGGCAGCCTGTTCTGCCAGAATGGCCTTTTGCTGCTCCAGCTCAGACTGCACCTGAATCTCGCGGATCTTATAGGAGGCGTCGGCCTCTGCCTTGGCGCGGTCCTGCTCGGCGCGGAAGCCTTCCATGCGCAGTTGCTTATCGCGTTCTGCCCGGGCGATCTCCGCGTCTGCCGCCAGTTTGACTTTCTGGCCCTCCTGAGAAGCCTCGGCCGTCTTAATATCCGTATCGCGCTTGCGCTCTGCCTCGGCGATCTCCGCCTCCGCCTTGGACTGGGCAACCTGCGGACGGGCACGGTTTTCCAGATAGCCGCCCTGGGTTGCGATCTTCAAAATCGAGTAGGAGAGCAGCTGAAGGCCCATCTCATCCAGCTCTTTTTTGATATCCTCTTCCGTGCGGCGCTCAAACTCGGCGCGGTTGGAGTTGATCTCCTCGACAGTCATCGTAGAGACGATGCCGCGCAGCTTGCCTTCCAGAATCTGCTCGACCATGCCGCTGATGACGGCTTTGGTAGACACGGCGTTGCCGTTGCAGAATTGTTCGACCGCTTTTAAAATGCTCTCGCGCTCATTGCGCACTTTGACGACAGCCGTTCCCACGACGTCCACAAAGATGCCCTGCTTGGAAGGCGCTTCGGTAACGTCAGTCGTCATGGAGATATTCTCCAGAGAGATGACGCAGCTGGTTTCGAAAATAGGAAGCATGATGCCGCCCCTTCCCGAAAGCACGCGCTTTTTAATTCCCGTAATGACGATGGCTTTATCCGCCGGAACTTTGCGCCAGCAAAGAAGAATAAGCAAAAAGACGAGCAAAACTGGAATTGCGATGCTCAGAACTGGCCAAAGGAACTCGAGATCATCAAACATATTTTCCTCCTGATAGGTACTAAAAATTTCGCCGCAAAGTGCGGCGCCCCATAATATAACATATGATGCGCTGGGGGTTAGCATTATTATAGCATTTCTGCAAAAAATGTCGAGTAGTGCGGCAAAAAAATGCGGCGCGTTTACAAAAAAGAAAAACGCCGCATGCAAACTCTGTTTTGCCATAGAAAAAGAGCCGCAGCCTGCGGCTCTTTTCGTATGAAAATTATTTCACTTCGTCTTTATGTTCTTCGTAGAAAGCGAGATATTTATCATACTGCTTGCGGATCATAGAGGGAACATCCATCTGATAGGGGCACCGCGAAGAGCACTGGCCGCAATGCAGGCACTCGTCTACGACCTTCAAGCTCTTGTAGTATTCATCCGAGATGAAGTTCTGATAGGGAGAGCGGGTGCAGAGCAGATGCAGCCGGGCGACAGTCGGGATCTGGATGCCCACCGGGCAGGGCATGCAGTAGCCGCAGGCGCGGCAGAACTCCCCGGCAAACTCGGCGCGCTCCTTTTGGATGATCTCCAAAAGCTCTTCATCCAGGGCGGGCAGCGCCTGCTCATAGGAGAGCCACTCATCCAGCTCCTGCTGGCGCTGGATGCCGTAAATCGGGACGACATTATCGAACTGCTGCTGGTAGGCAAAAGCCGCCTTGGCGCTGCTGCAAAGCCCGCCGGACATCGCCTTCATGGCGATAAAGCCCATATCATACTCCTTGCACAGCTCGACCAGCTCCAAATCGCTGTCTGCCGAGAGATAGGAGAGCGGGAACTGAAGCGTATCGAACAGACCGCTTCGAACGCCCTGCTCGGCGATATCATGGCGGTGCGCAGTAAAGCTCACATGGCGGATTTTGCCGGCTTTCTTTGCCTGCATCAGCGCGAAGAGCGCGGTGGAATCGTCGTCCGGATCCTGCAGAGCCTGGAGATTGTGCATCTGGTAAATATCGATATAATCCGTCTGCAAATTGCGCAGGCTGGTCTCGATATCCCGCTCGGCGCCGGCGCGGTCGGTAGACATGGTCTTGCTGGCGATGATGATATTCTGGCGCAGCCCGCCTTTGAACGTCTCGCCCAGCTTTTCCTCGCTGTCGGTATATGCCCGGGCGGTATCGAAGAAGTTGATGCCCGCATCATAGGCGCTGCGCAGAATGCTCTTTGCCGCCTGCATATCCACGCGCTGAATGGGCAATGCGCCAAAGGAAGTTTTTGTAACCATAAGCTCGGTCTTTCCCAGCCTGATTTTTCTCATATGCGTTTCCTCCGTAACTAGAAAGTAATTATAGTTTACTACTTAAAGCGGGCTGTAAGTCAAGCCTTTTCTCGTTGCAATGAGGGGAAAAGTCGGGTATCATAAGAGAAGAGAATTTGAGAAAAGGAAGATAAAATGAGCATTAAACTGATTGTATCGGATATCGATTACACGCTGATCAACGCCCACGCGATGCCCACGCCCCGGGTTACGCAGACGCTGCGCCGGGCAATGGAGCGGGGGATTACCGTCGCGCTGGCGACGGGCCGCGGCCTATTTGAGGCGCGCCATATCGCGGAGCATATCGGCGGCATCCGGCACTGCATCTGCATGACGGGCGCAGAGCTTTACGACTTGCGCAAAGAGCAAACTATCTTTTGCCGGACGATGCCAAACGCCGTGCTGGCAAGCGTCATAAAGGCTGTGGAGCGCTTTCCCGGAGCATATTGCCAGCTCTACTGCGAGCGGGAGATCGTCGCCAATGAATATGCCATGAATCGGATCAAGGAAAACGCAACGGCGAAAAGATACCTGGATACCGTGCGGGATCGGCTGATTACGGCGGAGGATGTCCCCTTAGCCGTGGAGCAAAGAGGGCTCAAAGGCGCGAAATTCCTGATCATTGCAAAAGAGCAGGAACAGCTTGCCCCCATGAAAGCGGAAATCGCAAAAATTCCCGGGCTGAGCGTGGTGTTTTCGGGAAGCTGGTCCATCGAAGTGATGGATGAGAGCGTGACCAAGGGAACCGCGCTCAAAACACTGCGCGAAATGCTGGGCTTTGACAGAGAGGAAGTGCTGGCCATTGGCGACAGCGAAAACGACGTCGCCATGCTGGCCGAGGCGGGCATTGGCGTGGCCGTCGGCAATGCGACTGGGCCGCTTTTGGAATATGCCGAGCATATCGTCCCGCCCGTCTGGGAAGACGGCGCGGCGGTGGCAGTCGAGCGGTTTGCGCTGGGAGAGGCGTAATGGAGTGGGGGATTCTCGCCGGCGCGGCAGGGCTGCTCTGCGGTTTCCTCTGGGCGCAGAATAACTGGCTGACGGAGAAAAAATATGTGCTGCACCATCCGCGCATCGCATCTCCCATGCGCATTGTGCACCTCTCGGATCTTCACGCCAAGCAGTTTGGAAGGGGAAACCGCCGTCTGCTGCGCAGGGTGCGCAGGCAAAAGCCGGATCTCATCGCCTTCACAGGAGACTTGGTGGATCGCTTCCGGCTGGAGACGGATGCCGCCTATGATCTGATGCGGGAGCTGACGGCGCTGGCGCCAGTGGTCTACTGCCCCGGCAACCATGAGTACGGCCGGCGGGATCGGGAGCAGATTTTAGAGCAGCTGCAAGCCTGCGGTGTCATCGTCCTGCGGCAGCAGATCCGGGAGATGCAGATGGCGCAAAACTGGCTGGCAATCCTTGGAGTAGATGAAATTGGCTATGGCGGCAAAAGCGCAGAGCAGCTGGCGAAGCTGGAGCAAAGCGAAAAATTTCGGCTGCTGCTGGCGCATTTCCCGCACTATTTCGAGCCTTCTTATAGCCGCTATGCCATCGATTTGGCGCTTTGCGGCCATGCACACGGCGGGCAGTTCTGGTTCCCGGGCGGCGGGGTTTATGCCCCAGGCCAAGGGCTTTTCCCGAAATACTGCAAGGGAATGCACAAAAAGGGAAGGGCGCGCATGATCGTCAGCCGGGGGCTTGGAAACAGCGGATTTCCTCTGCGGCTTTTGAATTTCCCGCAGATCATCGTGGCAGAGCTGCTGCCGGAATAAAATAAACAAAAAAAGAGCGGGCTATCCCGCTCTTTTTTTCTTGCCTACTGGGCGGCGGATGCCTCCAGATCGGCGTAGTAGTTATCCAGATAGACCTGGTATTTTTCCGGATATGTCTTGACTTTCATCTCGTCCCGCCAGGTTTCGCACATCTCGAAAAATGCGTCGCTTTTTCTGGTTTCCAGCAGGGAGGCAGAGATAGTCGCCTGAACATCCTCGTATTTGGCCGGGCCTTCCTCCAAAATCTCCTCCAGGCGGATGATGTGGTAGCCGCTGGGGGAGGAGACCAGGGCGCTGATGTCGCCCACATTATTTAGCGCGAATACGCCTTTGACGAAGTCTTCATAATAGGTGGAGTTTTCCTGCCCCACGACGTAGCCGTCCGGGTAATAGGCGGCGCCGGGATCTGCGGAATATTCGCTCATGAGATCCGCGAAATTCGAGCCGTCCGCGTTGATTTTTCCGCGCACATCCTCCGCCTTGCTCTTGATTCCAGCCAGCGCTTCCTGCAGATAAGCATCATAGGCGGCTTGATCGCCGGCGGAATACAGCTCGCTCAGCTTGCTGGAAGTCTCGGTATCAAAGCCGATCAAAATGTGCTTGACACGGCGGTAGCCGGCAGGCGTATAGTAGATGGCGCCGCCGCTGAGAGCGTCGTTCTCAAAGCTGGCAGTGCCGTCGGCATATCCGGTTTTGGCCTCTTCCACGAGTCTGTCGTATTCCTCGCGCACTTCCTGCTCCTGCACGGAAATATCATCTGTAAAATGCGCGAACACCTTATCGTAGACCAGCGAATCCTCGTAATAGGAGCGGAAGTCCTCTTCGATATAGCCCTGGTTTGCCATTTCCAGATTGACTTTCGTCTCTAAATCCGCTTCAGAGAGATCGGGGTTTTGCTCTTTGATAGAGGCCTCAATGCTCTGGCGGCCTGAGCTCATTTCCGAGGCGACGTTTTCCTCGATCTTCGCGCGCTCTTCCTCGGAAAATTCATAGTATCCAAGCTCCTCGCCCTTGGCGTAGACGACTTCGCTGAGCACCATAGAGTCCAGAATCTGCTGGGCGAGCTGCATCACGCTCTCCTTGGAGGAGGCGCTGCTGGCATCGATGCTCAAATAGTAGACGTAGTAGTCCAGCGTATCCAAAAAGTCGTCGAAGGCGATTTCGCGGCTGCCGACTTTTGCGATCACTCCGCCTCTCTCCTGCTTTTTGCAGCCGGCAAAAGCGCCAAGGCACAGGAGAAGCACAAGCAAGATGCTTAAGAATTTTTTCATGAATTCCATCCTTTCCGTTTGCAACATGTTCTTATTCTACCATACCTGATTTTTAGAAAATATATGGAATTTGTAAACAATCTGGGGCAAAGCAAAAAAGATGCGCCCAGGAAATTTACAAAGAAACGCAAATGGGATATGATGAAAGAAAAATTTTGGAGCATGCATATGAAAAAAGGTGAAAACAAAGTCTCTGCCCCTGGTTACTTCAAGGGGCTGGGCGGCGCGGTGCTGGGCGGCATTCTGGCGTTTCTGATGTGGGTGATGACGGCTTATTTTGTGGGGGGCAATCTGCATCTGAGCTTCGGGTTCGTGCTGGCGCTTTTTGTCTACTACGGCTATTTTTCCTTCGGCGGCAAAAAGGCGAAGGGCTTTTTCGCCGTCTATCTGCCCACCGTGTTTTTGCTGGGCTTTCTGGCCGCGGCGGTTTCGGTTGGCATCATCCATATGCAGAGCCTGGGTTTTACAAGCAGCAGCTTCCCCGCATATGCCGCCGCCTACTATCACGGCAACTTGCTGGCGGCCTATTTTGATACGCTGAGCGGCAGCGTGCGGCAGGTATTTTTGCAGTTTGGCAGTGTGTGGCCGTATTTTGCCATTGGCGCGATCTATGAGGCCGTGGGCGCCATGTGCTACGGCGTTCGGGCGGGCAGGCAGATGATAGAGGAAAAGCAGGCGCAAGCCGAGAAGAGCGGAGAATAGGTAAAAATGCAGATTGTTGGCTATCAGGAAAAATATGCAGAGAAACTCTCGGAGATTGTCGTCCGCAATCTTGTAGAGGTCAATTCCAGGGATTACCCGATACGCGAGATACGGCGGCTGATCCTGGGCTTTGGCCCGGAGCAAATTCGGAATTTTGCGCAAAAACGGGAGATTTTTGTGGCGGCAGAGGGGGATGAGCCCATCGGCATTTTGACGATCGAGCCATCCTGGAACGGCCCAAAAGGCGAATACTATTTTCTGACCATCTTTGTTCAGCCGGAATACCATAGAAAGGGAGTTGGCCGGGCGCTCATCGCGGCAGGCGAAGCGTATGTGCGGGCAAACGGCGGGGTCAAAATCACCATTCCCTCTTCCATCACCTCCCACGCTTTTTATCATAAGATGGGCTATGCCTATACCAGCGAACAGCCGGATGGGGAGGGGCACTATATCATGGAAAAATATTTGGGGCCGGGCAGTGAAGGGGAGGCCGCGCGATGAGCAGTCAATCCAGTTTAGGCCCGCTTTGCCACGGGGCGCCCGAAGACCAGCGCAGTCAGCGGGAGATGCGGGTATACGCCGCCTTGCAGCAGCTGAACATTCCATTTGTGCGCCTGGATCATCAGGCGGTTTATTCTGCTGCGGACGGCTCCTGCGATGCCATCGATGCGGCGCTGGGCATTCCGAATCTGAAAAATCTCTTTTTGCGCAATGCGGATAAGTCCCGGTATTTCATGGTGACACTGCCCGCGGAAAAACGCGCCGATCTCAAAAAGCTTGCGGAGCAGCTCGGGGTATCCCGGCTCTCTTTTGGCAGGCCGGAACAGATGGAGGCCTTTTTGGATTTGCAGCCAGGGTCGGTGAGCGTTTTGGGATTGATGAACGATGCGGACGGGCGCGTTCAGCTGGTTTTGGATCGCGAAATAGAGCATTTGGAGGCGCTTGGGTGTCATCCGTGTGTCAATACCTCCAGCCTGCGCATTTCCATGCGGGATTTCCTCGAAGTTTTCCTGCCGGCTTTTGATCATGCGCCTATTTGGATGGATATCTGAATGCGGGCGGAAAGGCATTTTGCAGGGGAACCGTGAAAGTTTTGTAAATATGCCGAAAATTTGCCAATATCATTGCCATTCCGGCAAATTTTGTGATAGTATGAAAAGCAAGAAAATATATGTTCTATGAGCAAAGGGGGAAGCAATATGAACAACAAATCGAGCATTGGCGTGGATGTTAGGCTGGCATATCTTCTGATCTATCTCATCCCGTTTCTGGGCAGCTTTTTGTTTTTGATTTTTGATTACAGCGATAAAACAATCCGCCGGCATTGCCTGATGTCGCTCTTTACTTTGATCGGCGTGATTCTGATCAATATGGTGCTGTTCTTTTTTGCGAAAATCCCGGTCATTGGAGTGCTCTTCTCCATTTTGATCGCCGTGCTCTATGCTCTTTATGGCATCATTATGATCATCGGCCTGGCGCGCGCTCTGGGCGACAGCTTTCTGCGCATCCCCTTCTTCTACGATCTGGCCGAGAAATGCAGCAAATAATTTTTTAGAGAGGACGAAATAGACTACATGGAAAAAATCAGGATGAGCACCCCGCTGGTAGAGATGGATGGCGATGAGATGACGCGCATTCTCTGGGGGCAGATCAAAGAGGAGCTGTTGTGCCCGTTTGTGGATCTGAAAACAGAGTATTACGATCTCGGCCTGCCGTATCGGGATGAGACGGACGATCAGGTTACTTACGACGCGGCCAACGCCATCAAAAAGTACGGCGTCGGCGTCAAATGCGCGACGATCACGCCCAATGCCCAGCGAGTGGAAGAATATCATCTGAAGGAAATGTATAAAAGCCCCAACGGGACGATCCGCGCCGTGCTGGATGGAACTGTTTTCCGCACGCCCATTCTCGTGAAGGGGATCGAGCCCTTTGTGCGTACGTGGAAACAGCCCATCACCATCGCCCGCCATGCTTTCGGCGATATTTACCGGGATACCGAATCCAAGGTCGCAGGCGGCGGGAAAGTGGAGCTGATTGTCTCGCAAAACGGCGAGGAGCAGCGGCTGCCCGTCTATGAGTATAACGAGAACGGCGGCATTGCCCTGGCGATGTATAACACCGTCGATTCCATTCGGAGCTTTGCCAGAAGCTGCTTCCAGTTTGCCCTGGGCGAGAAAAAGGATCTCTGGTTCTCTACCAAGGATACCATTTCCAAGCAGTATGACCACACGTTTAAGGATATTTTCCAGGAGATTTATGACGCGGAGTTCGCCGAGAAATTCGAGGCCGCGGGCCTGGAATATTTCTATACGCTCATCGACGATGCCGTCGCCCGGGTGGTGCGCTCGGAAGGCGGGTTCATTTGGGCGCTGAAGAATTACGACGGCGATGTCATGAGCGATATGGTAGCGACGGCCTTCGGAAGCCTTGCCATGATGACATCGGTGCTGGTCTCGCCGGACGGCAACTACGAATACGAGGCCGCTCACGGCACGGTTACGCGCCATTACTATAAGCATCTCAAAGGCGAGGAGACTTCCACCAACTCGGTTGCGACGATCTTTGCCTGGTCTGGCGCGCTCAGAAAGCGCGGCGAGCTGGATGGCAATCAGGAGCTGATGGAGTTTGCCCAGAAGCTGGAGCAGGCCACGCTCTCGACCATTGAAGGCGGCGTGATGACGCGGGATCTGGCGCTTCTCTCTACGCTGGAAAACGTCAAAGCGGTCAATTCGAGCCAGTTTATCAAGGCGATTCGGGAAAACCTCGAGAGCCTTTATCAATAATTGAGACAAAAGAGGAAAATGGGATGACACTATACGAAAAGTGGCAGCAGCTGGCAGATATGCAGCAGACGCAGGAGGCGCAGCTGGCATATTGGCAGGAGTATTTTGCGGCGGAAACAGAGAACTACAAGAAAATTCTCGCCGAGCCGGAAAAGGTCTTTGTGGGCAAGCTTTCGGAGCTGGCAGAGCAGTTCGGGATGACGCCCGAAGTTTTCACCGGCTTTCTAGACGGCATCAATGAGAGCCTGGTCTCCGGCTATGAAATTGCGGGGCTGGCAGAAGATACAGAGATCGAGCTGAAAGTGGATTTCGAGAAGCTGTTCTATAATATGCTGGATGCCAAGGCAAAGTGGCTGTATACTCTGCCTGAGTGGGAAGGCGTTCTTTCGGAAGAGAAGCGCCGGGAGATCACCAAAGCGTGGCGCAAATCCGGCCAGATCATCAACGAGAACAAGGTCGGTCGCAACGATCCCTGCCCCTGCGGCAGCGGCAAAAAATATAAAAAGTGCTGCGGAAAGAACCTCTAATCTGGCAGATCAAATAAGAAACCGGCAACCGCCGGTTTTTTATTTCGCTCTTTTCGAAGAGCGCGGATTTTCCCGGCGCATCCTTGCTTTTTTTAGGAAATTCCCATAAGATATAGGAGAGCTATTTTGGAGGTAGTATGAACAGGCAGGATACCATTCGCAATTTTTGCATTATCGCGCATATCGACCACGGCAAATCCACTCTGGCCGATCGCTTAATTGAAAAGACCAAAACAGTCTCCATGCGGGAGATGGAGGATCGGCTGCTGGATCAGATGGATTTGGAGCGCGAGCGCGGCATCACCATCAAATCCCAGGCGGTGCGCATGTTCCACGAGAAAGACGGCATCGAATATACGTTTAACCTCATTGATACGCCCGGGCATGTGGACTTCACGTATGAAGTCTCCCGCTCGCTGGCGGCCTGCGAAGGGGCGATCCTTGTGGTGGATGCCAGCCAGGGCATCGAGGCGCAGACGCTGGCAAACGTCTATCTGGCGCTGGATAACGATCTGGAGATTTTGCCTGTCATCAATAAAGTGGACTTGCCCTCGGCGCGGCCGGATGAAGTGGCGCAGGAAATCGAGGATGTCATCGGGCTGGATTGCAGCTATGCGCCGCGCATCAGCGCGAAAACCGGCCTGAATATCGAGAGCGTTCTGGATGCGATCGTGGATTACCTGCCCCCGCCCAAGGGCGATTCCTCCGCGCCGCTGAAAGCGCTGATCTTCGATTCCTTCTATGATAACTATAAAGGCGCTATCAGCTTTGTGCGCGTCAAAGAGGGCAGCGTCAAAACTGGGGACATCATCCGGTTTATGGCCACGGAGAAAGAATACGACGTCACGGAAGTGGGCATTTTCACCCCCAGGCTGCTGCCCGCGGAAAGCCTAAAGGCGGGGGAAGTCGGCTATATTGCGGCAAGCGTCAAGACCATCAGCGATACGCGGGTGGGCGATACGGTAACGCTGGCGGCCCGGCCGGCTCCAGAGCCGCTGCCGGGGTATAAGAAAGTCTCCTCCATGGTCTACTGCGGCATCTACCCGGCCGACGGCGCCAGATACGATGATCTGAAGGATGCGCTGGAAAAACTGCATTTAAACGACGCCTCCTTAAGCTATGATCCGGAGACGTCCGTCGCCTTGGGCTTTGGCTTCCGCTGCGGATTTTTGGGGCTTTTGCATATGGAGATCATTCAGGAGCGGCTGGAGCGGGAATTCGATCTCGATCTGGTGACCACGGCTCCCAGCGTCAGCTACCATGTGATTCTGACGAACGGCGAGCTGGTTGTGGTGGAAAACCCCACCAACCTGCCCGATCCCTCCACCATCGAGCATATGGAAGAGCCGATGGCCAAGGTATCCGTCATGACGCCGGATGAGTATGTCGGCGCGGTGATGGATATTTGCCAGGAAAAGCGCGGCATTTTCAAGAATATGGAGTATATCGAGACGACGCGCGTCGTCCTGCACTATGAGATCCCGCTCAACGAGATCATCTATGATTTCTTCGATCAGCTCAAATCCCGCACGCGGGGATACGCGTCGCTGGATTATGAGCTCTGCGGCTATCAGAAGAGCGATCTGGTCAAGCTGGATATTCTGCTGAACGGCGAGATGTGCGATGCGCTTTCGCTGATCGTGCATGCGGATAGGGCCTATGCCCGGGGCAGAATGATCGCCGAAAAGCTCAAGGAAGTCATTCCGCGGCAGATGTTTGAAGTGCCCATTCAGGCGGCCATCGGTGGAAAAGTCATCGCCCGGGAGACGGTCAAGGCCATGCGCAAGGATGTTTTGGCCAAATGCTATGGCGGCGATATTTCCCGAAAGAAAAAACTGCTGGAAAAGCAGAAGGAAGGAAAAAAACGCATGCGGCAGGTGGGGAGCGTAGAAGTCCCCTCCGAGGCGTTTATGAGCGTTTTGAAGCTGGATTCGTGAGCAGAGGGCTTTATATTCATATCCCATATTGCCAGCGCAAATGCGGCTACTGCGATTTTGTCTCCTATCCTGGAAAAGAGAGCACGATGCCGGAATATGTGCAGGCGGTGATTCGGGAGGCGGCGTTTTATCAGGGCGAGCGCGCGGATACCGTCTTTATCGGCGGGGGGACGCCATCGCATCTGCCGGATGGGGCGATAGAACAGCTGCTGGAAGGCGTGCGAAGGAGCATCGAGATTGCCCCGGAAGCGGAAATCTCCATCGAGGCCAACCCCAATTCCTTTTCCGGGCAGAAGGCGCTGGAATATCGGCGGGCGGGGATCAACCGCATCTCCTTTGGCCTTCAGGCCGTGCAGGATGCGCTTTTGGCATCGATTGGCCGCCTGCATACCTATGACGATTTTCTGCGTGCGCTGGATGCGGCGTGCCAGGCGGGATTTTCCAATATCAACGCGGATCTCATGTATTCGCTGCCCGGCCAAAGTGTGGAGCAGGCAAGGGAGAGTGCAAAGGCGCTTTGCGCTCTGCCGGTTACGCATGTCTCGGCCTATGCCTTAAAGCTGGAAAAGGGCGTTCCCATGTATGGTATGCCCCAGCCGGATGAAGAGACGGATCGGGCCATGTTTTACGCCATCAAGCAAACCCTGGAGGAAGCGGGATTTGCCCGCTATGAGATCTCCAATTTCGCAAAGAAAGGCTATGAATGCCGGCACAATTTGAAATACTGGCGCGTTTGGGAGTATATCGGCCTGGGCGCCTCGGCGCACTCCTTTTACCAGGGCGAGCGCTTTTCCAACGACGATGGCCTGGGGCGGTATCTGGCTGCGCTGGGGCGGGGAAAACGGGCGGAGATCTCCCGCCTCAAGGCAGATTTGCCCTTTGAGCGCATCATGCTCAAAACCCGCCTGCTGGAGGGTATGCCGGCAGAAGAGCTCCCCGAAAGCGAAGGGATGCGCAGATCTCTTGCCAAGCTGCAGAAGCTCGGCCTGTGCGAGCTGGGCGAGCGGCTTGTTTTGACGGAAAAAGGGCTGGATTTGCAGGATGGCGTTGTGTTGGAGCTCATCGAAAATCTGGTATAGCAAGCCGAAAAAGGCGCGGCCCAAAGGGGGCTGCGCCTTTCTTTGTTCAATAATTCGTAACAAATAGCCTATTGACTAAAAAGGGAAATAGTGCTATTTTTATAGTACTGATTAGCACTCGATGAAGTTGAGTGCTAACAAACCAAAAGGAGGGCGGAGATATGGCGATAACCGAACGTCAGATGATGATTCTAAAAGCGATCATCGATGATTATATTGCTACGGGCATTCCGGTTGGGTCCCGCACGCTTTCCAAACGGGAGGATATGAACATCTCTTCCGCGACGATCCGCAATGAAATGGCAGATCTGGAAGAGGGGGGGTATCTGGAGCAGCCGCATACCTCTGCCGGGCGCATGCCTTCGGATAAGGCGTATCGGCTCTATGTGGATACACTCATGAAAGTTTCCCGCCTAAATCAGGGTGAAATCGCCTTTATCCGCGGCTATCTGAACCAGAAGATGGGGCAGATGGGCGGCGTCATCGAGGCGACGGCAAAAGTGCTTTCGGAGATGACCAATCTCACCAGCCTGGTGCTTGCCCCGCAGCTCTCGCAAATCGAGATTCGGCGCATCCAAGTTGTCAAGCTGAGCGGGCATAAGGCTCTGCTCATTTTCGTGTTCAACACGGGCATGGTGCGGGATATGGTGATCCATGTGCCCGAGGAGATGGATCCTTACGAGCTGGAAACGCTCTCGAATTTTCTGACGGATAAAGTGAGCAACCGGCGCTTTGCAGATGCCGTTTCGGCAGTGCGGGAGGCGGCGGTGGGCGATATCGAGGCGCACCGGGCTTTTATGGAAAGCATGCTGGATGCCGTGCAGGCCAACATCCGGCCGGAGGCTGGAAAGGAAGTTGTGCTGGGGGGAGCGAAAAATATCTTCAACCACCCGGAATACCAGGATGTGGATAAGGCGAAAAATTTTCTGACGCTTTTGGAGACCAAAGATGCGCTCTATGATATGCTTTCCCGCTCGACGGATATGGAATTTACCATCCGCATCGGCAGGGAAAACGAGCTGGATGAGCTGAGGGATATGAGCATCGTTACGGCGACTTACCGCATGGGCGATCAGAAGCTGGGGTCCTTTGGCGTCATCGGGCCGACGCGCATGAACTATGCGAAAATTATCTCGGTACTGCGGTGCGTGAGCGCCAGCATGAACGAGATTTTGCAATATTATCTTGCGGATGACAAACAATACTGACAGGAGAGAGAAATGGCAAAAAGCAAGCAGGAGCAGCAGGAAGAGAAGGTAGCGGAGCAGCTCCAGGAGGAAACACAGAATCAGAAGAGCGAGCCCGAAAAGAAGCCCGCCAAGGAAAAGGGCAAAAAAGCCGATTTGGAGAAAGAAAAACTGCAAAAAGAGCGGGATGAGTATCTCTCGCTGCTGCAGCGCGAGCGGGCGGATTTTGAGAACTATAAGCGGCGCAACCAGACGGCGGTTTCAGAGGCATATCAAAATGCGATGCTGGATGCCGCGGCAAAGTTCCTACCGCTGGCGGATAACATGGAATACGCCATCAAAGCGGCAGGCGAAGAGGATTCGCCCATAAAGCAGGGCGTGGAGCTGATCCAAAAACAGCTGGGCGAGATTTTTGCATCCCTTGGCATCGAGGAGATTGAAGCCCAGGGCCAGCAGTTCGACCCGAATTTCCATAACGCCGTCATGCAGGCAGAACCGGAGGAAGGCGAGGAAAGCGGGCTGATCAAAGAAGTGCTCATGCGCGGCTACCGGGCCGGGGAGCGCATCCTGCGGCACAGCATGGTGAAAGTAGTAAAATAAGAATTTGAATATTTAGGAGGATATCGTATTATGGGCAAGATTATCGGAATTGACCTTGGAACAACCAATAGCTGTATGGCGGTGATGGAGGGCGGCGAGCCTGTCGTCATTCCAAATGCGGAGGGCGCGCGGACAACGGCCTCTGTCGTCGCATTTGCAAAGAATGGCGAGCGCCTGGTCGGCCAGATCGCAAAGCGCCAGGCCGTAACCAACCATGAAAACACCATCGCTTCCATCAAGCGGGATATGGGAACGGACCGCAAAGTCAATATTGAGGGCAAGGGCTATTCTCCCCAGGAGATTTCGGCCATGATTCTGGCAAAGCTCAAGGCAGATGCCGAGAGCTACCTGGGCGAGAGCGTCAGCCAGGCCGTCATCACGGTTCCGGCTTACTTCTCGGATTCCCAGCGCCAGGCGACCAAAGATGCCGGCAAAATCGCAGGGCTTGAGGTGCTGCGCATCATCAACGAGCCGACGGCCGCAGCGCTTTCCTACGGTCTGGATAAAGAGGATTCCCAGAAAATTCTGGTGTATGACCTGGGCGGTGGCACGTTCGACGTGTCCATCCTGGAAATTGGCGACGGTGTCGTCGAAGTTTTGGCGACCAACGGCAACACCCGGCTGGGCGGCGACGATTTCGACCAGCGCATCATGGACTGGATGGTCTCCGAATACAAGAAGGAGAGCGGCATCGATCTTTCCGCAGACAGCGCGGCGATGCAGCGCCTGAAGGAAGCGGCCGAGAAAGTGAAGATCGACCTTTCCGGCGTCATGCAGGCCAATATCAACCTGCCCTTCATCACCATGGATGCGACCGGCCCCAAACACCTGGATATGAACCTCTCCCGGGCGCAGTTCGACAAGCTGACGGAGGACCTGGTCCGCGCGACGGAAGGGCCCACCATGAACGCGCTGAGAGACGCCGGCCTTTCCACCGGCGAGATCGATAAAGTCGTGCTGGTCGGCGGCTCCACGAGAATTCCTGCAGTTCAGGATATGGTCAAAAAGCTGACGGGCAAAGAGCCGTATAAGGGCATCAACCCGGATGAATGCGTTGCGCTGGGCGCGGCCATTCAGGGCGGCGTTCTGGGCGGCGAAGTCAAGGATGTTCTTCTGCTGGATGTTACTCCGCTTTCCCTTGGCATCGAGACGCTGGGCGGCGTCTGCACGCGCCTGATCGAGCGCAACACCACCATCCCGGCCAAAAAGAGCCAGATTTTCTCCACAGCCGCAGATGGCCAGACCACCGTTGAGATTCACGTCCTTCAGGGCGAGCGGGAGATGGCGCAGTACAACAAAACGCTGGGCCGGTTCACGCTGACGGATATTCCGGCTGCGCCCAGAGGCGTGCCGCAGATCGAGGTTACCTTCGATATCGACGCCAACGGCATTGTGCATGTCTCGGCCAAGGACCTGGGGACGGGCAAGAGCCAGGATATCACGATTACCGCCTCCACCAACCTCTCGGATGAGGATATCGACAAAGCTGTGAAGGAAGCGGAGCAGTTCGCGGCAGAGGACAAGAAAAAGAAAGAGGAGATCGAAGTCCGTAATACCGGCGATTCCCTGGTCTACCAGACGGAGAAGACGGTCAAAGAACTGGGCGACAAGATCTCGGATGCGGATAAAGCTTCCATCGAGGCCAAGACCGCAGAGCTGAAAAAGGCGCTGGAAGGAACGGATACCGAGGCCATCAAGGCGGCCACCGAGGCGCTGACGACAACCTCCTACGAGATTTTCGGCAAGGCATATCAGGCGCAGAGCGAGCAGGGCGCGCAGGGTGCCCCCGGCGCACAGGGCGCGGCGCCCAAGGATGACAACGTCGTCGATGCGGATTATGAAGTGGTAGACGACGATAAGAACCAGAAGTAGGAAAAAGGCCGAAGCGGAAGGGAAGGCGGGTGAAAGCTCCCGGCCTTCCTTTCTGCGGTTAAAAAGAGGAAACGAATTTGGCAAATAAGGATTACTACGAAACGCTGGGTGTAGACAAGAGCGCCAGCGCAGAGGAAATCAAAAAGGCCTATCGCCAGCTCGCCAAAAAGTATCACCCAGATCTCAATAAAGACGATGAGAGCGCCGCCCAGAAGTTCAAAGAGGTGAACGAGGCATATCAGGTGCTTTCGGACGATCAAAAGCGCGCACAGTACGATCAGTTCGGCTCGGCGGCGTTTGACGGGAGCGCGGGCGGCTATGGAGGCTATGGGGGCGGCTTTAGCGGCGGCGGGTTCGGCGGATTTGGAGATATTTTCGAGAGTTTCTTTGGCGGCGGCTCTGCGGCCAGAAGGGGCGGGCCAACCCGAGGCAACGACGTGGAGGCAACGCTGCGCATCACCTTTGAAGAAGCGGCCTTTGGTGTGAAAAAAGAGGTGAACATCGGGCGCAGAGAGGCCTGCGAGCATTGTCATGGAACGGGCGCCAAGCCGGGCAGCAGCGTCAAAACCTGCCCGACCTGCGGCGGCAGCGGCCAGGTGCGCCAGCAGCAGAACAGCATGTTTGGCAGCTTTATGAATATCACAACCTGCCCCAACTGCCGCGGTCAGGGCAAGATCATCGAAGAGCCCTGCGAAACCTGCCGGGGCAGCGGGCATGTTCAGCAGAACCGGAAGATCAGCATCAATATCCCGGCCGGCATCGACAACGGCCAGGTGATCACGCTTTCCGGCCAGGGCGATGCCGGGGAAAAGGGCGGCCCGGCGGGCGATTTGCTCGTCTATATTCAGGTGCGGCCGCACAAAACCTTTAGACGGGAAGGGGTCAACCTCTATATGGAGATGCCCATCAGCTTTGGCCAGGCGGCGCTGGGCTGTGAACTGGAAGTGCCCACGCTGGACGGCAAGGTGAAATATAGCATTCCGGCAGGCACGCAGACCGGGACGACTTTCCGCTTGCGCGGGAAGGGCATCAAGTATCTGCGGCAGGATTTGTACGGCGACCTGTTCGTCAAGATGAATGTGCAGATTCCGCGCAAGCTGACGGAACAGCAAAAACAGCTGATTATGGAGCTGGAAAATATCGATGCACAGAGCATCCCCAAAAAGAAAAAGCTCTTTAAGAAATAGCAAACTGCAAAAATGCGGCGGTATTCCAGGGATACCGCCGCACTTTTTATGCAAATATCCCCCGGGCAATGTTTGAATTTTTCTGGAAAAAAGGTATAATAACTAGTAGTATAAGCGATGCGCGGTTAGGAGATGACGTTATGAAAATGAAGCAGAGAGAAATTCTAAATGCACTTGCGCTGGATTTTGCGAGAGATCACCAGTCTCAGGAGGAGTATATCAACGCCAAAATTGAGGAGATCAAGTGCGCAACCAAGGAATATCTCATGGGCACCGGCATGAAAGGCTTTATGCTGGGGCTTTCGGGCGGCATCGACAGCTATGTCTCGGCGGCGCTTGTGGCAGATGCCGTGCGCGATATCAGCGGCCTGGTGCATCTGCTGATTTTGCCCAACGGCGAGCAGAAGGATATCGGCGATGCGCTGGAGTGCGCGGATGCCCTGACCCAGCGCTTTTCCAACATCACCTGCGAGACCATCAATATCCGCCCGATGTACGATGGCCTTTTGGAGAGCATAGCTCCAAGCTGCATTCGGGAGCAGGCGGATTCCTATTTCCTCGGAAACTCTCAGCCCAGGCTGCGCATGGTTTGCCAGTATGCGCTGGGCAAAGGGCTGCTTGTGGTGGGGACGGACCACGCCACGGAAAACATCACCGGGTATTTTACCAAATACGGCGACGGCGGCAGCGATTACAATCCGATGGACGGCCTGATCAAGCCGGATATCTACGCCATTGCCGCGCAGTACGGCGCGCCCGAGTGCGTCATGAAAAAAGCGCCGGCGGCAGGGCTTGGCATCTCCAGTTCGGATGAGGAGGAACTGGGCTTTACCTATGAGCAGCTTTCCCAGTATCTCCGGGGCAACCTGGTGGAGAAGGATACCATGGCGCGTATCGTCTCGCTGTATGAAAAAGCCGAGCATAAGCGGCATTTGCCCGCTTCGCCCATGAACCTCTGGTGGAAGCAGAAGAAGGAGGAGGCCAGCTTTATCGTCGTAGATATGATCCATGCGTTTACGGATGGCAGCATGGCCTGCCAGAATGCCGAGGCCGCAGTGAAAAATACTGTTTCCTACCTGAACGAGCATCCCGAGCACCGGGTATTCTATGTGCGCGACTATCACCCGGAAGATCACTGCTCTTTCCAGGAGCAGGGCGGCCCCTGGCCGCAGCACGCCGTTGCCGGCACAAAGGAGAGCCAGGTGGAGGAGGCGTTCTATACGGAGCTTGGAAAGACCATCAACACGCCTCTGGAGCGCTATAATGTGTTCAACAAGGGGAGCAACCCGCTGGAAGAGGAATACTCTGGCTTTAACGCGCAAAACGAGCAGTACGGTGCGCTCAAGTATAACCTGACGCGCAAAGTGATCGTGAGCGGTATCGCCACGGAATACTGCGTGAAGAACACCGTCATGGATCTGCTGAAAAATGGGTTTGAAGTCGCCGTCCTGAAAGATGGCCTGGCCTACCTGGAAGCGCAGGGGCATGAAGAGGCGCTGGCCGAGATGCGGGCAATGGGCGCTCAGATTATCGAATAAGACGGAGGAACTATTTTGGCTAGAAGCGATGAAAACGTATTCGCGGAAGAGCGCAAGCAGCTGATTGTCGAGCTTGTCAACCGGCAGGTGAAGGCCACGGTATCCAGCCTTTGCGAGGAATTCGGCGTCTCACCGGCGACCATCCGCAACGATCTGCGGGAGCTGGAGTTTGCCGGCCTTTTGAAGCGCACGCACGGCGGCGCGATTCGCAATAAAAAGACGAGCTACGAGAAGATATACGAAGAGCGGCTGGTCTACCGCAAAGAGGAAAAACACGCCATTGGCAAGGCGGCCGCGGCGATGGTGCAGGACGGCGATACCATCATCATGGATACAGGCACGACTACGCTGGAGATGGCGCGCTTTCTGACGGACGTCCAGGGGCTGACCGTCGTTACCAATGATCTTGGGATTGCCTCATATATCAACCGCCATATCAACGCAGATCTCCTGGTGGTCGGCGGGTTTTTGCGCAAGCACTATAACTGCTTTTGCGGGCCGCTGACGATTTCCGCACTGGATGGGCTGAGCGTGGACAAGGCGTTTCTCTCTGCGGACGGCGTCTCCATCGAAAAGGGCATTTCGACGCCGAATGTGGATATTTCCATGGTGCGCCGGGCGTTCATCGAGTGCGCAGACGAGAAGATTTTGCTGGCTGATCACTCCAAATTCGGCAAGACGACGTTCGTCAAGTGCGCGGCATTGAGCGAGATTGACGTCATCGTCACAGATGAAAAAGCCGAGAAAAAATATTTGAGCCGCATGCGGGAAGAGGGCGTGGAAATCGAGGTTGCCAAGCTGCCCCGGCAGGCGGCCAAGGAAAAAGAGCAGAGCCTTGCCGCAAAGGAGGCTTAAAAAGCTGGAATATTCCAGCTTTTTTATTTGCAGGAAACGTCTGATACAGTTTCCAAATCATTTGCGGCAAAGTTCGATATATTTCGCGCCCAAGTCAAATAAGAATAGAGTGGGTGATGAAATTGAATCAAAAAGCAAAACGGTATTTGGAATACGCCAAATATGCCTTGCTGGCGCTGGCGTATCTGTTTCTCATGGAAGTGCTGGGATGGATCTTCAGCTCCCAGGGGACTTGGAGCTTTGGCAACCGCGTAACCATGTTCGCGGCCGTGTTTTATTTTGTCTGGACGGCGCTGTTCGCCGCTCTGGCCGTGAGTCTTAGCTTGGTGCTCTACCGCACAAAAGGGAAGGGCATTGTGCCGGCTCTGCATTTTCTCAATGGGGCGGGCTGTGCGATGTATCCGTATCTCTATTTCGAGCGCATGAACGTCTTTTCCGCGCTGAATTTGTGCGTGCTTCTTTTCCTCTTCTCCTTCTATCTGTTCCGCAGGACGCTGGAAGTGGAGCGGCCTGCCGCCTATCTGCTTTTGCCCTATATCATTTGGCTGGGCGTCGCGCTCATTCTCTCCTACCAGAGTGTTCTGCTAAACTAATAATTGCTTCCTGAGGTATTTTTTAGTATAATATTATGGAAAATATATGTCGGGTATCCGAAATGAGAAAAGGCGGAAGAGCGCTTTTTGCCTGCGGAGTATCTTCGGAGCTTCAGCAAAACTGGCAGAGCGCTTTGAATGCAGATGCGGAACCTGAACGGAGGTAGAAAAATGAATAACAGAAGCAAGAAACTTGGGGTTTTGGTGCTGGGCGCGGTGCTTGCCGCCGTAACGCTGCTGCTGGGGATGACGCCGCTGGGCATTATCCCGCTGGGCTTTATCAACGTTACGATCATGTGCATCCCGGTTATCGTGGGCACAATTTGCTGCGGCATTCAGGTTGGGCTGATTTTGGGCGCGGCCTTTGGCATTGCCAGCGCGTGCTCGGCATTTGGGGTTTCCATGGTGCCAACCAGCGCGCTCGTCTCCATGCTGATGGCAGAGAGCCCGTTTGAGGTGGTGCTCATGTGCCTGATCCCGCGGCTGATGCTGCCGGTTGTCGTGCATCTGGTGCACCGGGCTTTCGCGAAGAAGAGCGAGAAGATGGGCAAAGTTGGCATTGGTGTTGCGGCCGCGGCTGGCTCGCTGACCAATACCATCCTGTATCTTGGTATCATGCTTCTGCTTTTTGTGGTCAATGGGCTGGAATCGGCAAAAGTCTTGGCAGTGATCGGCGGGACGGGCGCCATTGCCGGCTCGCTGGAAGCGGTTGCTGCGGCGCTGATCTGCTATCCGATTATCCTGGCGGTCAGCAGCATTTCCAGAAAAAATAAGTAAGGAAGAGAAGTTTTATCAGCATGCTATTTGTGATAGATTTGGGCAATACCAACATCAAATGCGGTATTTTCGACGGGGACAAGCTCCTGCATTCCTGGCGGCTGGGCACTAAGATAGACCGCACGGCCGATGAGCTTGGCATCAAAGTCGTCTCGTTTTTCAATTATCTTGGCATTGATACGGAAAAGGTGGAGGATATCATCGTCTCCTCCGTCATTCCCTCCATCAACTATACAGTGGAGCATATGTGCCGCATCTATTTCCATAAGAAGCCGTATTTCGTGGAGCCGGGCATCAAAACGGGCATCAATATTCTCTATGATAACCCCAAAGAGCTGGGATCCGACCGCATCGTGAATGCGGTTGCGGCGTATGTGAAATATGGCGGCCCCTGCATCACGGTAGATTTCGGGACGGCCACTTCCTACGGCGCGGTTTCGGCCAAAGGCGAGTTTTTGGGCGGGGCCATTTGCCCGGGCGTGAAAATTTCCGCTGAAGCGCTCATCTCCAATACGGCCAAGCTGCCCCGGGTGGAGCTGACCATGCCGAAGAATGTCATCAACCGCAATACCATCAGCTGTATGCAGTCCGGCCTTTTATATGGCTATGTGGGTCAGGTCGACTATATTTTGCGCAAGATGAAGGCCGAGCTGGGCGGAAGCGCCAAAGTTGTCGCGACGGGCGGCCTGGCGGATGTGATCGCGCAGGAAACCAAAACCATCGATGTGATCGACAGCCTGCTGACTCTGGAAGGGCTGAAAATTATTTATCATAAGAATGTGGAGAAGTGAGCTATGAAGAGTGTCAAAATTGCCATCATGGGCATGGGGACAGTGGGCGGCGGTGTTTACCGGCTAATTGAGATGGAAGGGGAGCGCATTGCCCGGGAACAGGGCATCTGCCTGGAAGTGAAAAAGACGCTGGCGCTTGCGTATAGCGTGGAAGTTCCCGAGGCCGTCAAAGCGGCGAATGTTCAGGAGATTGCAGAGGATCCGGAGATCTCCATCGTCGTCGAGCTCATGGGCGGCATGGAGCCTGCCAAGACGTTTATCAAAACCATGCTGGAGGCGGGAAAGACGGTGGTCTCGGCAAATAAACAGCTCATCGCAAATGCCTGGCCCGAGCTGGAAGCAGCAGCCAAAAAGGGCGGCGCAGGATTCTATTTCGAGGCCAGCGTGGGCGGCGCGATTCCCATTATCCGGACGGTCAACACCAGCCTTCAGGCGAATACCATTCAGTCTATCGAGGCTATTATCAACGGGACGACCAACTTCATCATGACCAAGATGTGCGATGAGGGCGGTGATTTTGCGGAGGTGCTCAAGGAGGCGCAGGAGCTCGGCTATGCCGAGGCAGACCCGACGGCAGATGTGGATGGTTTTGACGCGATGTATAAGCTCTCCATCCTCTCTTCGCTGGCGTTCTGCTCCCGGATGCCCATCGATAAGATCTACCGCGAAGGCATCCGCAATGTGAGCAAGAAGGATATCGACTGCATCAAATCGATGGGGAAGGAAGTCAAGCTTCTGGCCATCGGTAAAAAGGATGGCAACAAGGTGCAGCTGCGCGTGCACCCGACCATCATCCCCAAAGAGCATATGCTGGCGACGGTAAAAGGCTCCTTCAATGCAGTATTTTTAAAGTGCAGTATGGCAGACGACCTCATGCTCTACGGCAGAGGTGCAGGAGATTTGCCTACGGCCAGCGCAGTTGTTTCGGATGTCCTGAATGCTGCAACCCAGGAAGCACCCGCGTATGCGCGTTTTAAGAACGTGGAAGGCGAGGTCGACCCGGAGATTTGCTTTGATGATAACTGGCAGACCGGCTATTACCTGCGGGTCCAGGGCGGGGATGCCGCGCAAAAGGCGAAAGCCGCTTTGGAGAAGAGAGGGATTCAGGTTGCGCAGGAGATCGCTTTGGATGGCGATTTGGCCCTTATCGTCGAGCAGGCGCATGAGCAGGAGATTCAGGCGGCTGTGCAGGAGATGGGCGGCGTCGCATCGCTGCTGCGCATGCAATAGAAAAATCAATCGCAAAAGCAAAAGAGCAGAGAGGTTCTCTGCTCTTTTTTTGCATGAAAAAAGCGGGCGCTTCCTGCCCGCTTTCAAAACGCGTTTTAGACGACGTATTTATAGACACACCCTAAAATGGATTCTTTGATGCGAAAAATCGGGGTGCCGTCCGGCTCGGAAATGGTCTGGCGCAGAACCAAAATCGGCTCGCCCCGGTTGACACGCAGCGCGGAGGAGACCCATTTGCTGGAGCGCTCGATCTCGATGGTCTTTTTCGAGCAGGAAATTTGCCCAATATGAAATTCTCTTTCCAGGATTCCCCAAACAGATTCGGATTCCAACGGAAAATTCTCCAGCGCGGCGTATTTGGGATGAAAGAAATATTCCTCGATAGCCGCCGGCTTGCCGTTGACGAAATAGTTATTAGCATATAAAAAGACGAGCTCTTCCGCGCGAAGCCCCAGTGCTATCATATCGTTTTTGGTTGCGGGGATGAGTCCTTTATAGGAAATATGGCTGGTGAGCCGGGAATTGCTCTCCAGCGCAAAGCCGCCGCTGGAAAGGGAGGAAACCGAAGTGGATTTCGGCTGCTTTTTAGGCGGCAAGGATAAAACAGGCTTTTGCTGCTTGACATAAGTTCCTTTGCCCTGGCGGCGAACCAAGATATCCTGTTTCGCTAAGGCCGCGATGGCCGCGCGAATGGTGGTGCGGCTTAAGTGATATTGTTCGCAGAGCTCCAATTCCGAAGGGATCTTATCGCCCTCCTGGTATTTGCCATTTTTTATTTCTGATAAAATCAGGTCGCACAGCTGCAAATAGAGCGGTGTGATGGAATTTTGGTCTAGAGCCATTTGAGTTATCTCCTGGGTGCAGAGGGGCATGGCTGATGCAGATGCTCACTCTTTTGGCGCTCTCAATCCATCCTGTTTTCGTAACAAGAGATAGGAGGGAGACTGCATCAAAATACCCGCTATTTTTATCGGTTTTCCTGCAAAAACAGAGCACATTCTGAGCGATTGCGCCATCTTGTTTTGCTGTCAGTTTTTCATCAATATATATTTTATTATTACATTTTAATAACAACTCGTCAATGGATTGAAAAAATATAAAGAGAAATTTAATAAATAGGGGAGAAAGTCTGAAGAAATCTATAAAATAAGAAGCACTGTTTTGGCAGTGCTTCTTGCGGATAGTAGCATTTTACTACATATGAAAAAATGATGAACTAAATGTTAGAAGCGTAAAAGCTGGATTCACTATATAGAGAAAACTAGTTATACTTGTAATAATTCCATAAAGCTTTATAGGTGTGGTGCCAATAATCGGATTCATTTTTGGCTTCAGTGTATTCATCATATAGCTGCTGATATTTATCTTCCCATTCAGTAATCGTCTCGTTTAAATCATCAACGGCCTGATTACTACGAAACATCTCCAACATAAAATAGACGGTGGAACATAGGAGCAGGCAGATGACGATGCTCATGCTGATGATAGCGGCTTTGGCTTTATGAGGTTTTTTTGGTTTGGGCATTACCTCGCCGCAAACAGAGCAAGCCTTTTCCTTCTTGCTGAGCAAAGCGCCGCATTTTGGGCATATCTGCACTTTGCCTTTCATTTTGGAGGAGATAGGCATGGGTTGTTGCGGCGATGTGTAAAAGGCAGAAGATTGGGGAGCGGCGCTGGATTGGGCTTGCGCTTCCGCTGAAGAAACCCCGCAATAAGGGCAAAAGGTGCTTTGTTCTGGGATGAGATTTCCACAATTCTTACATTTCATAATCTATGCTTTCCTTTGCTTTATTGAATTAAAAAGGCGGCCAGTTATTGGCAATGCGGGCAGGGGCGATAGCCTTGGTATCTTGCGTTTTCACTGTTGAAGATATAAAAGTATGAGTCATCCAGATAAGAGCAACCATAGGAGTGATAGTAGCGATTGCTGTTTCCGACAATCACGGCATAGTCATGGAAAAAGCTTGCCTCTCTATACATTCTATCGTAATCTAATTTTAAATCTTGATAGTGCCTTTTCCATGATTCTGACTGCTTGGTTTGAGTAGCTAACTCAGAATTTAGTTTTTCGATTACCTCTGAGTAAGAGGTAATCTCTTCGTTCAATTTGTCAATCGCGCGGTTTCCCTCAAACATTTCCAGCATGAAGTAGACGGTAGAACATACGAGCAGGCAGATGACGACGCTCATGCTGATGATCGCGGCCTTCGCTCCATGGGGCTGTTTCGGCATGGCCTCTCCGCAAATAGAGCAGACCTTCTCCTTCTTGCCGAGCAAAGCGCCGCACTTTTGGCATTTCTGCACCTTGCCTTTTGCCTTCTTTGGCTTGCCAGAAGATTGCTGAACCGGCGGCGCATAAGGCGCAGTAAACTGAGGGGCGGCAGGCTGAACCTCCTGAGCTCGTTCTAAAGAAGCACCGCAGTAGGGGCAGAAAGTGCTTTGATCTGGAATAAGACGTCCACAGTTTTTACAGTTCATGATTGTTTTCCTCCATTGGAGCGCCGCACCGATTGCAGAATTTGGCACCAGCGATCAGCGCATTTCCGCATTTTGGGCAGAAACAGGCTGCGGCATTGGCCGGAGCCTCCGGCGAAGGCGAAGCGTTCTGATAGGGCTGATAACCGGCAGAGGCAGAGAAGCCTGAAGGTGCGCCGCCAGAGATGCTTTGGGCATTTTGCATGGGAGCGCCAGGCTGCTGCACATAGTCATAGTTTGGCACATAGGCAGGGGCCTGGGGCGGTACCTCCATCTCGAACAGCTCGCTGCGCTTATTGAAGTAGGAAAGATTTGCTGCGGCCCAGCAAAACGCGCCGGTAATTCTACCCAGCATATAGGGTGAAAAACTCCCGCTAATCAGTATCCCCAACACTTCGCATCCCACGCTAAACCAAAGATAGACCATGTTCCACTTGAAGGAAGAGGGAGAGAGCTTGAGTAGTTTCACAAAGGTGATAACGCTGATAGCAAAACAGGCAAAATCCATCAGCAGGGCAATATAGAAAACAGGAGCCAGATATCCTCCGAATAGATACGGGAAATAGGGGATATAGCTGTTAACTAGTGTTATTATAAACGAAAGAAACGAGATCGGGAAGCGAATAAATATGTAGAAGAAGAGCCATTTTGTCGGCATTCCGAACGCCTTTGTTTTGCGGCTGTAGATTGATTGGTTCATAGAATCCTCCCTATCCATTTTTATACTATGGCTAATTATCATTATAATGCTTGCGACAAAATTCTGCAAATTTTTTACTGGCAAAACAGCATGAAAAAAAGGAGGATTTCCTCCTTTTTACTCTTTTTTCTTTTTGCGCTTTTCCCGGAAGTATTCTCTTAAAATTTGCGCGCATTCCTCTTGCAGGATTCCGCCGGAAACCAGAGGGTGATGATTGAAGGGCAGGGCGTTCAAATCGCAAAGACTGCCAAAACAGCCGGCTTTGGGATCGGGAGCGCCGAAACAGACCTCATCCAGCCGGGCATTGAGAATCGCCCCAGCGCACATAGGGCAGGGCTCCAGCGTTACATAAAGCTGGCAGCCAGTCAGCCGCCATCCGCCCAGCTTTTTCGCGGCCTTTTGAATGGCGAGAAGCTCTGCATGAGCGCAGGGATTTTTGCCCGCTTCGCGCTTGTTATGCGCCCGGGCGATGACGCTGCCCTCCCGGACGATCACCGCTCCAACGGGAACTTCATCGATGGCCGCGGCCTTGGCGGCTTCGCGCAGAGCCAGGCGCATATAGTATTCTCGCGTTTGCTGCATGAACCCTCCTCCTTTTAGGGGCAGAGCGCTTGGAGAATGCCGGCCACGCTATCAAATGTATAGTCCGGGGCAATCTCGGAGGCATCAATATCCTGCTGACTGATTTCGCCTGAAAGCACAGCGATGCCCGTAATGCCGCCGTTCACGGCCGTCGCGATGTCGGTATAGAGCCGGTCGCCGACGATGGCAGTCTTTTCCGGCGCCGTTCCTGCGGCATCCAGGATAAAGGAGACGGTTTCTGCAAAGGGCTTGCCCATAAACTTTGGGGCAATGCCCGTGGCATGCTCGATCATGGCGCTCATAGAGCCGCAGTCCGGCAGGAAGGCGCCGCCCTCCAGCGGGCAGACGCGATCGATATTCGTGGCCAAAAAGGGAACGCCGGAAGAGACGAGCCGGCAGATGGCCTCGGCTTTTTGAAAGTCAAAAGTAGTATCGAACCCGAGTACAACGGCATCGGCCGCCTGAGTATCGGCCGGCAAAAGCTCGATTCCTGCCTGCGCAAACTGCGCTTCCAGCGCGGGCGTGCCGGATAAAAACACCTTTGGGGCAGGAAAATGCGTTTTCAGATAGTGGAGTGTAACATCTCCGGAAGTCATGATATGCGAGCGGGTGATGCCCGAAAAGCCCATCCGTTCCAGCTTTTTGACATAATCCTCAGGTGCTTTGGAGGAGTTGTTGGTAAAGAAGAAAAACTTGATTCTGCGCTCCAAAAGCGCCTGAATCAGCTCCAGCGCGCCGGGGATCAGCGTCTCGCCGAGGTTGATGGTGCCGTCCATATCGAATACAAAACATTCCAGATCGCGGATTGGTGTGGGCATAGGGCCTCCTTATTGGGATAATATGGTTTGGAAAGAAAAATCTTTTTTCTGAACGCCCGGATAGCCGAGCTCGAGCTGGGAAAAATCCAGCAACTCCAGCAGGTTTTCCAGCATCACTTCTTCCATATAGATGGGGTCGGTAACATAGCTATAGGTCGCCGCCAGATCTTCCAGCAGGTTTTCGGCATTGTATTTGTGCAGATTTTCCTGCACGTTCCAGTCCTTATACTCCTGGTCGCTCATGCCGAATTCTTTTTGAAGCGCATCGAAAAACTCCTTTTCCTTGCCGTAAACTTCCGTATCATTGATCTCGATGATATGCGCATCGTATTCGGTTTCCAGAAACTGCTGATCGGCTCCAAGGCTGAACTGCTCGGCATAGTAGGAGAGGATGCGCAGCTCCGCTTTCTGCAAAAAGAGATCTTTTTCCTTTTGCAGGGCCGTTCCCTTCACCTGATGGGAAATCTCCTGCTCTTTTAGCGAGCGCTGCAAATCCTGCACCGTCATGATCACCTGGCCGTTGACGACCAGCAGCGGGTCATCTGGGTTCATGCCTTCCAGCGCACTTTTTTTGGAACAGCCTGCGGCGCAGAGCAGAGCGAGAAGCAGCAAAACGGCGAGAAAAATACTGAAGGCTCTTCTCATTGGTTGCCACGCTCCAAAACTTTTTTGAGGAACTGGCCTGTGGCGCTGTTTTCTACCGTCGCCAGGTGTTCGGGCGTGCCCGTCGCGACGATTCTGCCGCCTGCATCGCCGCCTTCCGGCCCAAGATCGATGATGTGATCCGCGCATTTGATGACATCCAGGTTATGCTCGATGATGACGATGGTGTTGCCCTTTTCACCCAGCCGCGCGATGATATCCACCAGCTTTTTGACGTCGTGCGTATGCAGGCCGGTGGTGGGCTCGTCCAGAATAAAGAGCGTCTTTCCCGTCTGCCGGCGGGAGAGGTAGGTCGCCAGCTTGATGCGCTGTGCTTCGCCGCCTGAAAGCGTCGTGGAAGGCTGGCCAAGCTTGATATACGTCAGCCCCACATCCTTGAGCACCTTCAAAATCGGCTCAATCTTGGGGATGTTTTTGAAAAACTCATAGGCATCTTCCACGGTCATATCCAGCACTTCAAAGATATTCTTGCCCTTGTATTTGACTTCCAGCGTCTCTCTGGTATACCGCTGCCCTTTGCAGACTTCGCAGGGGACATACACATCCGGCAAAAAGCTCATGCCGATCTGGATGATGCCGTCGCCCTTGCAGGCTTCGCAGCGGCCGCCCTTGACATTGAAGGAGAAGCGGCTCTTGGTATATCCGCGCACTTTGGCGTCGTTCGTCATAGCGAAGAGATCCCGGATGTGATCGAACACGCCGGTATACGTCGCCGGGTTGGATCTGGGCGTGCGGCCGATGGGGGACTGATCGATGTTGACGACCTTATCGAGCTGCTCCAGGCCCAGAATCTGCTTGTGCTTGCCCGGGCGGTATTTGGCGCTGTTCAGCTGACGTGCCGCCGCCTGGTAGAGAATCTGGTTGACCAGCGTGGATTTGCCGCTGCCGGATACACCGGTTACCGCGGTAATCAGCCCGATGGGGAACTTGACGTTGATATTTTTCAGGTTGTTCTCCGACGCGCCCTTGATCTCGATATACCCGTTGGCCGGCTTTTTGCGCTTTTTTGGAATTTCGATTTTCCGCCTGCCCGAGAGATAATCGCCGGTGAGGGAGTGCGTATCAGCCATGACCTGCTCCGGCGTTCCCATGCAGACAACTTCGCCGCCATGCACGCCGGCGCCCGGCCCGATATCCAGAATATAGTCGGATTCCATCATGGTTTCCTCATCGTGCTCGACGACGAGCAGCGTGTTGCCCAGATCCCGCAGGTTTTTGAGCGTGGCCAGAAGCTTGGCATTGTCCCGCTGATGCAGGCCGATGCTGGGCTCGTCCAGAATATAGAGCACGCCTACCAGCCCGGAGCCAATCTGCGTGGCCAGCCGGATGCGCTGAGCCTCGCCGCCCGAAAGCGTTCCGGCAGAGCGGGAGAGCGTCAGATACCCCAGGCCGACATCGATGAGAAAATCCAGCCGCGCGTTCAGCTCTTTGAGCACGCGGTCTGCCACGGCCTGCTGCTTGGCGGTGAGTGTCAGGTTATTGAGGAACTGCTTGGCCTGCACGATGGACATATCCGAAAGCTCCGCGATATTGACGCCGTTGATCCGCACGGCCAGCGTCTCGGGGCGGTAGCGCAGCCCGCCGCAGGTGTGGCAGGGCATTTCATACATATACTGGCGGATTTCCGCCTTCATCCCTTCGGAGGAAGTCTCGTTGAACCGCCGCTCCAGATTGGGAATGATGCCCTCAAATGTGCGGTTATAGCGCGAAACTTCCGAATCACTGCGGTATTCCATGGGGATGACTTCCTCGCCCGAGCCATACAGCACAATCTGCCGCGCCTTTTCGGGCAGATCCTTCCAGGGCGTATCCATAGAGAAGCCGTAGTGCCGGGCCACAGAGGCCACGCGCTGGCCATTCCACTTATCCCATGCCGAGAGATTCCAGCCCGAGACGCGCACGGCCCCCTGGGCGATGGAGAGGTTTTCATCCTGCACGATGGTGCTCTCGTCTATCTTGAGAATGACGCCAAGGCCCGTGCAGTCCGGGCAGGCGCCGAAGGGGCTGTTGAAGGAGAACATCCGGGGAGAGAGCTCCTCGATGCTGATGCCGCAGTCCGGGCAGGCGTAGTTCTCGCTGAACAGCATCTCCTGGCCGCTGTCCGCATCCTGCACGATGACCAGCCCGCCCGAAAGCTTGAGGGCGGTTTCCAGAGAGTCGCTCAGCCGGCGGCGGATATCCTCCCGCAGGCGCAGGCGGTCCACGATGACCTCGATGGTGTGCTTGTTGTTCTTGACCAGAGAGATCTCCTCTTCCAGCATGTGCATCTGCCCGTCCACCCGAACCCGGGCAAAGCCGCTCTTGGCAAGGTCGGTAAAAATTTTCTTATGCTCGCCTTTTTTTGCCCGGACGATGGGGGCCAGGATATTCAGCCGCGCGCCTTCCGGGAGCTGGAAAACCTGCTCTATCATCTGATCGACGCTCTGCCGCTCGATGGGTTTGCCGCATTTGGTGCAGTGCGGCACGCCTGCCCGGGCGTAGAGAATGCGCAGGTAATCCTGGATCTCGGTTACCGTGCCCACGGTAGAACGCGGGTTTCGGCTGGTGGTTTTCTGGTCGATGGAGATGGCGGGGGAGAGCCCCGTAATATAATCCACGTTCGGCTTCTCCATCTGCCCCAAAAACTGGCGGGCATAGGAGGAGAGCGATTCCATATACCGCCGCTGGCCCTCGGCGTAGACGGTATCGAAAGCCAGGGAGGATTTGCCGCTGCCCGAAAGCCCGGTGATGACGATGAGCTTGTTTCTGGGCAAATCCACGCTGATGTTTTTTAAGTTGTGCTCTTTGGCACCTCGAATGCTGATGACGTCTTCCAATGCAGTTACCTCTTCCTTTGGGGCAAGCCCCTTCGCACTTATAATTCTCCTTTAAGCTGCCGGATGCGATCCCGCAGCGCCGCGGCAATCTCGAAATCCAGCTCGGCGGCAGCTTCCTTCATCTGCTTTTCCAGCAGTTTAATATTCTTCTCATTGCGGTTGATCTCCCGGATATCCGAAGTCTGGCTGGAGACTTCCTCCGTTAGATCGATCTTGTCGTTGACTTCTTTGACGACGGATTTAGGCGTGATGCCGTGCTTCTCGTTATACGCCTGCTGGAGCGCGCGGCGGCGGTCTGTCTCGCCCACAGCGCGCTGAATTGAGCCGGTCATCACATCCGCATAGAGGATGACGCGCCCTTCGGCGTTTCTGGCGGCGCGGCCGATGGTCTGGATGAGGGAGGTTTCATTGCGCAGAAAACCCTCTTTATCCGCATCCAAAATGGCCACCAGAGCGACTTCCGGGATATCCAGCCCCTCGCGCAGCAGGTTGATGCCCACGAGCACATCGAATTCGCCCAGCCGCAGGCCGCGGATGATATCGATGCGCTCCATGGTATCGATATCCGAGTGCATGTATTTGACGCGCACGCCCATCTCGCTGTAATAATCTGTCAGCCGTTCGGCCAGCTTTTTGGTCAGCGTCGTAACCAGCACGCGCAGGCCCTGCTTGGTAACTTTGTTGATCTCGGCCAGAAGGTCGTCCAGCTGGTTTTCGACTGGGCGGATGATCACTTCCGGATCTAATAGGCCCGTGGGGCGGACGATCTGCTCGACGATGGCGCCTTTGGCCTTTTCGCGCTCGTATTCCGCCGGGGTAGCCGAGAGATAGATGGCCTGGTTGATGCGCTGGTTGAACTCGTCGAACTTGAGCGGCCGGTTGTCTGCGGCGGCAGGCAGCCGGAAGCCGTATTTAATGAGCATTTCCTTGCGCGCCTTATCGCCGTTATACATGGCGCGCACCTGCGGCAGCGTCACGTGAGACTCGTCCACAAACAGCAGATAATCGCTCGGGAAGAAGTCCATCAGCGTAAAAGGCGCATCGCCCGGGTTTCTGCCGTCGAAATAGCGGGAATAGTTCTCGATGCCCGAGCAGGAGCCAACCTCCTGAAGCATCTCCATGTCGTAGGTGGTGCGCTGCAAAATGCGCTCGGCCTCCAGGTATTTTCCGGCCTCTTTAAACATCTCGGCCTGGGCGAGCATATCTGCCTTGATGCGCGGGATGTTGGCCAGAACTTTTTCGCGGCTCACGGCATAGTGCGTCGCCGGGAAGATCATGACGTAGCTGGAGGAGAGCACGGGCTTTCCGGTTACCACGTCCACTTCTAAAATCCGGTCGATCTCATCTCCGAAGAACTCGATGCGGATAGCTCTGGAAAGGCCGCCCATGGGGAAGACTTCCACAATATCGCCCCGCACCCGGAAAGTGCCCCGGACGAATTCGATGTCGTTGCGCTTGAAGTTGATGGCAATGAGGCGCTCCATCAGAACGTCGCGGTCGATGGTCTGCCCGGTGCGCAGGGCGACCGTCGCATCCCTATAGTCCTCAGGCGCGCCGATGCCGTAGATGCAGGAGACGCTGGCCACGACGATGACGTCCCGCCGCTCCAAAAGCGCCGAAGTTGCGCTGTGGCGCATGCGGTCGATCTCCTCGTTCATGCTGGAATCCTTTTCGATATAGAGATCCCGCTTTTCGATATACGCCTCCGGCTGATAGTAGTCGTAGTAGGAGACGAAGAACTCCACGGCGTTGTGCGGGAAGAACTCCTTAAACTCACTGCAAAGCTGCGCGGCCAGAGTTTTGTTATGCGCCAAAATCAGCGCTGGGCGCTGGGTCTGCTCGATGATATTGGCCATGGTAAACGTCTTGCCCGAGCCGGTTACGCCCAGCAGAACCTGGTCGCGCCGGCCGGCCTCAACTCCCTGAACCAGAGCCTTAATCGCATCCGGCTGCCCGCCGGATGGCTTAAATTTTGATTCTAGTATAAATTTACCCACAAATTCTGTTCCTTCGCAAAAAATCTCTATTCTATTTTATACCACTTGCCCCCCGGTTGCAAACCAATTCCTGTACTAGTTTTTACCCACTTTGTTAAATTCTTCTTAACTTTTTGGGGCGGGGGAGAGCAAGAAAAAAGCAGGGCGGTTTTTCCGCCCTGCAAAGCGCCAAAGGACTATTGCCTGCGCAGGCGATCTGCCAGCGCGGCATCCGGAGAGACCAGGATGCTCCAGTAGTGATCGTAGTTGACCATGCCCGGCCGCGCGCCGTTTGCTTTCCAGACGTTTTTGCGCGGCGCATAATCGATCTCCACTTTGCCGGCCTTGCTGCCCCGGCAGTAGGTGGCCGCGATGGTGGCCGCCTCGATGACGTCGCTGTCCAGCAGCTCTCCGCCGCCCGTAAAGAGGATGACGTGGCTGCCTGGCTGGTTTTTGGCATGGAACCAGTAATCCGTGTCCTCCGCGACGTGCAGCGTCAGGGCATCGTTCTGGCGGCTGTTGCGCCCGGCCAGCGCTTTGCTGCCGCTGCTCAGCAAAAACTCCATGGGCTTTTCCAGCGGGTCGCTTCGGGTGATCTTCTCTCTGGGCGCCAGATCCAGATAGCCATAGCGCACCAGCTCCGCGCGGACCTCCTGCAAATCCTCCAGCTCCTGCGCGGCCTCGGCGGTATACTCCAGCTCCCGCAGATACCCAAGCTCCTGCTCGTATTGCGCGGCCTGCTTTTCCGCGATGGCAACGCCGTTTTTCAGCTTGGTAACTTTCTTAAAATACTTGGTGGCGTTGGCCGATGGGCTGAGGGAGACGTCCAGCGGAACGGTAATTGGCTCGCCGGTATAGTAGTTGACAAGCTCTGCCTTGGCCATGCCGCGTTTGAGCTGATAAATATTGGCGGAGATCAGCTCGCCGTACAGCCGGAATTTCTCCGTCCGCTCGGCCGCCTGAATGGTCTCCCACTGGATTTTCAGCTTTTTTTCCACCCGGGCGATGTTCTTTTTCAGCACGCGCATCACGCCTGCGCGGCTCTGCTCCAGCTTTTGCAGGAAATCCCGCCGGGCATAGTAGTAGTCCACGGCTTCATTGGCCGCGGCAAAGCTTTGGCGGTTCTGCTCGGAATAGGCGGCATAGGGGACGAGGGAGAGAAACACGGGCACGCCCGCCATATTTTTCTGCACGCAGGGCGCGGGGTGCGCCAGCGCCTGCTCTAAATAGGCGCGGATGAACTCGGCGAAATCAGGAGCCTGCCCCGGCGGCAAGAGCGCGGGCGTCTCTTCAAAGAAGCGCGCGCAAAGCTCCTCGGCCGTCTGGGGGGAAAGGCCCTCCAGCGCCTCAACCAGGCCATACGGCAGGTTTTTGCCTGAAACTGCGGCGGCAATCTCGTCGCAGTCAGCTTCCAGCGGGTTTGTTTTATCCATCGGGGGCAGCTCATAGCGCACTCCGGGGAGCACCTGCCGCTTGCTGCTGGTATCCACAGAGATGTGCTTGATGCTATCCATGATTTTGCCGTTTTCATGCACCAGAATGATATTGCTGTATTTGCCCATGATCTCGGTGTAGAGCGCATAGCGGCAGGCGATGCCCATCTCGTCCTTGGCCGCAATATCTATGCGGACGACGCGCTCCAGCCCTTCCTGGGCAATTTGCTCGATGCGGCCGCCCGAGAGGTATTTGCGCAGAAACATGCAGAAGTTGAACGCCTTATCCGGGTTGGGCTTTTGCTGGGCCGTCAGGTGCAGGCGCGGGTCGCTGCCCGAGGCGGAAAGCAGCAGCCGCTTTTTGCCTTCCCTGGTATGAAGCAGCAAAATGGCTTCATCTTTCTGCGGCATATTTATCTTTTCGATCTTCGCGCCTGCCAGCGGAGCAGAAAGCTCGCGGATCAGGGCGCAGAGGGTGAGTCCGTCTAAAGTCATGTGAAGTTCCTTTCCCAGGCGCGGCGGCTTTGCCGGGCGCCAATAGCCCTATTATACTATTTTTTGCCTCTGCGCGCCACCTTTTCCTGGTTTTGCCCGGAAAAACGGGATTCTTTGCATTCTGCATCCGGTATGATACAATAAGAAAGAAAATATGCTAGAGCATAGGAGAAAGATATGGAGACGATGCGGCAGGATTTTAGCTGCGATTATCTGGAAGGGGCGCATCCGCTCATCTTGCAGCGCCTGATGGAGACGAACCTGGAAAAAGCGCCGGGCTATGGCATGGATCGCTATTGTCAGAGCGCCAAGGAGAAGATCCGTGCGGCCTGCGCCTGCCCGGAAGCGGAGATTTTCTTTCTTTCCGGCGGAACGCAGACCAATGCAGTCGTGATAGAAGCGCTGCTGCGCCCCTATCAGGGCGTGATTTCGGCGGATACCGGGCATATCAGCGCTCACGAAGCCGGGGCCATCGAGCATGGCGGGCATAAGGTGCTGACTTTGCCGCATACGCTGGGCAAGATCAGCGCAGAGCAGGTCCGGGCCTGCTTTGAGGCATATGAAAACGATGGGAACCGGGATCACCTGGTCATGCCGGGCATGGTCTATCTCTCGCATCCGACGGAGTACGGCACGCTCTATACCAGAAAAGAGCTGGAGGAGATTGGGAAAGTCTGCGCGCAGTATGGAGCGCCGATCTATCTGGATGGCGCGCGGCTGGGGTATGGCCTGGCGGCAGAGGGGACGGATGTTACCCTGCAAACGCTGGCGCAAGTCTGCGATGCGTTCTATATCGGCGGAACCAAGATGGGAGCACTGCTGGGCGAGGCGCTGGTGTTCCCGCGGCCTGGTCTCATCCCGCACTTTTTCTCCATCATCAAGCAAAACGGCGCGCTGCTGGCCAAGGGGAGAGCGCTGGGCATCCAGTTTGATGTGCTTTTTACGGACGATCTCTATTTTCAGCTGGGCAGGCATGCCGTGCGCCTGGCGCAGGAGATGAAAAAAAGGCTGGAAGAGAGGGGATGCCGCTTCCTGTTCGATTCGCCGACCAACCAGCAGTTTCTCATTCTGGAAAACCGGCAGATGGAGCGGCTCTCCCAAAAGATTGGCTTCAGCTTCTGGGAGGCATACGATAAGGAGCACACGGTCGTGCGCCTGGCCACAAGCTGGGCCAGCAGGCAAGAGGATATCGCGCAGCTCACTGCGCTGTTTGAATAGAGAGGGAAGAATATGAGAGTAGATGGAAGAGCAAACGATGCGCTGCGCGATTTGCGCATTACGCCGCATTTTATGCCGAACTCGGGCGGCTCCTGCCTGATAGAATGGGGCAATACCAGAGTGCTGGTTACGGCGAATGTGGAAAATAAAGTGCCGCCTTTTCTGGCGGGCAAGGGGAGCGGCTGGCTGACGGCGGAATATGCCATGCTGCCCGGCTCCACCCTGGGGCGCAAGCCGCGGGAGCGCCAGAAATCCGATTCCCGCAGCATCGAGATCCAGCGGCTGATTGGCCGGAGCCTGCGCTCTGTGCTGGATTTTGAAGCCCTGGGCGAGCGGATGATCACGGTAGACTGCGATGTCATCCAGGCGGACGGCGGAACCCGGACCGCCTCGATTACGGGCGGCTTTATCGCGCTCGGCCTGCTGGTCAGGCAGCTCATGAGCGAGGGCATTTTGGAGAAAAACCCGATTCGGGAATATCTGGCTGCGGTATCGGCAGGAATCGTGGATGGAGAGCCGCTCTTAGATCTCTGCTACCAGGAGGATTCGCGGGCCGAGGCGGATATGAACTTCGTGGGGACGGAGGGCAGCTGCATCAGCGAGATTCAGATCTGCGGCGAAAAGCGCGCGATTACGGATGTGGAATTTGCAAACCTGCTGGTCGCCTGCAAAACCGGCGTAAAGCAGCTCATACAAAAGCAAAAGGAAGTGCTGGAGAATTTATGAAAAAACTGATTTTGGCAACGGGAAACCCGGGCAAAGTCCGGGAGATGAAGCAGATTTTGGCAGGGCTTTATGATGAAGTGATCTCCATGAAGGAAGCGGGCGTGGCCGTGGATGTTGTGGAGGATGCAGATAGCTTTCTGGGCAATGCGGCAAAAAAAGCACTGGCCATCAGCCAGCTGGTGGAATGCGATGTCGTCGCGGATGATTCCGGCCTTTGCGTAGATGGGCTGGGCGGCCGGCCGGGCGTCTACTCGGCGCGCTACTCTGCGGAGGGCACGGACGAGGCCAACAATGCCAAGCTCGTGCAGGAGGTTTCCCAGCTGGGCGAAGAACAGCGGGGCGCGCACTATGAATGCGCCATCGTCCTGGCGCGCAAGGGCGAGGTCGCTTTTTCCTGCGAATGCCGCTGTGATGGACAAATTATTCTGGAGGCCCGGGGAAGCGAGGGCTTTGGATACGATCCCTATTTCCTGCTGCCCGAATACGACAAGACGTTCGGAGAGATCGAGCCGGCCATCAAGAACCAAATCAGCCATCGGGCCAAAGCGCTGGCCGAGCTGCGCCAGTTTGCGGAGCAGGAGAGATGAGGATTCTCGTTCTTTCGGATACCCACCGCCATCTGGAGCCCATGAAGCGCGCTATCGTCCAGGCAGGGCCGGTAGATTATATCTTCCATCTGGGAGATAACAGAGCGGATGCCGGGCAAATCTCCAAATATTCGGATGCAAAAGTAGTCTGCGTGAGGGGAAACTGCGATTCCATTGGGGAAGCCGAGCAAACCGTATTTTTGGAGGGGCAGCGCTTGCTTTTGACGCATGGGCACTGCTATGCCGTCAAATACTCCCTGGATCGCCTCTCTTATCTGGCAGAAGAGCGGCAGGCGGATGCCGTGCTGTTTGGCCATACGCATATGCCTCTCACGGAGTATGCGGGCGGGCGCCTGCTCTATAACCCGGGAAGCGTGGGCGAGCCGCGGGGCGGGCACAGGGCTACATTCGGCCTTCTTTTGGTAACGAGGGACGGCATTTTCCCCAAAACGGTGGAGCTGCGCTGAGCAAATAAAAAAGAGCCCATATGGGCTCTTTTTTATACATAGTTTTTCTTGATGTTGCGTATCGCGCTTTTTTCCAGCCGGGAGACCTGCGCCTGACTGATGCCGATTTCCTCCGAGACTTCCATCTGCGTCTTGCCTTCAAAATACCGCAGGCGGATGATGTTCTTTTCCCGGTCGCCCAGCTTGCTGATGGCGTCCCGAAGCGCGATGCCCGAAAGCCAGGTTTCCGAAGAGTTTTTTTCATCCGAAAGGCTGTCCAGCACATAGAGCGCATCGCCGCCCTCCTGATAGATGGGCTGGGAGATGGAGATGGGATCCTGAACCGCATCCAGCGCAAAGGAAAGCTCTTCCCGGGAGATGCCCATCTCTTTGGCGATGGCGTCGATGCCCGGTTCCTGGGCGTTGCGCTCGGCCAGCTCCCGGCTGATGGCAAAAGCGCGGTAGGCCGTATCCTTGAGCGAGCGGCTGACGCGCATCAGGCTGTTATCCCGCAGATACCGGCGAATTTCGCCGATGATCATCGGGCAGGCGTAGGTCGAGAACCGAACGCCGACGTTGATATCGAAATTATCGATGGCTTTGATCAGGCCGACGCAGCCAATCTGGAAGAGATCGTCCATATTTTCGCCGCGCGTAGAAAACCGCTGCACGATGGAGAGGACCAGGCGCAGGTTTCCCTGAATGAATTCCTCCCGGGCACTGCGATCCCCGGCATAGATTTTTTCAAAATATTCCCGCAGGCGGCTCTCTGGGATGACGGGCAGTCTGGAAGTATCCACGCCGCAAATTTCCACTTTATTTATCATAGCATTGCTCTCCCTTGTTGCAGTAAATTGTGCCTCTGGGTTTTAGGGTTGCCTCTGGCGGGATTTTCTATACCGGGGAAAAACTGGAAGAAACCGCGAAAAATGGGGGAGGGAAATGCAAATCAAAAAGGCAGCCTGGGGGCTGCCTTTCAAAGCTTCTATTGCCTTTGAAGCTAGAGCATTTTCGAGACGTCTTTTTGCAGGCGCTTGATGATGCGCTTTTCCAGCCGGGAAATATAGCTCTGCGAAATGCCCAGCGCGTCTGCGACCTGCTTTTGCGTGTTTTCCCGGAAGCCGGATAGCCCAAAGCGCATATTGATGATCAGCTTTTCCCGGGCGGGCAGATGCGAAACAGCCTCGGCGATGAGGGATTTTTCCACGTCGCTCTCAATCTCCTTGAAAACGGCGTCGCCCTCCGTGCCCAAGATATCCGAGAGCAAAAGCTCGTTGCCATCCCAATCCACATTGAGCGGCTCATCCAGGGAGATCTCTCCTTTAATGCGGGAAGTGCGGCGTAAAAACATCAGAATCTCATTTTCGATACAGCGGCTGGCATAGGTGGCCAGCTTGATGTTTTTGCTGGCGTCGAAGGTGTTGACCGCCTTAATCAGCCCGATGGTGCCAATCGAGATGAGGTCTTCCAGGCCGACGCCGGTATTATCGAATTTGCGGGCAATATAGACGACCAGGCGGATATTGCGCTCGATCAGGCTGGTTTTGACCTCGCTTTCGCCGCCGGCCAGGCGCTGTATTAGAAGACTCTCCTCGCTCTTGGAGAGGGGCGGGGGAAGCGCTTCGCTCCCATTGACGTATAGGAGATGGCGTTTTGCCAGAGTGATTTTAAAAATGGCCAGACGGATTTGTTCCAATGTTTTTATCATATGTTCCTCCTATAATGGGAATAGTTTTAAATTCGGCCCGAGAAGGGCGGTGTAGCCCTCGGGAAACGAAGTATCTGCAAGCGCGAGATAGGCCTTGGCCGCATAGCTTTTGTCCCGGGTGGTAATAATGAGCTTATCTGGCAAAAAGCCGGGCAGGCTGGATTCCCCGGATGCCGTGCGGCAGGGAAACGAGGGCAGAGCATGCCGCTCTATCTGCTCCAGAAGCGCGCTGCCAGCCGCGCTGCGCGCCACGATGATGACGGAAAGCCCGCCGGGGCTTTGCAGCAGGTTGCCGGTATCTAAAAAACCCCGGAGATTGACGGCAGCTCCGGAAAATTCCGCGTGAATGAGGTAGTCTGTTCCTTGCTTGGGATGGGGCGTGCGCAGGAGCAGCTCCAAAAGTACGATGCCCGCGGCCAGGCCGAGCAGGAGATAGCGCAGAATGGGAAGCCCGAGATATGCGCCGTGAAGCGGCGCGTCCAGCGCCAGCATGGCGAATAAAATGCAGCCGCCAAAGAGGAAGGAGCATAAGAGCGCCAGGCCGCAGCGCAGAAAATACCGCCTGGCCGGGCGGGCTCCCATGGGCAGGCACATGACGGCCAGAGCGATGCACTTAAAGGCGAATCCCCCGAGCGGCGGGAAAGCCAGCGCCAAAACAGAATAGAGCGCGCCAATTCCCGCTCCCATGCTGACGCGGGAGAATTTGACGCGCTTTTCACTCAGGCGCGCAGCAAAAAATAAAATGATAAAGTCCATCAGGAAGTTATCCAGAAAGACCAGCTCGATATATACCTTTTTCATTTCCCTCACCCGGGCACAGTATATCCTACTCACTTTTCAAAAAATGTAGAACTGTGGGATGCAAAAAGCGCACAAAATGGCGAATGTGTAAAAAATGAAGGAGAGTATTTTCATCCTGCATTTTTCGTGTATAATATAGACTGGAAGTATTTTTTGAATAGATTACCCCTAAGAGAGGAAGCAAAGGAATATGGCCATGAGAAAAACCAAAATTGTCGCGACGCTGGGGCCGGCCAGCAGTGATGTGCAGACCATCAAACAGCTCATTTGCGCAGGGATGGACGTCGCGCGCTTCAATTTTTCGCACGGCGATCACCGCGAGCAGCTCAGCCGCCTTTTGGCGCTGAAGCAGGCGCGCGAAGAGCTGGGCAAACCGGTGGCGGCGCTTTTAGATACCAAGGGGCCGGAAGTGCGCCTTGGGCGGTTTGAAGGCGGCAAGGCCGAGCTTCTGGCCGGAGAGAGCTTTGCGCTGACCACGGCAGACCTTCTGGGCACGGCAAAGCGCGCGAGCGTCTCCTATAAGCGCCTGCCTATGGACGTGCGGGCGGGAGATACCATCCTTTTAGACGACGGCAATATCGAGCTTCGCGTTGAGCGTGTCTGCGGATCCGAAATCGAGACGCAGATCATCGACGGCGGCATCGTTTCGGACCGCAAGGGCGTGAACCTGCCGGGCGTGCACCTGAATATGCCCTATATGAGCGAGGCGGATGAGCAGGATCTCCTCTTTGGCATCAAGCATGGCTACGATATCGTTGCGGCCTCTTTTGTGCGCAGCGCCGAAGACCTGATCATTCTCCGGGAGTTCCTCAATAAAAACGGCGGCGGGCATATGAAGATCATCGCCAAGATAGAAAACGCCGAGGGCGTCGAGAATGCGGGAGAGATCATTCGCAGCTGCGATGGCATCATGGTCGCGAGAGGCGATATGGGAGTGGAAATTCCCCTGGAGGAAGTGCCCGTTGAGCAGAAGCGGCTAATTAAGCGCGGATATCTTGCGGGCAAGCAGGTCATTACCGCGACGCAGATGCTGGAGAGCATGATTACAAACCCCCGGCCCACCAGAGCAGAGGGGACGGACGTCGCCAACGCCATTTACGACGGCACCAGCGCTATCATGCTTTCGGGCGAGACGGCGGCGGGCAAATATCCCGTCAAAGCCGTCGAGACTATGGCTCGCATCGCCCTGCGCACCGAGCAGGATATCGATTATAAGAAGCGCTTTTTTGCAGAGAGCCAGCGCAACCGCGGCGCGGAGAATACGCCGGACGCCGTCTCCCATGCTGCCTGCACCGTCTCCTACGATTTAAATGCGGCGGCCCTGCTGGCCCTCACCAAAACCGGGACGACTGCAAAGCTCATCTCCAAATTCAGGCCGTCCATGCCCATCATCGGCTGCGCCATGACGGATGAAGTCATGCGCCAGCTCAATCTCTCCTGGAATGTTTTTCCTGTGCGGGTGGAAGAGAAGATGGAGATGGATGAGCTCTTTGCCCATGCGGTGGAAAAGGCCGTGGAGGCGGGCTACCTGCGCCGGGGCGAGCTGGTGATCATGGTAGCGGGCATTCCCCTGGGCTTTGCCGGGACGACGAATATCATCAAAGTGCATATTGTGGAATAAACGCGCTGCCCGATAAACCAAAACTCCCCTCCAAGCATATGATAAAAGCAAGGAGGGGAGTTTTTTGCGGTTTAATCAGCTGAGAAAGAAAGAGGTCATCAACGTCTGCGAGGGGCGCAGCCTTGGCTACATATGCGATTTGATTTTTGATGAGTGCAAGGGGCATATCCATGCCATTGTCGTGCCCGGAAGCTGTGGGCTGCGCGGCATGTTCCAGCACCGGGACTACGTGATTCCATGGAAAGATATCTGCAAAATTGGGGACGACGTGATTTTGGTCGAGATCGATATGGCAACTTGCGAGATCATTCATTGAGTATGCGCCGCTTTTTGTGCTATAATAACCCCGAAAGCGCATATTCGGCGCGGCTTCTCTCGCGCAAGGCGGAAAAATATGATAGAATGAAGCTGCTGTGTTCCGAAGAAAAAACAAAGCGATGCAAGAGGTGGAATTATGAGGTGTATTTATTGCGGACACCAGGAGAGCAAGGTAGTCGATTCCAGGCCGCTGGATGAAGGGGTTTCCACGCGCCGGCGCAGAGAATGCCTGAAATGCGGCAGAAGATTCACGACGTATGAGAAGGCAGAGCAAGTGCCCGTGATGGTCGTCAAAAAGGATGGCAGCCGCCAGGCCTTTGATATCGATAAAATCAAACGGGGCATTATGAAGGCCTGCGAAAAGCGCAATGTCTCTATCGATACCATCGATGCCATGGCGCTGGAAATCGAAAACCAGGTGCAGAACCGGGTGGAGCAGGAAGTGCAGGCGCAGGATATCGGCGATATGGTGATGGAATCGCTCAAAAAGGTGGACGAGGTGGCTTACGTCCGCTTCGCTTCGGTTTACCGGGAGTTTAAAGACATCAGCACTTTCATGAGCGAGCTTAAAAAACTGGTGGCAGAGAAATAGCGCGAGGATCTCGCGGCAAAGAGCAGAAGGGGATTTCATTTTATTATGGCATATGCAGATAAGGTGCAAAGAGGCTTTTTGGAGCGGCAAAAAGACGGCGTCATTTTCTATACGATTCCATCCTTCGAGGCACTGGGAATCCGCCATGGGTTCACTTCCCGCATTGGCGGTGTGAGCGACGGCCCCTTCTCTTCTTTGAACTTGAGCTTTAAGCGCGATCCCTCGCCGGAGCGCGTCCGGGAAAACTTCCGGCGCGCGGCAGGAGCCATGGGAATGCGGGCAGAAGAGCTGGTGGTCTGCAACTACGAGCATGGCAATCAGGTGGAGTTTGTGGATGAGCGCCATCACGGCATGGGAATTTTCCGGGAAAACGAGCTGCCAAAGTGCGACGGCGTCTGCGTGACGGCGCCGGGAACAGCGGGCGTGAGCCTGCATGCAGACTGCAACTCGCTTTTCTTTCTGGATAAAAAGCTGCGGGCGGCGTCGGTTTGCCATGCGGGCTGGAAGGGCACACTTTCGGGCATTGCGCGGACGGCCGTGCAAAAACTGCAGAGCCTGGGCATTGCGCCGGATGAAATTTTGGTGGGCATCGGGCCTTCCATATGCGGCCATTGCTATGAGATTCAGGAGGACGTGGCAGGGCTGTTCGAGCCGGAGTATCCGGCGGCGGTTTTGCGCGGGGGCGAAGGCATCCATCTGGATTTATGGGCCGTTTTGTTGGCGCAGTTTGAAAATCTCGGCATTCCGCCAAAAAATATCACACTCTCCGGTCTTTGTACATATGATAATAGCGAGAGGTTCTTCTCTCATCGAAGAGACCATGGAAAAACGGGCGCGATGGGGTCTTTCATCGCGCTGTAACTGGAAAAAGCGGGCGCCCTGCCTGCTTTTTTAATAAGGAGCGAGGTGCTTATTTTGATCTATTTGGATAATGCCGCCACGACGAAAGTGCGGGCGGAAGTATTAGAAGCGATGCTGCCCTATCTGCAAGAACAATATGGAAACCCATCCTCGGTCTATGGGCTAGGGAGGGAAGCGCACCACGCGCTGGATATTGCAAGAGAGCAGCTGAAAACGGCCCTGGGGGCAAGGCTGGCCCGGGAGATTTTCTTCACCGGCTGCGGCACGGAGAGCGACAACTGGGCGATTTCCGGCGCGGCTCATGCGCTGCGGCAAAAGGGCCGGCATATCATCACGAGCAAAGTGGAACACCATGCCGTGCTGGATACCTGCCGTGCGCTGGAGACGGATGGCTATGAGGTAACCTATCTGGATGTAGACTGCTATGGGCAGGTCAGCCCCGAGGCTGTGCGGGCCGCGATTCGGGAAGATACCATCCTGGTAAGCGTGATGTTTGCGAACAACGAGGTGGGGACCATCAACCCCATCGCCGAGATTGCCCAGGCCGCGCATCAGGCGGGCGTGCTGATGCATACGGATGCCGTGCAGGCGGTGGGGCATGTGAAAATCGATGTGCAGGAGCTGGGCGTGGATCTGCTCTCGCTTTCCGGGCACAAATTCCATTCGCCCAAAGGCGTCGGCGCGCTCTATGTCAGGCAGGGAACGCCGCTCGATAAATATCTGCACGGCGGCGGCCAGGAGCGCGGCCGGCGATCCGGCACGGAAAACCTGGCTTCCATCGTCGGCATGGGCCGGGCCATCGAACTGGCATCCCAGGAGCTCGAAAGCGAGGCTCAGCGGCTGACGGCGCTGCGGGAAGAGATGATCAAAATGGCGCGCCAGAAGATTCCCGGCGTCATTTTGAACGGCCATCCCACCCAGCGCCTGCCCGGCAATGTCAATCTGCGCATTCCCGAGCTGACCAGCGAAGCCGCGCTCTATAACCTGGATATGATGGGCATTGCCTGCTCCAGCGGTTCTGCCTGCACGGCAGGCTCGCTTTCGCCGTCGCATGTCCTCATGGCGATGGGGCTTTCCGAAAAGGAGGCGCGGGGCGCTCTGCGCTTCACCTTCTCGCGCTATACGACGCAGCAGGAAGTAGAGGCCGCGGTGCAGACGCTGGCAGAGATCGCTCAGCGGCTGCGCAAGTAGCGGCTTGCGTTTTTAAAATGAAAAATTTTGAAAACGCACGATTTTGTGATTAAATTCCCTTTTTCTGCGCAGATTAACGATGAGAATTCATTTGCAGAAGGGAGTTTGAAATGAATATGAAATGCACAGCCCTTAGTTTTTTGATGGGCGGTCTGGTGGGCGCGGCTGCGGTTATGGCAACTGTTCCCGGAACCAAGACCTTTATGAAGAGAACCATGAGAAAGGGCAAACGCGCCCTCGAGGATGCAGTTTGCAACATGTGGTAATCGTGAAGAGCCGCTCGGCAGAGCGGCTCTTTGCATCATACAATGGCGCCGGGAATCTGCGAAAAACTGGTAAATTCAGGCGCAGATTGGTTGATTTGTAATTGGGCTTGGTATATAATAATTCTATTAAGAGGGCAACAGGAGGGCTATCACGATGAATCATGCTGATCGGACGACGAAATTTGTCTTGACAAAAGACATGGACAACCCTGCGCGCGGGATTATCAAGCTCGCCTGCGATGCGATGCAGCAAAAGGGATACGATCCTCTCAATCAGCTGGTTGGGTATATCCTCTCCGGCGATCCGACGTATATCACAAGTTTCAACGGCGCGCGCAGCCTGCTGACCAGGCTGGATAGGGACGAGCTGTTGGAAGAGATTGTCTCGCAGTATATCGAGAATCTCGAATAGGAGGCAGGATTGTTATACCCGAAGATCATGGGGTTAGATGTTGGAGAGAAGCGCATTGGCATTGCGCTTTCGGATCCGCTGCGCATTACGGCGCAGGGCCTGGAATCCTATCAGGTTCAGGGCGAGCAGGAGGATATTGCCTATATTAAGGCGCTTTGCGAAAAGCATGGCGTGGAGCAGATTGTCTGCGGGCTCCCGAAAAATATGAACGGGACGATTGGCCCCCAGGCGGAGAAGATTTCCGCGTTTGCGGAAAAGCTGAAAGAAGCGACGGGGCGGGAGATCATCATGGAAGATGAGCGCCTGACGACGGTCTTTGCACAGCGCACGCTCATCGAAGCGGATGTCAGCAGGGCAAAGCGGAGAAAAGTGGTCGATAAGCTGGCTGCGGTAGCAATATTGCAGGGCTATTTAGATAGGACGAAAATTTACTGATTTAGGAGAAAATAACATGAGTGAACATTGCAACGGCCATTGCGAGCACTGCGCTGGCCATGATGGCGAAATGGATATCGAGAGCAACATCATTGCGCTGACAGACGACGAGGGCAACGAAGTCGAATTTGAGTGCCTGATGACGTTTGATTGTGGCGAGCATTTCTATGCGTCGCTTCTGCCCGTCGTTCCCCTGGAGGATTTTGAGGAAGGCGAAGTGCTCATCATGCGCTTGGATGAGGATGGCGAGGAGAGCGTTTTCAGCCCCGTCGAATCTGAGGAGGAGCTGGAAGCAGCTTGGAACGAATTTATTCGCCTCTATGAAGAAGAGGAAGAGGAGTAGGGCCAATTTGGCTCGTAAAAAAAGCAGCGGAGAGTATGGAAGCATTGTTCTCCGCTGCTATTTTTATGAGAAGATTCCTATGTATAAGCTGCTCGCAAACCCTATCAATTCGATAAACAAAAAAACCGCTCTATTGAGCGGTTTTCTTTTTGGTCTGGGTGACAGGAATTGAACCTGCGACCTCTTGAACCCCATTCAAGCACGCTACCAAACTGCGCTACACCCAGAGACAATCATAAAAAATCAACAGTGATATATTAGCATTCTCTATTTTGTTTGTCAAGGCAAAATCCTCAGCTTCAAAATTTGAAATTAAATTTTTATGGGAAAAAGAAGAAAATCAAAGACAAATTTTTCTGGAGAAACCGGACGATTGGCAACATAAAAAAGTGTTTTTTACAGATACTATCTTTGCAACAAAGTTTGCGAAACTCAAAAGTGAGAAAGGAGGCAATTTATAATGAAGAACAATAAGAATTGCAATTGCAACAACACGGGGTCGAACCAGTCTAACAACCAGAACTCCAATCGCTCCAACAACAACCAGAGCAATAACCAGAGCAATAACCAGAGCAACCAGAGAAATAACTCGAACAACAGAAACTCGAATTTCAAGAACCAGATGAATAACGAGCACGAGTAAGGAACGAAAAAGAGTACACAGATTCTGTGTACTCTTTTTTCATTAAAATGCCAAGCCATACTATCAGAAAAGGCTCTAGTTTGCCCTGTTTTTATATGTGAAAAAAAGCAAAAGTAGGCGGGGAAAAGTTTTGCCGAATTTTTTCCTTGACACTTCATATCATTTAAGATATAATTTGTTTTGCGCGATAGGGCAAGCTTTTGGCAAGTTTCCCAGCAAACGCGGCGGCGATGAGCCGAATGGGGCATGCGTCTGTAGCTCAGCTGGATAGAGCAACGGCCTTCTAAGCCGTAGGTCTTGGGTTCGAATCCCCACAGACGCGCCAGTATGGTGGGCATAGCTCAGTTGGTTAGAGTGCCAGGTTGTGGCCCTGGAGGTCGTGGGTTCGAATCCCACTGTCCACCCCATTTTATTTTAGCAAGGGCGATGATGGGGTGTAGCCAAGCGGTAAGGCACGGGACTTTGACTCCCGCATTCGTAGGTTCGAACCCTGCCACCCCAGCCAAAATTTAATATTTGACTCGCTAGCTCAGTTGGCAGAGCACTTGACTTTTAATCAAGGTGTCCGGAGTTCGAATCTCCGGCGGGTCACCAGGAAAAACCGCTCAATAGAGCGGTTTTTCTTACCCTTATTGGAAGCAATTCAGGCTTCATCCCCTCATCTGAAAAAGCAAGAAGTAGGGCCGATCTTCTCTTTGTTGAAGATGATTTTGTTTTCGGCTTATTTTGTCTGCGAAAAATATGGCGGGAACGTAACGTTTTAGAAAATTTGGGTGCAGATGCATTGGGAACAGGGCAAAGGCATGGTAGAATAGAAAAAAGACTTGAAAAACCGCAATGGAGGGAAGGGTATGGAAGAGAACAGATGGGAACAGGAAAACAGAGGGATTCCCTGCTTTGAGGGAAATTTGCGCAGCCATATGATCAGCGCGCCCCAGTGCCTGCGGAAAGCATCCGGGATTCGCATTTTCGGCAGAAAAATCAAATCCCTGGCCTTTACGACGGATGTTGCCATCATCCGCAATATCAATACCGATGCGATTATCGCAGTTTACCCCTTTACCCCCCAGCCGGCCATCACCAAAGCCATCATGACGGCGGCCGATATGCCGGTTTTCGTCGGGGTGGGCGGCGGAGTGACCAAGGGCGCGCGGGTGATCGATTTGGCGCGGGATGCGGAGTTTGTGGGTGCATTTGGGGTTGTGCTCAATGCGCCGACGGAAAATGAGACCATCCGGCAGCTCAAGCAGATTTTGGACATCCCCGTGGTGATTACGGTGGTATCCGAGCATACGGATATTGCGGGGAGAATCGCGGCGGGAGCGGATATTATCAACGTTTCCGGGGCGGCCAAAACGGCGCAGATCGTCAAAAAAATACGGGAAACATACCCGGATATTCCGATCATTGCGACGGGCGGGCCCACGGAAGAGAGCATTGAAGCGACGATTGCGGCAGGAGCCAACGCCATCACCTATACGCCGCCCAGCAACGGCGAACTTTTCGCGATCAGCATGCGCAAATACCGCGAGGCGGAACAAGAGGCAGAGCAGAAATAAGAATGAGCAGCGAGATTTCGCTGCTTTTTAGACGGAGGAGAATATGACAGAGCAGACAAAGCAGTGGTGCGGGGCGTTTCAGAGGGCGATTTTAGAGCTGTTCCCGGGGCGCGTTGCCTTTTTGGGGATTCAGGGCAGCCATCGCCGGGGCGAGGAGACAAAGCAAAGCGATATTGATATGGTCGTAATTTTGGATGAGCTGGGTGCGGAGGACTTGCGGGCCTATCGGCAGATGGTAGAAAAGATGCCGGAGCGGGAAAAAATGTGCGGCTTTGTCTCGGGGAGAAGCGAACTGGCGCATTGGCCCAGAGCGGATCTGTTTCAGTTCTATTATGATACCCAGCCCATTTTAGGGGATTTATGCGAGCTGTTTCCAAAGCCTGGGCGGGAGGAAGCGCAGGAGGCGCTGAAAATCGGCGCGGCAAATCTCTATCATGCTGCCTGCCATTGCTATCTTTTTGAAGGGGGAAAGGCGCAGACCCTGGCGATGCTCTATAAGGGCATTTTCTTTTTGCTGCAAGCCGATGCATTTTGCAAGGAGCAGGTTTATTACGACAGCAAACAGGCGCTGGGGCAGGTGCTTTCCGGGGAAGAGGCATGGTTATTTGGGCGGTGCATGAGCAGAGAGGCCATTGCAAATGCCCAGGGGCAGGAGTTGGAGGAGCTGTTTATGCGGCTTATCGCCTGGTGTGCGAAGAAGATGGCAGAGCGATAGAACAGGGTGGCAAAAAAAGCGCAGAAAAGCGCCGCAGTAAAGATGCGGCGCTTTTTCATCGTGCTTCAGCTTATCTTTTCGCGGGAACATCGCTGTGTTTTTCCGCTGTGGGAAAAGCGGGCACTTTTTTTGCGGACAGATGTTTCCGGCTCGGCGGGATATTCGCTCTCGTATGCATCGAAGTGCGCCAGCGCCAAAGCGGCCAGAACAGCGGCGATTGTGCAGCCCCAAAAGGCCCCTAAAAAATGAAAAAGCCCTGCAAAAACCAGAGGGACCAAGCAACAGCCCAAACAGAAGAAAGCGACGCCTCTGCCGTAGCGGCCGCCCTGCGCGCCGCGCAGGAAGCTTTCCAGAAATCTATGCAAAACTGAATAACGCTTTTTCATGAAACCACATCCTTTCTCTGTAGTTATCATACCAAAAGGATAGTCCGAAAAAACGGACTATAGAGGTTGAAAGCATGGGATGTTTATGGTACACTGAAAAACAAAGGGGAGGGATGCGAGACATGGCTAAGGGCCCAAGGCAAAAGATGAAGCTGCTCTATCTGATGAAGATTTTATTGGAGCGCACGGACGAAGAACATTTGATGACGATTCCGCAGATGGTTGAGGCGCTGGCGGAATATGGAATTGGCGCAGAGCGCAAGAGCCTGTATGACGACTTGGAGACACTGCGGACGTTTGGGCTGGATATTGAATGCCGGCGCAGCAGAAATTTTGGCTATTATGTGGCCAGCAGGGCGTTTGAACTGCCCGAGCTCAAGCTGCTGGTAGACGCTGTGCAGGCATCCAGGTTTATCACGCATAAGAAAAGCGAGCAGCTCATCAAAAAAATAGAGAGCCTGACCAGCGCCGGGCAGGCGCGCCAGCTGGAGCGCCAGGTTTATATTTTGAACCGGGTGAAAACCATGAACGAGAGCATTTATTATAATGTCGACGAGATTCACCGGGCGATTTCCGAGGAGCGGCAGATCTCCTTTCTCTATTCCGAATACAAGCTGGATAAAAAGCTGCACCCGCGCAGAGACGGCGAGCGGTATACCGTCAGCCCGTATCTGCTGCTCTGGAATGACGGCTACTACTATCTGGTGGCCTATTATGAGAGGTATGGCGGGCTCTCGCATTTCCGCGTGGATAAAATGGCAAAAATCAGCCTGGAGCCTGAGCGGCGCATCGAGATGGGGCAAAAGCTGGAGCCGGCAGAATATGCCAACAGGATGTTCGGCATGTTTGGCGGAGATGTGCAGGGCATTGTGATGGAATTTGACGAGAGCCTTGTGGGCGTCGTGGTGGATCGCTTTGGCAGAGATGTGCCCATTTCCAGCGCAAAAGACGGCAAGTTTACCGCGCATCTCAAAGTCGCGGTCAGCCCGGCCTTTTTCTCCTGGGTGTTTCAGTTTGGAGGCAAGGCGAAAATCATCTCGCCGCCCAGCGTCGCCGAGAAATTGCAGCAGGCCGCAAAAGAAACTTTGCAGCTTTATGAAAAAAGAGCATAAACGCTCTTTTTTCTCTTTCCAAATATGATATAATGGGCATACCGAATCTAAAAATGCAAATAGGCGGAGGTTTTTATGAAACTTGGATATTTGAGCGCAATTTTGCCGGAGTATCGCTTTGATCAGGTGGTGGACTATGCGGCGCAGCTGGGGCTTAAGGCCGTGGAGCTGGCATGCTGGCCCATGGGAAAGGCGACGCGGCGGTATGCTGGCGTTACGCATATCGATGCGGATTGCTATGACAAGGGGGCGATTCAGGAAAAGCTGGCCGAGACGGGCATCGAGATCTCCGGCCTGGGATACTATCCCAACCCGCTGGATCCGGATAAGGAGCAGAGCGAGCTTGCGGTTGCGCATATCAAAAAGCTTCTGAAAGTTGCGGAAGATCTGGGCGTTCCGGTTCTCAACACGTTTATCGGCAGAGACCCCCGGGCGACTTTGAGCGAGAGCTTCGATGCGTTCCAGAAAATTTGGCCGGATATCATCAAAGAGGCGGAGGATCGCGGCATCACCGTCTGCATTGAGAACTGCCCCATGTATTTTACGACGGATGAAGAGCCCTGCGGCAAAAACCTCGCCTGCACACCCGCGATTTGGCAGGAGATGTTCTCGCGGATTGACAGCAAGAACTTTGCGCTCAACTATGATCCTTCGCACATGATCATCATGCAGATGGACTATACGCTGCCCATCTATCAGTTTGCGGAAAAAATCCGGCATATTCACATCAAGGATGTGCAGTTCTATCCGGAGAAATACAACCAGGTGGGCTTCTTCGCGCCGCCGCTGGCATATCACACGCCCAAGCTCCCGGGGCTTGGGGATATCGACTGGGGCAAATTCGTCTCGGCGCTCAACGATATCGGGTATAAGGGCGCGGCTATCTTGGAGATCGAGGACCGGGCATACGAGGAGACTTTGCAGGATCGGCTGGATTCCATCCGCCTTTCCAAGAACTTTATGAACCAGTATATTTTGTAAGGAGAGGGCGCCATGAAGAAGATAAAAGTCGGCGTGATCGGCGGGGGATTCATCGGGCCGGTGCATGTGGAAAGCCTGAGAAGGCTGGGCTATATTGAAGTTGTGGCAATCGCGACGACCAACGCGGCCGGGGCGGAGGCGCTGGCGCAGAAGCTCTGCATCCCCAAGGGGTACGGCGATTATATGGAGCTGATCGCGGATGAGCAGGTGGAGGCGGTGCACATCTGCGCGCCGAATTACCTACATTATTCCATGGCCAAAGCGGCGATTTTGGCGCATAAGCATGTGGTATGCGATAAGCCGCTGGCTATGACTTCCGCAGAAGGAGAGGAGCTGCTGGCCCTGGCAGAGAGGGAAGGCGTGGTTGCGGCGGTGAGCTTCAACCTGCGCTACTACCCGCTGCTCCATCAGGTGAAGGCCATGATAGACGCGGGAGAGCTGGGCGAGATTTATGCGGTGAACGGCTCATACCAGCAGGATTGGCTGCAGCTCCCCACGGATTACAGCTGGCGCCTGGAGCCGGAGCAGGCCGGAGAAGCGCGGGCGATTGGCGATATTGGCTCGCACTGGCTGGACGGCGCCGAGTTCATGACTGGCCTGCGGATTGAAAAGGTCTGCGCGGACTTCGCGACCTTCCTGCCCGTGCGCAAAAAGCCCAAAAAGGCGATCCAGACATTCTCGGGGAAAATGCTCACAAACGACGACTACGAGGATATGGAGATTACGACAGAGGATTATGCCTCTGTTCTGCTGCGGTTTGGCGGCGGCGCCCGGGGAACGCTCACGGTCAACCAGGCGGCGGCTGGGCGCAAAAACCGGCTGTATTATGAGATTTACGGCAGCAAGGCGGGCATTTGCTTTGACGGCGAAATGCCCAACCAGCTCTGGATTGGCAAGCGCACGGGAAATAACGAGATCATGATCAAGGATCCTTCCCTGGCAATGCCTCTGGCGCAGGAGATCATGAGCTACCCGGGCGGCCATGCCGAAGGGTTTGGCGATGCCTTCAAGCAATGCTTCAAACAGGTTTACGACTATATTCTGGGCGGGCAGCAGGGGGAAAAGCGCTTCCCGACATTCGAAGACGGCGTGCGCGAGATGAAAATTTCCGAGGCAATCGTCAAATCGGCCAAAGCGATGGCCTGGGGCGAGGTCAAATAGCATAACAGGAGCTCAGGAGCTGGCGCTTTTGAGCTCCTTTTTCAAAGCGGGAAGGAGGCAACGGCATGGAGCAGGAATACTGCGTGAAGACAATGGGAGAGAGAATTTGGGCGATTGAGGAAGGTATCGTCCGTATGTTTCTGATCGAGGGGGAAGCGCGTGCGCTTTTGCTGGACACGGGGTTTGGCAAGGGAGCCCTGAGAGAGCTGGTTTCCGGCCTGACGCAAAAACCGCTGATTCTGGCGCTTTCTCATTCGGATCGAGACCACATTGGCGGATGCGGGCAGTTTGAGGGGGAGATCTATCTGCATCCAGCGGAATATGAGCGCTTTTTGCAGAACATGCCGCAGAATCGGCTGCGCCTCAAGCCTTTATGGGAGGGCGATACCATCGAACTAGGCGGCAGGAAGCTGGCCGTGCTGCATACTCCGGGGCATACGCCGGGCAGCATCATGCTGCTGGAGCAGGAAACGGGCGTACTGTTTTCGGGGGACAGCGTGCAGGAGGGGCCAATTTATATGTTTGGCTCGGGGCGCAACCTGGAGGCCCTTTGCGCCAGCATGGAGCGATTGGAGAAAAGGAAGGAGGCATTTCAAACCGTGCTGCCCTGCCATGGCAAAATGCCCCTGGACGCTTCGTATCTTGGAGAAATCCAAAGAGGAGCGCAGGCGATTTTGAAAGGGGAAATAGAAGGGCAGGAGCCCCAGGACAGCGGGATGCCATGCAGGGAATATGCCTATGGCAGAGTGAAATTCTACGCGCCTTAAAAAAGAGAGCCTGGCCGGGCAGAAAAGCCGGCCGGGCGCTTTGATTTTGGGGAGGGTTTTATAAGAAATAGGGCTGCCAAAGGCGCGATGCGCTGGGCGAATTTGTGCGAGAGCTGCCGCGGGAAGGGTGCTAAGGTAAGGCTGGCTCTGGCAGGGCGCCCCGCTATTTTGGCAAAAAAATACTGCCCTGAAAATCAGAACAGTATTTTTTCAGCGATATGCTGTTGGTGGGAACAATTGGGCTCGAACCAATGACCCTCTGCTTGTAAGGCAGATGCTCTCCCAGCTGAGCTATGCTCCCAAACTCCCCCGCCAACCGCCCGAGGCAGCTGACGAGCAAGCTTTAAAAATGGTGACCCCTAGGAGAATCGAACTCCTGTTACCGCCGTGAAAGGGCGATGTCTTGACCGCTTGACCAAGGGGCCACAAACGGGACGTATAATATATTAAACAATGACGGAGAAAATGTCAAGGGAATTTCTGAAAAATACCGAAATTAAGTTGGCAGGCGGCGGCTATGCCTGCCTTTGCCGGAGTTTTTCTGCCTAGGCGGTTCGGAAAAGATAACTTTTTTGCAGGAAAATGCCGTTTACTTCTAGAACAGGCCATGATACGCTTAAAATATAAAAGGGCGCCTTTGAGAGCCAATATAAAAATGGGCTGAAGGCAAGAGAAAGGTTGCAAATGCGCGCCTTGGCGATGTATAATAAAAGCATTCGGAGAAACAGACAAGATCATAGAGGAGAGGAGCGTTTTGCCTCCATGTGCTTTGCTTTTCCCGAGCGCATCCAATTTATGGCCTTGAGCCAAAAGAAAAGGAGATTTGAAAATGGATAAGTTGAAGAGAAGACAGGAAATGGGCAAAATTAACGCGGAGATTCTGGCCGCTGTCGATCAGAAGCAGATCGACGAGCTGGTAGACGCGATTATCGACGCCAGAAGAATTTTTGTTTCCGGCTGGGGCAGAGCGGGGAACATCGTCAGAATCCTGGGCATGGATATGTCGCAGCTGGGCATGAACGTGTTCTGCGTCGGCGACAATAACACCCCTTCCATCCATGAGCGGGATCTGCTGATCATCTTCTCCGGCTCGGGCAACACAAAAACCATCTCCCTCATCTGCCAGCAGGGCAAGGATCACGGCGCGAAAGTCTGCCTGATCTCGGGCAACGCGGATTCCACCATGGGCAAGATCGCGGATATCAACGTCGTCATCCCGGCATCGCAGTGGAAAGAGGAAAAAGAAGGCGAAGAGCATTCCGAGATTCGCGGGCTGAATATCTATCAGGTTGCCTTCATGCTCAACGATTTCATCGAAGAGTGCGTGATGGAGCGCCTTGGCAAGACGTTTGAAGACGTCCGCGCAAACCACAACAACCTGGAATAATCCCACTGCTAAAGGAGAGATAGGCAATGACAAAGAAAATGGATAGAGTTGCAGAGCGAGCCAGAACAGGCAGAGAAGATGCCGAGATGCTGGCCGGCATCGACCAGGCGCAGCTGGATGCGATGGTAGATGCTATCCTGGAAGCAAAGCGGATTTTCGTCGCAGGCTGGGGCAGAGCGGGGAACGTCGGCAGAATCCTCTCGATGGACTGCTCGCAGATCGGCCTTGAGACTTACTGCGTCGGCGATAACGGAACGCCGGCCATTCAGCCGGGCGATATTCTGGTCATCAGCTCGGGCTCTGGAGAGACAAAGACCATGTGCATTCTTGCGCAGCAGGCAAAGGAACACGGCGCAAAGCTGGGCCTGATTTCCGGCAACGCAGATTCCACGATCGGAAGGCTTGCGGATGTGAACGTAGTCATCCCGCAGAACAGGCGCAAGCGCGGCGACGGCGCGCCTCCTGCTCCCACCAGCTCCGGCGGCTCTATGTATCATGTTATCGTCATGGTTTGTGATCTGATCCGCGCTTATGCGATGGAACGGCTCGGCGTAACCTGGGAAGACGTCGGCAGAAACCACAACAACCTGGAATAAGAGGAGATTACGATCATGATGGATAGAGTAAAAGAGAAAATCAGAATGGGCGAAGAATGCGCCCAGATGCTAAACGGCGTTTGCCAGCAGGAGCTCGATGAGCTCGCAAAGGCGATTCTCCATGCCAGAAGAATTTTCGTCGCAGGCTGGGGCAGAGCGGGGAACATGATCAAGATCCTCTCCATGAACTGCTCGCAGGCTGGGCTGAGGACGTTTGTCGTCGGCGATAACGGGACGCCTGCCATCGGCGAAGAGGATTTGCTGGTGATTGGCTCGGGTTCCGGTGAGACCAAAACTATGTGCATCATCGCGCAGCAGGCAAAAGAACATGGTGCCAAGCTGGCGCTGGTTACGGGGAGCCAGGATTCCACCATCGGCAGACTGGCAGATTTGAAAGTCGTCATCCCCAAACCCGTTCGGCCGGAGGGAGAAGAGGTTCCGGATGGATGCGGCGGCTCGATTTATCCGGTGTTCAACATGGTGGCAGATACCGTCCAGTCCTATCTGGCGGAGTATATGAGCCTTGTCCCGGCGGATATTGGGTTTAACCACAACAATCTGGAGTAAGAAAAAGAAGGGGCCTCTTCGGAGGCCTTTTTCTATATGAGGAGGAGCAATGCAATATCGGATTGAGACGCAGCGGCTGGGGCTGAGAGAGCTGCGGCAGGAAGATTTTAGCGCGCTGTGTTTGTTTTTGCAGGATATTGAGGTAATGTACGCCTGGGAATATGCCTTTAGCGACGAGCAGGTGCGCGGCTTTATTTCGAACCAACAAAAACGCTATCAGGTGGATGGCTTTGGATATTACGCGGCAGTGGAAAAGGCATCCGGCAAAGTAATAGGCTGCATGGGGCCGCTGATGGAGCAAATCGGCGGGGAAAAGTTTTATGGGATTGGATATATTTTGGGAAAAGAAGCCTGGGGCAAGGGCTATGCCACAGAGGCCGGAGAGGCCTGCATCCGGTATCTCTTTGAAAACTACCCGGCGGAGAAAGTGATTGCGGAGATCAGGCCGGAAAACCGGGCGTCTGTGCGGGTGGCGGAGCGGCTGGGCATGAAAAAAGAGAGCCAGTTCATCAAGGTAGTCAATGGGAAGCAGATGCCTCATGCAATTTACGCGCGGTATGCGGAGCAATAAAAAAGAAACGCAACAGCGTTTCTTTTTTTGATTGGAAGCTATACGATCTCGACCCCGAAAAACCGCATAAAGGCGGCGGCCTGGATGGCGTTTAGTTTGACGCCGCGCAGCTCCTGAAACGTATCCGAGATAGAGATGTTCGTCAGATCGCAATCTGAAAGATCCAGCTTTTTCATGGAAACGCCAAAAAAATCGGCATCCGAGAAATTGACCTTTTGAAGCTGAAGATCTTTGAAGCGGGCGGCGTGAAACGAGGCGCCGCTGAAAAAACTCTCAGAAACCTCGCAGTTTTCCCAGATGATCTGCGGAAAGTTCGCATAATAGAAAAGGCTCTCAGCGATCTTGCATTCCCGGATGCGCGCCTCGGAAAAATTACAGCCGTCGAACTTGCTCTCGGCCATGCCGCCATATTTCCAAAAACTCTCGGAGAAATCGCTGCCCGAGAGATCGCAGCCTTCGAACCGCGTATGCAAAAGGGAGGCCTTGGAAAAATCGCATTGCAGGAATCTGCATTTTCGGAATAGAACGCGGTTAAAATCCAGCCGGGAGAAATCGGATAGCAGGAGCGATTCATTTTCAAAGATCTGGTTTTCAATTGGCGTTTCCGCGCTTTGAGCGTTTTGTATCAATTCCAGAAGCATGGGGTTCTCCTTTTTAGATAGATGATCTGCTTTCAGTTTAGCACACAGGGTAGGAATTGTCTCGCAAAAAAGAGAGGGCCGAAATGCGCTATCCGCTTTATCGGGCAGTATCAAGCGGATGGCTGAACGCTCTGAAAATCCAAAAAGAAAAAAGGGAGTGCGGGAATTTTCCCGGTATTTTGGAAAAGACTAAAAAGAAACAGCCGATTTTGATTTTTCATAAAAATATGCTAAAATATTCTAGTATCTTTCAAAAAGGAGAGCCCCTTTGAATCGCGCAAGGAATTCTATTCGCAATATCATATTCGGCCTGGGCGGTCAGATTTTAAATATTCTGATGAGCTTCGCCATGCGCACGGTCTTTATCCATACGCTGGACGAGGTTTACCAGGGCGTCAACGGGACGTTCACCAATATTTTGATGCTCTTTTCCCTGGCGGATCTGGGCGTCGGGACGGCTATCATATACGCGCTCTATAAGCCGATTGCAGAGGATAACAAAGTCAAAATCCAGGGCCTGATGAAGCTGTATCAGAAGGCGTATATCATCGTCGGCTTTGTGGTTGTTGCGATGGGGCTCGTTACGCTGCCTTTCCTGGAATACCTGGTCAAAGACGCGAATATCCCGGATCTGCACCTGATTTTCATGCTGTTTGTCATCAATACGGCATCGGGGTATTTCTTCTCCTATAAAGGCTCGCTGATTACGGCGCACCAGAAGAACTATATCGTTACCAACGTCATCTACGGGACATCCATTTTGTGCTATGGCATTCAGATGATCGTCATGAGCCTGACGCACAACTATATTCTGACGCTCTCCATTCAGGTGGGCACCAACGCGCTGCAAGGCATCATCACCATGTTCCTCGCGGATCGGATGTATCCCTATATCCGGGGGAAAAACGACTCTGTGCTCCCCAAAAAGGACCGCAAGGCAATTTTCCGCAGCATGGGTTCGCTGATGTTTTACAGAGCGGGACAAGTTGTCATCAACGGCACGGACAGCCTGATCATCTCTTCCATTGTCGGCGTCAAGGAGGCGGGGATTTACTCCAACTATTCTCTGCTGACGACGACGGTCAAGAACCTCTTGCAGCAGGTGTTCAACGCCTGCACGGCCAGCATCGGCAATATGGCGGCAACCGAGAGCAACCGGCGCAAATACAAGGTCTATAACGCCATCTTCTTTGGGAACTTCTGGATGTTTGGCTTTGCGGCGGTCTGCTTCTATGTGCTGTTCAACCCATTCGTCGCGATCTGGGCCGGCACGGATCGGCTGCTGGATCAGACGATGGTCGTCTTTATCGTTTTAAACTTCTATCTGGTCGGGATGCGCAATGTCAATACGACGTTCCGGGATACGATGGGCGTTTTTGAAGAGGGGAAGTTTATTCCGATCATCTCGGCAATTGTCAATATCGGCATCTCGATTATGACAGCGAAAGCCTTCGGGCTCATCGGCGCATTTATCGGGACAACCGTCAGTATGCTGACGACGCTGGTCTGGATGGAGCCGGTCGTGCTGTTTAAACATGGGTTCCACCGAAGCCCGCTCGTGTATTTTGTAAAATATGCCGTCTATTTCTGCGTTACACTGCTCACGGCGCTTCTGACGGATTTTCTGGCGGGCCTGCTGGGAAGCGGCGGCCTGCTGGTGTTTGCAGGAAAATTCCTTATCTGCATGATCGTGCCCAATACGATTTTCTACTTGCTTTTCCGCAAGACTGGGGATTTCCAGCTGCTTGCGCGGCAGGTCAAATCGGTTTTGGGCAGAAAACTTAGGAGGAAAAAACACGCATGATTTTATTTGGGCCTTCCGGAAATTCGGAGCAGTTTTACGAGGCAGGATATAAGCACACTTATGAGGCGATGGCCTGGATTCGGGGCATGGGCCTTGGGGCATATGAATACTCCTTTGGCAGAGGCGTGCGCATCGGTGAGCAGACGGCGGCAGTTGTGCGGGAAAAGGCGCGGGAGAATGAAATTGCCATGAGCGTGCATGCGCCGTATTTTATCAACCTGGCGACAGACGACCCGGAAAAGCGGGAGAAGAACCTGCAGTATTTTTTGGAAAGCGCAAAAGCGGCAAAATGGCTGGGAGCAGACCGCGTGATCTTCCACCCGGGCTCCTGCGCCAAGATGGATCGGGCGCTGGCCTTTGATATGACAAAGCGCAATTTCACGTGGATTTTGCAGCAGCTGGATGAGGCCGGCCAGGGAGATTTGACCTATTGCCCCGAGACCATGGGCAAAATCAACCAGCTGGGGGATTTGCAGGAGATCATTGCTCTGGTGAATCTAGATGAGAGAGTGCTGCCCACCATCGATTTTGGTCATCTGCATACCCGGGGGCGGGGCGCCATCAACTCGCCGGAGGATTTTGAGGAGATTTTGAAAGCGCTCATCGATGGCATCGGGCAGGAGCGCACCAGCCGGATGCACGTCCATTTCTCGAAAATTGAGTTTACGGCCATGGGGGAAAAACAGCACAGGACGTTTGCCGAGGAAGGATACGGCCCGGATTTCGCGCATCTGGCGCCTATGCTGCTCAAATACGATTTACAGCCGCGCATCATCTGCGAATCCAAGGGGACGATGGCGATGGATGCGCTGGCCATGAAGCAGATGTACGAAAAAGCGAAGGAGGGGATGAAACATGAATAAGTTTGAAAAGCTGCGCGCCTATATGGCGGAAAACGGAGTAGACGGCGTTCTGATTACCAGCCTGGAGAATATGCAGTGGTATTCCGGGTTTTCCGGGGATACCGGGGATATTCTGGTAACGGCGGATGCGCAGTATTTTATGACGGATTTCCGCTATCTGGAGATGGCCGAGCGGGAGATGGGCGATGATTTTGAGTTTGTCAAAATTGCGCAGGACGGCGCATACCGCGAGGCGGCGGAGCTGATGAAAAAGCACGGCGTAAAAAGGCTTGGCATCGAGACTTCTAAAGTTACGCTGGATCAGAAAGCGGCGATGGATGCGGCATTTTCCGCTTCCTACTGCTCGATCGACGACGAGATGCGCGCACTGCGCACAATCAAAACGCCGGAAGAAATTGAGAAAATGCGCAAAGGCGCAAAAATCACCGCGGATACCTTCTATCACATGACCAAAGTGATCAAACCGGGCGTTTCGGAATACGATTTGCTGGCAGAGATGATCTATTTCTTCCATAAAAACGGCGTGAAGCCCTCCTTTGAGCCGATCATCGCCACAGGCCCCAACTCCTCTCTGCCTCACGCGACGATTTCGGATCGCAAAGTGCAGAATGGGGATTTCGTTACGATGGATTTCGGCGTGATCTATGAGGGGCAGTGCACGGATTTTACCAGAACTGTCGCTGTGGGAGGGGTTGCGCCCGAGCTGGAAATGATTTATAATATTGTGCAGAAAGCACAGCTCGCGACGCTGGCAGCCCTGCGCCCGGGGATTACGGGCGGCGATGTGGATGCCGTTGCGAGAAATATCATCACAGATGCCGGCTATGGTGCGTTCTATGAGCATGGGACGGGCCATGGTGTGGGCGTAGAGATTCACGAGGCTCCGTGGTTCCGCAGAGATAATCCGCAGGTGCTCGAGGCGGGCATGATCGGCACTGTCGAGCCGGGCATTTATCTGCCGGGGCAGGGCGGCGTGCGCATCGAAGATATGGTAGCCATCACGGAAGATGGCTATGAGAATTTCTATACGGTATCAAAAGATTTAATCGTTTTATAATTGGAGGAGAAAACAAATGGTATCAGCAGGCGATTTCAGAAAGGGCGTTACGATCGAGATCGATGGCCAGGTTTGGGTCATCGTGGATTTCCAGCACGTCAAGCCGGGCAAGGGCGCGGCATTCGTGCGCACGAAGATCAAAAACGTCGTTACGGGCGGCGTGCTTGAGCGGACGTTCAACCCGACGGAGAAATACCCCAAGGCGATGGTCGAGAGAAAAGAGATGCAGTATCTCTATTCGGACGGCGATCTCTACTACTTCATGGATCTCGAAACGTATGATCAGCTGCCCCTGGGCAAAGCGCTGGTGGAAGAGGCGATGCAGTACGTCAAGGAGAATTCCAACGTTACGGTGAAGTTCTTCAAGGGCGAGGCATTCTCTGTGGAAGCGCCCAACTTCGTCGAGCTGGAAATCGTCGAGACCGAGCCCGGCTTCAAGGGCGATACGGCAACTTCCGGCAACAAGCCGGCTGTGCTCGAGACGGGAGCGAAGGTCATGGTTCCGCTGTTCGTCAACCAGGGCGATCGGATCCGTGTGGATACCAGAACGGGCGACTACATGGAGCGCGTTTAGGCGCAAAGCAAAAAGAGCGGCGAAAGGCCGCTCTTTTTTATATGCAAAATAGAGGGAGCTTGTTATGCGATCAAAAGAGCAGCGCAGAAGCGCTGCTCTTTATTCTTCTTTTAAATTCTCCAATATCATCCTTACTGCCGCGATGACAAAAGCAGAAAAGGTGCAGTTCTTTCCCTGGATAGCTGCTTCCACTTGCTCAATGACATCGTTGGGAAAGCGGATAGTTTTATTGGTTGTTTTGGGAATGGAGGGAATTCTAAATTTTCTCATGCACCAGCTCTGTTATAAGGTATCTAACCTCATCATAGAGCATAAAAAGACGGTTGTCTGCATTGCAAATGCCTTGCTCACAGCGGGAGAGAAAGCTGTTATACTAAAGCTATCTTTTGTGAAATTGAGAGCAGGGCAGAATGAAAATCGCGGTAGTGGGTTCGAGAAATTTAGAGGTAGAGATTGGCAGATATTTGCCGGAGGGGATCACGGAGATCATCAGCGGGGGAGCTCGGGGCATCGATCGGGCGGCGGAGACCTATGCAGATGCGCACGGCATCGCCAAGCGCATTTTTCTGCCGGATTACCAAAGATACGGGCGCAGAGCGCCGCTGGTGCGCAACCGGCAGATCGTGCAGGCGGCGGAGCTCGTCATCGCCGTCTGGGACGGCGCCTCCCGTGGGACGAAATATACCATAGACTATGCGCGCTCCCTGGGCAAGCCGGTGCGGGTTTATCGGGTTTAAAAAACGGGGAGAAACAGGGAGATCAAAAAGGAGGCGCTCACGCACCTCCTTTTTTGTTAAAAGCTTATTCAAAGAGCTTGGCGGCCTTAGCCATGTTTTCAATTACCGGAACGCCGAAGGGGCAGCGCCCTTCACAGCTTCCGCAGGCAATGCAGTCGCTGCCTTTTGCGGAGAGAGAAGCGTAGTGCGAGGCGATGGAAGGCGGGATATGCGCCTCATCCAGCCGGGCAATATCCAGGTATTTATTGACGGCCGCGATATCGATGCCCGCAGGGCAGGGCTGGCAATGGCTGCAATAGACGCAGTTGCCCTTAAAATCGTTGCGCTGGGTGCCCAGAACAGGGGAATAATCCCGCTCCTCGTCGCTCAGCTCCAGATAGCGCATGGCCTCAGCGACTTCGGCGGCCGTCTGGCAGCCCACCAGCGTGCTGGCCACGGCAGGGCGCGTCAGGGCATAGTGGATGCACTGGGCGACGCTCATGGGCTTCTCGAACGGCGTATGTTCGGCAGAGATCAGCTTGCCGGCTCCCAGCGTTTTCATGACGGTGATGCCAATGCCCTTGTTGGCGCAAAACTGATAGAATGCCGCCCGACCGGGATCGATGCCGTGAAATGCCGCGGAATCCAGGCCATCATTGAGCACATCCAGCGCATTGGATTCGGCGGGAATGAGATCGAACGCCATATTGATGCTGAATAGGAGCATCTCGGGCAGACCCGTCTGGATGACGCGCTGCGCCATCGCCGGGTTATGCGAACTGAAGCCGATATGGCGGATATCGCCGCGCTCTTTGAGCTTCAGGACGTAATCTGCGAAGCCGGTATCAAAAACGCCGCGGTAATCCTCCTCGGAATCGATGAAGAACATCATGCCAAAATCGATATAGCCATAGATGCGCAGTAGATCTTCAAAATAGCGCTGAACTGTGGGCAGATCGCGGCTGATGTCGTATTGTTTGCTGAGGTCTGTCGAGCCGATATGCCCTTGAATCAGCACATCCTTGCGGCGCGCGCCCAGGGCCTTGGCGATATTCTCCCGGATCTCCCGGCCGGGCATAAACACATCAAAAATATTCACGCCGTAATCCAGCGCCGCGGAGATTGTCTCGCCCACCTGCGCAAAGGGTTTGCCATCCAGATGTTCGCAGCCAAGGCCGATGATGCTGGCCTGGCACCCGGTTTTTCCAATTTCACGATACTCCATGTTTCCACCATCCTATCATCATATTGCTAAGATTCTATTCTGTTTTTTTGCTGTGCCTTTATGATACCATGAACGCAGGATTTTGCAAAGCGGAGAGAGCCGCGGCAATAAAAAAACCGCGGATGATTCTATCCGCGGCGAGATGGTGGAGATGATGAGACTCGAACTCACGACCTCTTACATGCGAAGCAAGCGCTCTAGCCAACTGAGCTACACCCCCAACTGCCAACAACACGCATTATACACCATCTCCCACAAAGTTTCAATATCTATTTTTGAGTTTTTGAAAAATAGGCGGGAATTTGGCCGGGGCTTTCTCTTTGGCAAAAATTCTGCTACAATTTAAAGGAAGAGCGCAGGAGGGGGATTATGGCACAGCAATCGTTATTTGAAACAGGGCAGAACCGCCCGCTGGCAAGCCGGCTTCGGCCGACGGATCTGGATGGGTTCGTGGGCCAAAAGCATTTGCTGGGGGAAGGGAAGGTTTTGCGGCAGCTCATCGAGCAGGATATGGTTTCCTCCATGATCTTCTGGGGGCCGCCCGGCGTGGGCAAGACGACGCTGGCCCGCATCATCGCCGGCAAGACAAAGGCGAATTTTATCGATTTCAGCGCAGTAACCAGTGGGATCAAGGAGATCCGCGAGGTCATGAGCCGGGCGGAAAACGACAGGCTGCTGGGAGAAAAGACCATCCTGTTTGTAGATGAGATTCACCGCTTCAACAAAGCCCAGCAGGATGCTTTTTTGCCCTTTGTGGAAAAAGGGAGCATCATTCTGATTGGCGCGACGACAGAGAACCCTTCTTTTGAAGTCAACTCCGCTCTGCTTTCCAGATGCAAGGTATTCGTTTTGCAGGCGCTGGCGCAGGAAGATCTGGTGCAGTTATTGCAAAACGCGCTGGCAGACCCCAAGGGCTTTGGGGAACAGCAGGTGGAAATTTCCGAAAAACTACTGGAGATGATCGCCGCTTTTGCCAACGGTGATGCCAGGACGGCGCTCAATACGCTGGAGATGGTTGTGCTCAATGCAGAGCGGCGGGGGGAGAAGACCATCGTCTCCGAGGAGATTTTGGAGCAGTGCATCAGCAAAAAATCCCTGCTCTATGATAAGAACGGCGAGGAGCACTATAATCTGATTTCGGCGCTGCATAAATCCATGCGCAACAGCGATCCGGATGCGGCGGTCTACTGGCTGGCGCGGATGCTGGAGGCCGGAGAGGACCCGCTTTATATCGCCCGGCGGCTGGTTCGCTATGCCAGCGAGGATATTGGGCTGGCAGACCCCAGCGCGCTGTCTATGGCTGTGGCGGCATACCAGGCCTGCCATTTTATCGGTATGCCCGAATGCAGCGTCAATTTGACGGAGGCGGTGATCTATTTCTCCGTAACGCCCAAATCCAACGCGCTCTATACGGCGTATGAGCGGGCCAAAAAGGACGCGCTGACCATGCTGGCAGAGCCGGTTCCGCTGCAAATCCGCAATGCGCCGACCAAGCTGATGAAGGAACTGCACTATGGCGAAGGCTACCAATATGCGCACGATACGGAGGAAAAGCTGACGGCTATGCAATGTCTGCCGGATTCGCTTTTGGGCAAGAAGTATTACCGGCCGACGGTGCAGGGCAGGGAGAGCCGAATCAAAGAGCGGCTGGAGCAGATTGAGCAGTGGAAGGAGCAGCACAGGGAAAAACAGCAATGACGACAGCGGCGCGGGCAGAGTTTTGGGATGCGGCCCAAGCGCCTGCTGCTATTTGGTGAAAAAAAGAGCGATGCTGGATACAAGGCCAGGCACCGCTCTTTTTTATAAGGAAAATTCAGTCTTTTTTCGGCGGAACAAAGGTGGATTTCTTGCCGAAGTTTGGCTTTTCCTTTTGGGGAGGCTGAAAGCTCGGCTTTTCCACCTGGGTATTCTCGAAATTATTCTTGGGGGAGGGAGAGGAGAGGTCGAAATACAGGCGGGAATCCTCGGTTACGCCAAAATCGCGGTTGGAGCCGGTATCCTGCACGCGGTTGAAGGCCTCGCGGAACATGGCGTTATGCGCCTCTTCCCGGTTGAGCAGAAAATCGATGGTCTCACGGACGCACTTATCGCCGATTTGGCGGTAGAGATATTCGTAGACCACTTTGGCGCGCTGTTCGCTGGCGATATTGGAGAGCAGGTCCGCGCAGAGATCTCCCGTAACGGTAACGTAGTCGGAAGTCCAGGAATAGCCGGAGGAATTGATGAGCCCGGGGTTCAGCCCTAGGATGACATGCGTCTGGATTTCGCCAACCTGCGTCTGCTGATAATCCACGTCGTGGCCGTTGAGCAGGTTAATCGTCTGGGCGACCATTTCCATATGGCTCAGCTCTTCTGCGGCGATATCCATAAACAGATCCTTGATGGCGGGATCTTTGATGCGGAAGCTCTGGGACATATACTGCATGGCCGCTTTCAGCTCGCCGTTTCCGCCGCCCAGCTGCTCTTGCAGCAAAACGGCATACTGCGGATTGGGGCGCTCAACTTTGACATCCTGCAATAATTTTTTGTTGTGTTCAAACATGGTTTTCTCCTTTAGAAATACATTTTCCCTTATTATCTGTGAATTGGCCACTGTTATGCGCGAAAAGACGCGAAGGAGCGGTTGTAGGCGGGTGGAAAAAGGTGTAAACTAAAACAGACCGGATAAAAAGAAATGGAGAATTTTTTATGCAGCTGTTTTTGGAAAAACACAAGCGCGCTGTGATGCAGATGATCACTGTGCTTTTTTGGTTTGCGCTTTATGTCTATGTCCCTTATCAGACGCCGTACCTCACTTTGCTGGGCGTGGCGTCTTCTTTTATCGGGATCATTTTAGGCGCCTATGGGTTTTCCCAGATGATCATCCGCATCCCGCTGGGAATTGGGGCAGACCGAAAAGGGCGGCATAAACCTTTTATCATCCTGGGCAACATCTGCGCGGCGGCGGCCTCTGTTCTGCGCTTCTGCTGGCCCGGCGCAGTCTCCTTTCTGCTGGCAAACCTCATTTCTGGCATGGCGGCCTCGACCTGGATTTCAAGCACTGTGCTTTACCCGACGTATTACCCCAAAGATCAACTGAAAAAGGCCATGGGAACACTGCTGGCCATGAACAATTTCGGCACGCTGCTGGGCTTTCTTGCAGGCATGATCGCGACCCAGTTTTTTAAAACAGAGGTTCTCTTTTTGATGAGCGCCGGGGCGGGAATTTTGAGCGCCGCACTGAGCCTCTTCTTATGGGAAGAGCCGCAGGCGCAGGCAAAGGCTTTGCCGCCGCTGCGCGATCACTTCCGCATTTTTAAGCGCAGGCGGCTTCTGCTGTTTTCCGTGGGCATGGCGCTTTTGCAGGCCGTCAATATGAGCACGGCCATGTCGTTCACCAGCGAATACGGCAGGCAGATTGGGGCGGATAATTTGCAGATTGGCCTGCTTTCAGCGCTCTATATGGGCGCTTCAGCCCTGAGCTCCCTTTATACGGGGACGCGCCATGCCGCGCGCCTGGGAGAGAAAAAACTCGTTCCGGCCTTCTTCCTGGTCTACGCGCTTTGCTGCGCAGGCATTCCGCTGATCCGGCAGATTTGGCTGCTCTGCCTGGCGCAGGTTTTGGGCGGCTTCTCCTTTGCCAGCCTGCTTTCGCTTTTTATGTCTGGGGCGGTGGAAGGGGTGCCCCAGGAAAAGCGCTCGACTGCCATGGGCTTTTTCCAGGCGGTATATGGCATCGGCATGACGTTCGGGCCGACGCTTATGGGCGTGATGGTGCAGGGCGCGGGCATGCAGGCGGCCTATTGGGCGATGAGCGCGCTCTGCGCCGCAGACGGCATCGCAGTTTGCTGGCTGCTTTCCAAAAAGAGCTTTTCCAGCGGGCAATAGCGCCGGAGCAACGTATATAATTTGTATCAAGTTGTAAAAGATATAGGAGAGGATGGCAAAATCTGCTATGATGAAGCTATCCTAATTGGAACTTTTTTGAAAATTGCGCGTCTAAGAGGATAGTATTTGAAAGGGTAATGGAGAAAAACCATGAGTAAGAAGAAAAAGATCATTCTAATTGCATCTATTTCAGCGGCTGTTTTGCTGATCGCAGGCGGGCTGTACTGGCTGCTTAGCGGAACGGGCGCTTCGGGGCAGAAGGTTTATGTGCAGCCGGTTTCCGAAATCCTGGGATTAGGGGCGGCGGGCGTGCAGAACCGGTATGCCGGCGTGATCGAATCGCAGAAGACGCTGAAAATCGAGCTGGATCCTTCTAAAACGCTTTCGGAGGTTTTCGTCAAAGAGGGCGATGAAGTGAAGGCGGGGGATCCGCTTTTCTCTTACGATGTCGATGAACTGAAGCTGAACCTGGAGCAGCTCAATTTGGAGCTGGAGAGCACAAAGAGCAGCATCACGACCATGCAGGAGCAGATTGCCGCGCTGAAAAGAGAGAAAGCCAGCGCGCCCAAAAGCGAGCAGCTGCAGTATACCATCCAGATCCAGACGCTGGAAGTGAACATCATGCAGGCAGAATACACCATCAAGACAAAAACTGCCGAAGTCGAGAAGGCGAAAAGCGCCATCGAGCATGCCGTCGTCACGGCGGAGATGGATGGGGTTGTGCGCGAGCTCAACCAGAGCGGGGGAGAGCAGCAGCCAGGCTACGGCGACGGTTCGCAGTCCTCTTTTATGACGATTACAGCCACAGGCTCCTTCCGTGTCAAGGGGCTGGTGGGCGAGCAGTTTGTCTACACGCTCTACGAGGGCATGCCGGTGATCATCCGATCCCGGACGGATGAAAATGCCATTTGGAAGGGAACTATCCAGCTCATCGATGTTTCGAACCCGGTCAAGGGCAACAATAACGGCATGATGCATTATGACGGCATGGCGGCGCAGGATGACACCACCAGCACGTCCAAATATCCCTTCTATGTGGAGCTGGAGTCTTCTGAGAATTTGCTCATGGGGCAGCACGTCTATATCGAGCCGGATATGGGGCAGGGCGCGCAGAAGGAGGGCACCTGGCTGCCCAGCGCCTATCTGATTTTGGAGGATGAGAAGGCCTTTGTCTATGCGGCGAATACATGGGGCAAGATTGAGAAGCGCAGTGTCGAGCTGGGCGAATACGACGAGACGACCGACAGCTATGAGATTTTGAAGGGCCTTGAGCTGAAAGACCGCATCGCGTTCCCGGAAGACTTCATCAAAGCGGGGATGGGCGTAACGGATTCGCCCACCTATGGCGGCGGCGATGACGATCTGCCGGAAGGCGGCTTGCCCGGCGAAGACGACATGCTGCCCGGCGGCGGAGATGAGGGCATTATGCCATACTCGGATGCTGCTGCCCTGGAGGAATAGGCGTATGGTAGTCAGATTAGAGCATATCTTTAAAGACTATATGCAGGGCAAGCTGACTGTGCCCGTGCTCAAAGATATTTCGCTGGATATTGAGGAGGGCGAATACCTGGCCATTATGGGCCCTTCCGGCTCTGGCAAGACGACGCTGATGAACATCCTCGGATGCCTGGATATTGCGACCAAGGGCAGCTACTTTCTGGAGGAGAAAGATGTCTCCGGCCTTTCGGATCGGGAGATGGCAGAGCTGCGCAACCGCTATATCGGCTTTGTCTTTCAGACCTTCCACTTGCTGCCGCGCCAAAGCGCGATAGAGAACGTGGAGCTGCCGCTTCTATACGGCGGATATTCCAAAAAGGACCGCAGAGCAATGGCAGAAGCGGCGCTGGAGAAGGTCGGCCTGGCAGACCGCATGGAGTTTAAGCCGGGGCAGCTTTCAGGCGGCCAGTGCCAGAGAGTTGCCATTGCGCGCGCCATCGCAGGAAAGCCGAAGCTTCTGCTGGCAGATGAGCCCACCGGCGCGCTGGATTCCAAATCCGGCGAGCAGGTGATGGAGATTTTCTCCCGGCTGCATCAGGAAGGCGCGACGATTGCCATGATCACGCATGAGCGCTCGATTGCCGAATGCGCCCAGAAGATCCTCTATATTCGCGACGGCGAATTGCACCGGGAGGAGGCAGGAAGATGAAGAAGAAATTGAGCAAAAAGATGGTTGCCGCCATCAGCATCTCGGTTGCTGCTGTAATCATCGCGGGAATTGGCGCGGCCATTGCAATTTCGGCGGGCAACGCGCGGGTGGACGTCGTCCCGGTTTATCAGATTATGAACTCCTGGATGGGGGAATCCGAGACGACGAACGGCATGGTGCAGTCTTATATGGCGCAGACCATCCCGCATAGCAAGACCAACACCATAACCAAGATATACGTCAAAGACGGAGACCAGGTGGAGATTGGCGATCCGCTGCTGGAATACGATGTAACCATGCTGGATTTGCAGCAAAGGCTCAAAAAGCTGGAAGTTCAGCGCATGGGGCTGGAACTGACGCAGCTCAAAGAGGAGCTGGCGGCGCTGAGAGGGCTGAAGCCGGGCTCTGCAAGGCTGGCAGGCGATTTTGCCCCGGCAGACGGGCTGATGCTGCTGGCGGTTGCGCCGGGGAGCGCGATCAACACAGGCGAGCTGGATGAGAATGCCCTCTACTATAACCAGACGCCTCCTGCCGGGACGGAGGTGGATCCCTATCTGTTCCTATGCGCCAAGGGCACCAAGATTCAGCAGGGTTTTCTTGCGGAAATGCTCAGGCTGGCAGCAGAGAAGGGAGATTCTGTTTTTGCGCGGGTGGAATACCGCCAGGGGGATACGCAGACGGGAGAACTGCTCTATGCGTACCGCATGGCGTTTCACGCGAACGGAGAGTTTGAATTCGATTTAGATCTTCCCGAAGTTCAGCCTCCGGCACCCTCTGCATCCGAGGAGCCGGAACCCAGCGCCGAGCCATCGCCTTCGGAGGAGCCGGAGCCCAGCCTGGAGCCTGAACCGAGCTTTGAGCCCGAGCCCAGCATTGAGCCGGATCCGGGCTATACCGCCGATGAGATTAAGCAGATGATAGCGGAGAAAGAGGCAGAGGTTCGGGAAAAGGAGCTGGCCATCAAAAAGGCCGAGCTGGAGCTGAAAAAGGCGGAGACGCAGCTGGGCGCAGAAGGCGTCGTGAAGAGCGTGGTCAAGGGCAAAGTCAAGCTGGCGCCCAACCAGGATGCCCTTCAGGAGGGCGAAGCACTGCTCACCGTGACGGGTGGCGACGGCTTCTATGTGCAGGGAATGGTCAATGAGCTGAGCTTGTCCAAGGTGCAGCCGGGGGATACGGTTTATGTGATGAACTATATGAACGGCATGAGCTATGAAGGAGAAGTTGTGGAAGTTTCGGATATGCCGCAGCAAAATTACGGCTTCTCTCAAAACCCCAACGAATCCGCATATCCGTTTACGGTCCATGTGGGCGGCGATGCAGAGCTGACCATTGGGGACTATGTGGATATCTCCTATGGCGGCGGCGCTGCCTCGGGAGGGAATGAAGCGCTCTATATCGATAAGATGTATGTCCGGGAAGAGAATGGCGAGAGCTATGTGTTCATCGCGGTGGATGGCAAGCTGAAAAAGCAGACGGTCAAGACGGGAGCGACGCTCTATGGCTGGTGCATTGAGGTCAGGGAAGGCCTCTCGCCGGAAGATTATATCGCTTTCCCATACGGCAAGCTGGCCAAGAACGGGACGAAAGTGAATTTGCCGGATAATACGGGCGACGATATGGCCTGGGCGGTTAAACGATAGGAGGCAGAGAAATGCTAGAAAATATACGATTGGCGTTCGTCGGGGTATGGACGCATAAAATGCGCTCTTGCCTGACGATGCTTGGCATCATCATCGGCATCGCTTCTATCATTGCCATTTCTTCCACGATTATGGGGACGAACGAGCAGATCAAGCAAAACCTCATTGGCGCGGGCAATAATGCCGTAGAAATTCAGCTGCACCAGAACGATTACCCCATAGATATGGAAGGCGGCGTTCCGCAGGGAATCCCAACCGTTTCCCAACAGGCGATGGAGGAGATCGCGGCGCTGGACAATGTGGAGGCGGCGGCACAGTTTTATAAGCGCAATATCTATTCCAGCGTTTTTTACGGAGCGACAAGCCTCTCCAATGGCTATCTTTACGGGATCGATTCAAGTTATCTTGGCGTATACGGATACCAGATTCGGCAAGGCAGAGGCTTTTCCGAGGCAGATGAAAAGGGCGCGCACAAAGTCGCCCTGCTGGATAAGGATGCGGCAGACGCGCTGTTCCTGGGAGAAAACCCCGTCGGCAAGACTGTAGAAATACAGAGCGAGCCATATGTGATCATCGGGGTTGTGACGCAGAGCAGTGAGTTCCAACCCGTCATCAACACGCCGGAAGACTACTATAACTATATGAAGACCAGCAATGGCAAGGTGTTCGTCCCGATGGCGACCTGGCCAGTGATCTATCAGTATGATGAGCCGCAGTCTGTGGCTGTGCAGGCGAGCAGTACGGAGGCCATGAGCACAGTGGGCAAGCAGGCGGCAGATGTGCTGAACAGCTATCTCCAGACGGGCAGCGAGGGCCCAATTCTCTATAAGGGAGAAGACTTGCTGGAGCAGGCGAAGGAGATGCAGGATCTCTCCAAGAGCACCAATCAGCAGCTCATCTGGATTGCCAGCATCTCGCTGCTGGTCGGCGGAATTGGCGTCATGAATATCATGCTGGTCTCCGTAACCGAGCGGACGCGGGAGATTGGCCTCAAAAAGGCGCTGGGCGCCAGAAAGGGAATCATCTCCGGGCAGTTCCTGACGGAGGCGGCCGTTTTGACTTTCCTGGGCGGCCTGGTGGGCGTCATCAGCGGCATCATTTTGGCGGTGGTAATTTCAAAAATATCGCTGGTTCCCATCGCTATCAGCGCGCCGACAGCTCTGATTGCAGTCGCATTCTCCGTGATCATCGGGCTGATTTTTGGCATTGTGCCCGCCATGAAAGCGGCGAATCTCAACCCGATTGAGGCGCTACGGCGGGAATAGGAAGGAAGAGCAGAATGAAAAAACAGAGTATGAGAGGTGGGCTGGCGCTGCTGTTTTGCGCGGCGCTGTGCCTCGCCGTGATGATAGGGGGCTGCGCAAAGCAGCCGGAAGCGCCGAGCGGCTCTGCCGCTGTGCCAGAGGCTTCTGAGAAAGTGCCCGAGCTGGGCGAAGAGAAGCTGGAGCATATGCTGCCCATTCTGGAGGGGATTGCGGTGGCCGCGGAGGGCGGCAAGACGTATGACAGCCAGGATGCGGAGCAGGTTTGGCAGATGCTCTACTCGGTTGCCTACCGCAACGGCGAGCAGGGACAGGAGGCGGTTTGGCAGGAAGGTGGAGATCTGTCTGTCAGCAAAGCGCTTATGGAGCAATATGCGGCGGCCTGCTTTGAGGGATTTGCCCAGCTGCCGGAGGTTCCGGAAAGCGTTGAGCAAGTGGTCTACGAGCAAAGTACCGGGAAATATCTCCTGAAGAATACGGATCAGAGCGAGATTTATGGGAAAATTTATGCTGTTCAGGAGACGGCGCAGGGGATTTACCGCGTATCGCTCAATCTTTTTGCAGGAGATGACGATCTCCCGTATGAGCAGTATGAGTTCATATTGGTCGATAATAAAAATAAGAGTGAAGCAGCGCAAAGTTTTGATTACTGCGTCCGGCAGGCAAACAAGTTTGAGATGAATCCGGGCAGTATGGCGCGGTAGAAAAGGGCAGCGAAACGCTGCCTTTTTTACTGAAAAAAATGACATCCGAAAGAAAGCGGTTTTACATTTTTTGGGCAGGGCGATATAATAAAGCAAGTGAAGTTTGCGGCGGCTTTATGAAAGAAAGGGAGAAAGATGAAAATTGCGGTGATAACGGGGGCGTCTTCTGGCATGGGCAGGGAGTTTGTTCGGCAATTGGCCCAGCAGGAGGAACTGGATGAGATTTGGGCGATTGCCCGAAGAGAGCAAAGGCTCAAAGAGCTGGCCGACGAGGTTCGCATTCCCATCCGGGCGCTGGCGCTTGATCTCACCCAGGAACAGAGCTTTGAAGAATATGCACGGCAGCTGGAGGCGGAAAAGCCCGAAGTTGCGGTTTTGGTGAACTGCAGCGGATATGGCAAATTCGGCCATTTCTCGGAGATTGTTCTGGATGATATGATGGGCATGATCGATTTGAACTGCAAGGCGCTCGTGCGCATGACGGCGCTGACGCTTCCCTATATGGGGCGCGGCGGGGAAATCTACCAGCTGGATTCGCTTTCCTCCTTCCAGCCCGTTCCCTATATCAATATTTACGGCGCCACCAAGGCATTTGTTTTGAGCCATTCCAGAGCGCTGAACCTGGAACTGCGCCCAAGGGGCATTCGGGTGATGGCCATTTGCCCCGGGTGGGTGAATACCGAGTTTTTCGACCGTGCCGAGACGCAGAGCGAAAAGGTCATCACCTACTTCAATGCCGTCTACCAGCCGGAGGACGTGGTTGCAACGGCGCTAAAGGATATGAAGAGGGGAAAAGACGTTTCCATCCACGGGTTCAAAATCAAGATGCAGGTGTTTTTTACAAAGCTTTTGCCGCATCGGCTTGTGATGCGGGTTTGGATGAAACAGCAAAAATTTCCGGCAAAATAGCCGAAGAGGTGGGAGAGGGACTCCCGCTTTTTTTATTGGAGGCGCCTTGCGCTTGTGCCGGAAAGCGGGGCGTGTTAGAATAAGAATAAACAAGGGAAAAGGAAATACCGCTTGACTTAAAGTGTGCTTTATCGGTTACACTGGATTTGTTGTTAATAAAGGAAAGGTAGAGGAGGAACAAAATGCAGTACAGAAAGTATGGCAAGACGGGAGAGATGGTCTCGGCGCTTTCGCTGGGCATGATGCGGCTGCCCACGGCAAGCGAAGAGGGAAATTCTAAGGATATCGATCAGGCGGCGGCAAACGAGATGGTGAAGCTGGCGCTGGAAAAAGGGGTCAACTACTTCGATACGGCGTATCCCTATCACGGCGGGCAGAGCGAGGTTTCCCTGGGCATTGCACTGCGGGAGAGTGGGCTGCCCAGGCCGTTTATCGCCAGCAAGAGCCCGGTTTGGCTGATAGAAAAAGAAGAAGATTTTGATAAATACCTGGATGAGCAGCTGGAGCGGCTGGGCGTGGATTATATCGATTTCTATTTGCTGCATGCTCTGGATGCAGATCGCTGGGAGAATAAAGTGCAGAAATTCAATCTGTGCGCAAAGATGGAGCAGGCCCGCGCGGCGGGAAAAATCCGCCATATCGGCTTCTCTTTCCACGATAAGCTGGAGGCATTTCGGCAGATTGTCGATGGATACGAGGGCTGGGAATTCTGCCAGATTCAGCTCAACTATATCGATACCAATTATCAGGCGGGCATTGAGGGCCTGAAATATGCGGCGCAGAAGGGCATGGGCGTTGCGATTATGGAGCCCCTGCTGGGCGGCCGGCTGGCCACGCCGCCAAAGGATGTTAAAGAGGTGTTCAAAGGCAAAGATCCCGTTCAGGCGGCGCTGGATTTCCTCTGGGATATGCCGGAGGTTGGCGTTGTGCTCTCGGGCATGAGCAATTTGGAGCAGTTAAGGCAGAATATCGAGTTTGCAGAGGCATCCTCGGCAGGCAAGCTCTCGGAAGAGGAGCGCGGCATCATGGCCAAGGCCAAGCAGATTTACGATGCCAAGGCGTTGGTGCCCTGCACGCGCTGCGCATACTGCATGCCCTGCCCGGCGGGACTGAATATCCCAAGCCTGATCAACAAATACAACAATACGGCTATCTATGAGTTTGAAGAGGTCCGCAAAAACTATATGGATACGGAAGTCAAGGCGGATGCCTGCATCGGCTGCCATGCCTGCGAAGCGGAATGCCCGCAGCATCTAAAGCCCAGTGAGCTGATGCCCAAGATCCACGCTCTCTTTACAAAGTAAACAGAAGAAAGAACAGAGATACGGTGCAGCCTATGAGAGCTGCACCGTTTTTTATTTGCTTTCTCCCTTTATGATGATAGATCCCTTTGCTGTTGTGAATAGCGCATAACTTTGTACATTCAAATGCAGCAAACAATATCATCTGGTAAGCAAAGCAGCTGTCAAAAACGATCGAAGCAACATAGCACAACTGGGCCTTTCCTGCTTGAAAAGGCTCAGTTGTGTTACCCGGAGATTTGCGTATCGACAAATTTCGAATAAATTGTATTTATATCGACAAATTTCTTGTAAGTGCTCTTTGTCGCATGATATAATATACAAAATAGAATGGGTTTGTTGTAGCCTGGTGCACAGCATAATGTGGGTTATGCTGCCTGAAATATGAGGAGGTAATTCTATGGCACAGATTGCTGAAATTATTAAATACGAGGGTGACAACAGCACTTTCATTTGGAAACATCCAAGCGAAGATTTTAACAGCCTGACACAGCTGATTGTTCACGAGAGTCAGGAAGCGATCTTCTTTATGAATGGCCAGGCGCTCGATCTGTTCGGGCCGGGCCGCTATACGCTGGAAACTCAGAATATCCCCAAACTTGGCAAAATTCTTAACCGCACCACCGGCGGAAACACTCCGTTTCATTGCGAAGTTTATTTTATCAACAAAACCGAGCAAATGAGTATTAAGTGGGGCACCGACAGCAAGGTTCAGTACATTGAACCTACATATGGGTTTCCGATCTCCATCGGCGCTTCCGGTGAAATGAGCCTTCGCGCGGAAGACAGCCGTAAGCTGCTTTTGAAGCTGGTTGGGACTGAGAATTTCCTCGGCCAGCAGAAATTAACATCCTTTTTCCGCGCGTTTTTGATGACGAGAGTGAAAACCTATATCGCACAAGCGATGAAAGCCAATGCGATCAATATTTTTGAGCTGGATGAAAACCTGACCGTCTTTTCAGATTCTATCCACAAGCAGCTGATTCCTGATTTTGCAGATTACGGCGTATCTTTGGAGCGCTTTTTTGTCACCAACGTAGCTAAGCCAGACGGAGACAGACAATATGAGAAGTTTAAGGAGCTTCACTTCCGCCAATATGCGGATATTGCTGAAGCAAAGCTTCGTCAGCAGGCAGATATCATCTATGCTCAGACGGAAGCGCAAAAGGTGATCATTGATTCGCAGGCGCAAGCTGCCAAACGCGCGCAAGAAGGGTATACCTATCAGCAAGAACGCGGTTTTGATGTAGCAACAGAGGCCGCGAGAAATGAAGCGGTTGGCCAGTTTACGAATCTCGGCGTCGGGCTGGGCGCAATGGCTGGAGTTGGCGGCGCTGTTGCGGGCACAGTCAGTGGAGCAATGAGTGATGCGTTAAATCAAACAAGCATGGCAAGTGCTGATTCTAAATGCGCAAAATGCGGGGCGGCTCTTCCTGAAAATGCAAAGTTTTGCTTGGAGTGCGGTGAGAAGATTGCCCCTGCAATACCAGATGGCATGGTAGTTTGCCCAAAATGCGGTAGCGCCGTTGCAAAAGGTAAATTTTGCCCAGAGTGCGGCCACAAGTTTGTAATTGTTTGCCCCAAGTGCGGCAAGGAGATTGCTGCAGGCGCCAAGTTCTGTCCTGAATGCGGCGAGAAGCTCTAAAAGAGGTGCTGATAATGAAAAAAACTTTTAAATACTATTCGATTATTTGGGCTGTTTTGTTCATTCTTTTTCAAGTGATTGCCTTTGTTCCTGCCGGTTGGCTGGGATTGGAGAAATATACTGCTTCCTTCTGGATCGGCTATGCCTTCATTCTGCTCTCGTTTGCCGGGCAATTGCTCTGCGCCTATTTCGCATTAAAAGAAAACAATATAAAAAAGATTTTCTATAACATATCTCTCGTTACCACAAGCTACACTGGGCTAATTCTTTCTTTTGTCTTTGGCGGCCTGTGCATGATGATCTCTATGCTGCCTTATTGGGTCGGCATTGTTTTGTGCAGTGTTCTCCTGGCATTTAATGTAATTGCCGTGCTAAAAGCCGCTGCCGCAATTGAACTTGTAAGCGCTGTTGATGACAAAGTGAAAGCAAAGACTTCTTTTATCAAAGCGCTGACGGCAGATGCGGAGGGCCTGATATCCCGTGCAAAAAGCGAAACTGTAAAAGCAGAATGCAAAAAGGTTTATGAGGCTGTGCGCTATTCTGATCCTATGAGTGATGAAGCGCTTTCTGCCATCGAGGATGAAATTACTATTCAGTTCGCAAAACTCACTGAAGCTGTAGTAGAAGGCAATGAAATCTTAACAGTCGAAACCGCGGATGAGCTTGCCGTTATATTGGCCGATAGAAATAATAAATGCAAGCTTTTGAAATAAGGTAATAATATTATCTCCAATTTTTTGTGCTCTGGCAGATGGGTGAAGGCCTGCATTCTGCCCAGAGCCCAGATGTAAGTTTAAGATGACCTTTGGGGGAATAGAGAATGGCATTATTTAGATGCAAAATGTGCGGTGGCGCATTGGAAATCAACAATCATGAAACGGTTGCAACCTGTGAGTATTGCGGAACTCAGCAGACCTTGCCTAAACTGGATAATGACCGCAAAGTAAATCTCTATGATCGGGCCAACCATTTCCGCCGCAACAACGAGTTTGATAAAGCGATAGGGATCTACGAGCAGATTCTCAATGAAGATAATACCGACGCTGAAGCATATTGGTCGCTGGTGTTGTGCCGCTATGGTATTGAATATGTAGAGGATCCTTCGTCTCATAACCGGATTCCCACCATAAACAGAGCACAATTCACTTCTGTTTTTGACGATGATAACTATAAATCCGCCTTGCAGTACGCGGACGGCTATCAACGCCATATCTATGAGCAAGAAGCAAAGACCATTAACGAGATTCAAAAGGGCATTCTTGCCATTTCTCAAAAGGAAGCGCCTTTTGATGTGTTTATCTGCTATAAGGAAACGGATCGTAACGGGCAGCGCACTCCTGATAGTGTATTAGCAAACGATTTGTATCACCAGCTTGCACAAGAAGGATTTAAAGTGTTCTTTGCCCGCATCACCTTGGAGGATCAGCTTGGCTCTGCATACGAGCCATATATCTTTGCGGCTCTAAACAGCGCAAAAGTCATGGTTGTCCTCGGCACAAAGCCGGAATTTTTCCAATCCGCGTGGGTCCGCAATGAATGGAGCCGCTATCTCGCGCTTATTAAGCAGGGGCAGAGGAAAACGCTCATTCCCGCATATAAGGATATGGATCCCTACGATTTGCCAGAAGAATTTTCCCACCTGCAGGCACAGGATATGTCTAAGCTCGGCTTTATGCAAGATTTGATTCGCGGCATTAAGAAAATTGTCCAGGCGGATGAGCCCAAAACAGAAAGTGCGAAAGAAAATCTAGAAAGCGGTGGAAATACCAATATTGCTCCTTTGCTCAAACGTGTGTTTATGTTTCTTGAGGATGGAGATTTTGACAGCGCTGATGAGTATTGTGAAAAAGTTCTGGATATCGAACCTGAAAATGCGCAGGCATATCTTGGAAAGCTGATGGCCGAGCTGTGGGTCAGAAAGCAAGAGAACCTGAAGGATTGTGCTGAGCCTTTTGACAGCAGCAATAACTATCAAAAAGTGCTGCGCTTTGGCGATGAAGAATTAATAACAGAGCTGATGGGCTGCATAGAACATATCAACATCCGCAATGAAAATGCTCGCTTGGTCGGAATTTATACCCGCGCGCAAAGCTCGATGTCTGCTGCGAGAACAGAGAGAGAATATAAAGAAGCCGCACGCCTGTTTGAACTGATCAGCGATTACGAGGACTCCGCTGCTCTGGCAGAGGGTTGCCGCGATAAGGCAGAAGCCGCAAGAAAAGATGCCATTCTTGCAGAGGCGAGGCTAAAAGCGACGGGCGAAGCTATATCTCATTATGAATCTGCAATTAAGCTCCTAGAATCTATTTCTGGATGGAAGGATGCGGATGAGCAGATCTGCGTTTGCAAAGAAAAGATAGAAGAAATCAAGGCAAAGGCTGAGGCAGAGCGCATGGAGCGTAGGCGACAGGCCGAGCTTGTCCGTGCAGAAGAGGAAAAAATCCATACAAGCAAAAAGTGGATTTCAATTATAACGGTGTCTATTGTGTGCATAACGATTGTGCTTCTCGTCGTTTTGGATGCTGTTATCAATAGCAACAAATATAATGATGCGGTTGCATTGATGGATGCAGGGAACCTTGATGAAGCATATGAAATCTTCAAAGAGCTTGGGCACTATAAAGATTCTAAAGATAAAGCGAGTGATATAAGGCTCGTCAAAGCTAGAGAAGCGTTAAAACGCACCAAGGTTGGAGACTATATTAAGTTTGGAACATATGAGCAAGATAATGAAACATCTAATGGTGAAGAAGATATAGAATGGCTTGTACTTGAAGTAAAAGACGGTAAAGCGCTTTTAATTAGCAGATATGCCCTTGACTATCGAAGCTATTATATATATCGTAAAGATGTTAGCTGGGAAAACTTTCCACTTCGCGAGTGGTTAAACGAGAGTTTTTTGAATGCTGCATTCTCGGACGATGAAAAGGCGAAGATACTCACCGTAACGGTATATCCTGATAAGGAGTCGGCCGGCAATGAGACGCAAGATAAGATTTTCTTACTAAGTTATGCCGAAGCGGATAGGTATTTTAGCTCTAATAGCGAAAGAAGGTGTAAACCTACGGATTATGCGGTTGAAAAAGGAGCATATGTCAAGGAATCCACTGGTAACTGCCGGTGGTGGCTGCGGACGAATGGCGCCAAGCCGGGGTATGCTGCCTATATCGATGAGCGTGGTGAAGACTTTCTTAGCAACGTCAATGCCGATAGTTCTGCTATCCGCCCGGCTATGTGGGTTGAGGTGAACCCCTAATTCTTTGGAAGCCGGGGGCATCCAAGCAATGAGGATATCAATCTGTGTGGAGGGAACAGAAGAAAGATGACGCATTGATTTTTCGCCTAACTGCACTCGAAAGCGGTGCAGTAATCAAATAGTGCAAAAAAAGAGAGAAAGCGAAGCTTCTCTCTTTTTTTGCGGGATTCCGGTTTTGCAAAATGCAATTTTTAGAGAAACAATAGTTTCCTTGATTTTTTCTACTGCTGGGAATAGAGCTGATAATAGGCGCCTTTTTTCTCCAGCAGCTGTTCATGCGTTCCTTGCTCGACGATGCCGCCATCGCCGATGACCAAAATGAGATCGGCATTGCGGATCGTGGAAAGCCGGTGGGCGACGATAAAGCTGGTGCGCCCTTGCAGAACCGTGGTGATCGCCTGCTGAATGAGCTGCTCGGTCTGCGTATCGATAGAGGAAGTTGCCTCGTCTAATACAAAGATGCGGGGATCTGCCAGGATGACCCGAGCGAAGGAGATAAGCTGTTTTTGGCCCGTGGAAAGGCGGATGCCGCCTTCGCCAACCTCGGTATCATAGCCGTGCTCCTGCTCCAGAATGAACTGCTCGGCATGCACCATCTGCGCGGCTCTGCGCACCTCCGCATCCGAGGCGTCTTTTCTGGCATAGCGGATGTTATCCCGGATTGTGCCCGAAAAAAGGTGCGGGGATTGGAGCACATAGCCTAAATTGCGCTGTAACCAAAGCTGTGAGCGCTCCCGGTAATCCACGCCGTCGATTAAGATGCGGCCGGAAGTGGGCTCATAGAAGCGGCAAATGAGGTTGATAATCGTGCTTTTGCCTGCGCCGGTTTCTCCGACCAGCGCGATGCTCTTGCCCGCGGGAACATGCAGATTGAAGTTGGAGAGAATCTGCTCCTGGGGGATATAGTGGAACCCAACATTCTCAAAGGTAACATCGCCATGCAGCTTTGGCCAGTTTTCCTGCTTGGGATGGAAACTATCGCCAAAGACCTCCTCAACTTCGGGCGTATCCGTGATCTCGAGGGGCGTATCCAGCAGAGAGAGCACTCGCTCGGCCGCCGCCTGTGCGCTTTGAAACTCTGCCAAAATTCTGGCCAGCTGCTGGATGGGATCAAAGAGCTGGGTGGTATAGGAAAGGAAGGCAGAGAGCGTACCAAAACCAATGAGGCCAAGCAAAACCTCCTGGCCGCCGCGATATAGGGCCAGCGCCGTGCCCACAGAGCTAAGCAGCATGACGATGGGCATGAAAACCGCCGAGAGCACGGCCGAGCGGATGGATACCTTGCGCATGGTCGTGGTAATCTCCTGAAAATCTTCCAGGTTGGCCTGTTCGCGCACGAGAGTTTTGGTCGTCATGGCACCCATGATCCCCTCGTTGAACGCGCCGGTGATGCGGGAGTTGGTCTTGCGCACCTCCCTCTGGCATTTGAGGATTTTCTTCTGGAAATAGAGGCATAGAATGGCGAGAACGGGGATGACGCAGAGCGCGATGAGCGCCAGCTGCCAATTCAGGGAAAACATCGCCGCCATGCACCCGACGACAAAGCTGAGCGCCCAGAGCACATCTACCAGGCTCCAGGCGATCATCTCGGAAAGCCGGGCGACATCGCTGATCATGCGGCTCATGAGGTAGCCAACCGCTGTCTTATCGTAGAAGGAGAAGGAGAGCGTTTGCAGCTTGAGAAAGACATCCTGGCGAATATCATAGGATATCTGCATTTCCAGCTTGCCTGCGCCCGAAACGAAGCACATGACGCCGATGCTCTGCAAAGCGACGGCCAGAACATAGGCCGCAAAAAACCAGCCCAGGCCATCGGTGGTGCCGGGTGTAATAAAATGGTCAATGGCATATTTGTTGAAAAGCGGATAGGCGATATCCACAAGCGCCACGCAAATCAGGGAAAAGACGCTGAACATCACCAGGCCCTTGGAGCGCCAGGCGTAGGAGATCAGCCGCTTCCAAAGGCTCATATCTATTTTTTCTGAAAATTCCTGTTCGTGAAGGCTGCTCATACGCCCTCTCCTTTCTGGCCGCTTTGTTTCTGCATACTTTGAATTTCGGCAATCCGGCGGTACATGCCGTCCTCCGCCATCAGCTGATCGTGCGTTCCCTGCTGCACCAGCCGGCCGTTTTCCAGCACGAGGATATGGTCGGATTCCCGCAGTGTCGTGATGCGGTGAGAGATGATGAAGGTGGTGCAGGTGCCGCGGATAGAGGCCAGAGCCGAGCGAATGGCGGCGTCTGTCTCGGTATCTACGGCGCTCATGGAATCGTCGAAAATCAAAATGGGGGCGTTTTGCATGAGCGTCCGGGCGATGGCCACGCGCTGCTGCTGGCCGCCCGAGAGGGTAACGCCCCGCTCGCCCACGACTGTATCATAGCCTGAATCAAAGCGCTGGACAACATCGTGGATTGCGGCGGCCTTTGCCACCGAGTAGACCTCCTCATTGCTGGCGCTCGGCGCGGCCATGCGGATATTTTCCAGTATCGTGCGGGAATAGAGGAAGGGCTCCTGCAGAACGATGCCGATGTTTTTGCGCAGATGCTTGTGTTCGATATCGTTCACATTGACGCCGTCAATGAGGATTCGGCCTGAAGTGCAAGGGTAGAGGCGCTGCATGAGCTGCACGAGAGAGGTTTTGCCCGAGCCGGTTGAGCCGAGAATGGCGATGGTCTGCCCGGCTTTGACGGAGAAACTGATATCTTTTAACACATCGTCATAGCGATCATAGCCAAAGCAGACGTGCTCAAACTCGATGTTGCCGGAAATCTCTGGAGTCAGCGCCTGCCCCGGCTCTTTTTCGGGCTCGGCAGAGAGAATCTCGTCAAGCCTGCCCAGAGAGACGCCGGCTTTGCCCAAATCCGAGAGAATGCGGCCCAGCTGCCGGACGGGCCAGGCGAGCATATCGGTGTAAGTAGTGAAAACCAAAACGTTGCCCAGGCTGAAATTGCCTGTTACGGCGAAATACACACCTGCCAGCGTGGAAATGCCGATCTGGAGATAGATGAGGCCATCTGTTCCGCCCCAATAGACGCCGAGCAGTGTGTTGAGCTTGGCTGTGATATTTTTATAGGCGCGGTTTTTCTCTGTGAACTGCTCCATCTCATTTTTTTGCTGCCCAAATGCGCGGACGACGCGCACACCTGTGAGGTTTTCCTGCAGTGTAGTGGAAAGTTCTCCTTCGGCCTCGTCGGAATAGGCGAAGTATTTGCGCACTTTTTTATAGTAGACAAACGAGATGATGCAGAGGAAAGGAAAAGTGGACATCGAGATCAGCGCCATCTGCGGATGAATGGAGAACATGAAGACAGCGGCGACGCTGACCATGGTCAGCGCGCGGACGATCTCCAGCAGCTGCATACCGATAAAGCGGCGCACCATATCCACATCTGAAGTGCAGCGCTGCACCAGATCGCCTGTGGAGGCGTGCTTATGGTAATCATAGGGAACCTCCTGCAAATGCGCGTAAAGCTTATCCCGCAGGGTTTTGGCGACCCCCTCGGAAACCTGCGCGATGCTGCGGTTGCGCAGAAAAGCGAAAAGACCGTTAAGCAAGGTGAGAGCAACTAAAACGACAGCACAGATGGCGAGGTTGCCAGCCAGCATCTCCCTATCCGCAAAACTCTGCGCCAGGGATTCGAGAAAGAAGGGCAGGGAAGGAGCCTGGCCTCCGATCACATAGTCGATGGTAAAGCTGGAAACCAGCGGAATAAGATAGGAAAGAACCGTGCCGCAGAGCACGGAAAAGGCGCCTAAGAAAAGATAGCGGCGCAAGCCCTTGAGCAATTCGCCGGCAAGCCGCCAGCTGCTTTGATGCTTCATAAACACCTCCGGAAAAACGAAAAAAGCAAGACTCCTATCATAAAAACAGATGAAAAAGAATATCTACATTATATAAATGATTGGAAAGTTTTTCAATCGCGTTTCTCCATCATTTTCCCGCGGCCTTAAAATGGCAGAGCATTTTTACTCAAACGATAGGCGAAAAGCACTTCTTGTGGTATACTTTTTGATAGAAAGCAAGATATAGTAAAGATTGGAATTGTAAATTTGAAAAAAACGTAAAAAATTCCTGAAATTTTTCTTGACTTTGAGAGCTTTAAATGCTAACATTACCTAAGAGTTAAACAACAGTTCGTTTTGTTGTTGGTAATTGGGAATTTCATTAATATCAATTTTTATATAAATGGGTTTTAACCCCGCTATTCAACTGAAAAAATGAAAAAACGGCATCTTTTTAAGAGGTGTTCTTTTGGTTCATGTGTTTATTGTAATATACAATTTTTAATTGTTACTTTAATAAACTATACTCAAATATTAAAGATGGTGGTGATGTAAGAAAATGGCAGAGCTATTACGCATGGAAGGGATCTCGAAAAGCTTCCCGGGTGTGCAGGCGCTGAAAGATGTTCACTTCGAAGTTCAATCGGGCGAAGTACATGCCCTAATCGGAGAGAACGGCGCAGGCAAATCCACCCTGATGAAATGCTTGACGGGAATCTATGTACCAGAGGAAGGGACGATGACTTTCAAAGGCGAGCCTTGGAAAGTTTCTAACCCCAAAGAAGCAACGGATAAAGGTATCTCCATTATTCATCAGGAGCTGAACCTGATGAACGCGCTGACGGTTGCGCAGAATATCTTCATCGGCCGCGAGCCCAGAAAGATGGCGTTCGTGCTCGACGACAAGAAGATGCGCAGAGAGACGCTCAAGCTGATGGAGAGAATCGATTTTTATCTGGATCCCGATGCTATCGTAGGAACACTTACAGTAGCACAGATGCAGATGGTTGAGATTCTGCGTTCCCTCGTTGTCGATACGGATATTTTGGTGCTTGACGAGCCGACTTCTTCGCTGACAAGTGCAGAGGTTGAGAAGTTGTTCACGATTATCCGTGGTCTGCGGGATGCAGGCAAGGGTATAGTTTATATCTCCCACAGATTGGAAGAGTTCGATCATATTGTCGATAAAGTAACAGTCCTTCGGGATGGCCAATATGTAAATACCAAGCTTTGGAAAGAGACGACCATCAATGAGATGATCGCATCCATGGTTGGCCGCGAGATGACGGAGCAGTTCCCCGAGCGCCACGCCGAGATTGGCGAAGTCGTTCTGGAAGCAAAGAACATCGTGCGCGGCAAAGTCCTCAAAAACTGCTCGATGTATGTTCGCAGGGGCGAAGTGCTGGGCATGGCAGGCCTGATGGGCGCCGGCCGTACCGAGCTGGCTCGCGCAATCTACGGTGCGGATAAGATTGATTCCGGTGAAGTTTTCATCAACGGCAAGAAAGTCAATATCCACAACCCGAAAGATGCTGTTAAGATGGGCATTGCTTATCTCTCCGAGGATAGAAAGAGAGATGGCCTCATGCTCGACCAGGATGTTTCCTTCAACACCTACATCGCAAACCTGGATAAATACTCCACGGGCGGCGTTGTAAATGATAAGGAAATCAGAAAGACAGTTGGCGAGTTTGTCGAAGCACTTTCTATCAAGACTCCTTCGCTGCAGCAGCTTACGCAGTTCCTCTCTGGCGGTAACCAGCAGAAAGTTCTGGTCGCTAGATGGCTCTGCAAAAAATCCGATATCATCTTCTTCGATGAACCGACGAGAGGTATCGACGTTGGCTCCAAGTATGAGATTTACTGCCTCATCAACGAGCTGGCGGAAAACGGCGCTGCAGTTGTCATGATTACTTCGGAAATGGCCGAGATTTTGGGCATGAGCGATAGAATCATGGTTATGTATGAAGGCACTGTCGTAGGCGAATTGTCTGCGGAAGAAGCGAACCAGGAGATCGTCCTGCACATGGCTTCCAATACACATAGACTTATGGAGGAAAAATAAGAGATGGAAAAGACAGCACAAGCTAAGCTTGGAAAGAAGAAGCTCACTGGTGACCAGTGGCAAAAAATTACGATTATCGGCCTAATCCTGGCCGTCTGCATCGCATTCTCGTTCTTGTCGGAAGCATTCCTGACGCTCGAGAACCTGATGAACATTCTGCTTCAGATGTCCGTTGTATGCATCATGTCCTTCGGCATGACGATCATCATCATCAATGGTGGTGTTGACCTCTCGATGGGTGTTATCATCGCCTTCACCGGCGTTGTTGCAGCTCTGTTCGTTAAGGGCGGTAAAGATGGCGACAGCACGGGCAACATCTACATCGGTCTGCTGCTCGGCATTCTGGCTGGCGCTCTGATCGGCTTCATCAACGGCACGGTTGTTGCACGCTTTGGCCTTGCTCCTTATATCGCAACCCTGGGCATGCAGCTGACGCTGAAAGGTGTTACCTATCTGATTTCCAGCAACAGCCCGATTTACGTCGCGCCGACTTCTGACTTCAGACTGGTCGCTCAGCAGAAGCTCTTCGGCTTCCTGCCGCTGCCGATTCTTTACACAATCTTCTTCGGCCTCATTGCTTCCTTCATTCTGAAGAAAACAGTTCTCGGCCGCCACATCTTCGCTATCGGCTCCAACGATGAGGCTGCTAGACTTTCCGGTATCAACCTGCCGGTTGTCCGCACCATGGCTTATACGCTGGGCAGCACCTTCGCTGCAATCGCAGGTGTTCTGTATGCAGCTCGTGTTAACAGCGGTAACCCGACGGCTGGCGCTGGCTACGAAGGAAACGCCGTTGTTGCTACGGTTCTCGGTGGTACCTCCATGGCTGGTGGTCATGGTTCCATCAGCGCAGCAGTTATCGGTGCTATCCTGATGACACTGCTCCAGAACGGCTTCAACCTGATGAACGTTAACACCAACTATCAGATGATTCTGACAGGTGTTATCCTGATTATCTCGGTTGTCGTCGATAGAATCAGAAGAGAGAAAGCAATGTCCTAGTCGCTTTCAAGCGAATCTGAATGATAAAGAGCAAGCACAATGTGCTTGCTCTTTTATATTATTTTGAAGTGAAATCGCTTCAAAATGTATTTTATAAGTATGGATTAGGCCATTTTCCGGACAATTATCGATTATTTCCCGGGCATAGGGCTCGCACTATTCATTTGATAGAGATGAGTTACTATGAGAGGTAATAGGGGGGGCGTTGCGGAAAAGTTCTGAGGAACGGTGTAATTCTTATGGCCATCAAAGATTGATAGGATAGACTGGAACTTAATATTTTAAGTAAATGAAAATAGCAGGCCAAGGAAAAATGCGCTGGGAGAAGAGAGTGTCTGAAAATAGAGCAATGTATTGATTATGATGGCAATAAAAAAGAGAAGCAAACGCTTCTCTTTTTTTCTATTAAAGGCTAATTTGTTTTATTTTTGAGCAAAACGTCGTGCGCCCCACCTTCTACGATGGAAGTGGAGGAGACGACTGTAATCTTAGCGCGCTCCTGTAACTGTGCAATAGTGATGGCGCCCACATTGCACATGGTGGAACGAACTTTGCTCAAAGATGCCTGCACATTGCTGCGGAGGCTGCCAGCATAGGGAACGTAGGAATCCACGCCCTCTTCGAAAGAAAGGCCGGTGTTTTCGCCGCTGTCGTATCTTTGCCAGTTGCGCGCACGGTTGGAGCCCTCGCCCCAGTACTCTTTCATATAAGTTCCATTAATGTTGACCTTATTGGTCGGGCTTTCATCGAATCTGGAGAAGTAGCGGCCAAGCATCAGGAAGTCGGCGCCCATCGCCAGAGCCAGCGTCATGTGATAATCGTGCACAATGCCGCCGTCAGAGCAGATGGGGATGTAGATGCCAGTCTCTTTGAAATACTCATTCCTAGCGTTGACCACATCGATGAGGGCGGTAGCTTGTCCGCGTCCGATACCTTTTTGCTCTCTGGTGATGCAGATAGAGCCGCCGCCAATACCTACTTTGATGAAATCTGCGCCAGCTTCTGCCAGATAGCGGAAGCCTTCGCTGTCTACGACGTTGCCCGCGCCGATTTTGACGCTATCGCCATAATTTTGGCGCGTAAATTCCAAAACTCGGCGCTGCCATTCGGAATAGCCTTCGGAAGAATCGATGCAGAGCACATCTGCGCCAGCAGCGATCAGAGCAGGAATGCGCTCTTCATAGTCCCGGGTATTGATGCCTGCGCCGACCATATAGCGCTTGGAAGTATCCAGCAGCTCCAGAGCGTTTTCTTTATGTGTATCGTAGTCCTTGCGGAATACCATATAAACCAGATGATTATCATCATCGATAAGGGGGAGGGCATTGAGCTTATGCTCCCAGATGATATCGTTGGCAACTTTCAGAGAGGTGCTGACATGAGCACAGATGAGATCTTCGAATTTGGTCATAAACTCGGAGACTTTTGTATCCGCAGACATGCGGCTGACGCGGTAATCACGGCTGGTAACAAGACCCATCAATTTGCCGTTTGGCGTGCCGTCCTCGGTTACGGGCATGGTAGAATGGCCGGATTTTTGCTTGAGCGCCAAAACATCTGCAAGCGTATCATCCGGGCGAAGGTTGGAATCGCTGGTAACAAAGCCGGCTTTATAGCCCTTGACCCGGGCGACCATTGCGGCCTCGCTTTGGATGGATTGCGAACCATAAATAAAAGAAAGACCGCCTTCCTGCGCCAAAGCAATGGCCATCCGATCGTCGGATACCGATTGCATGATAGCGGAAACCAGCGGTATGTTGAGAGAGAGCTCTGGCTCTTCGCCTTTTTTGAACTTACAGAGCGGCGTTTTTAAGCTGACATTGGAAGGAATGCACTCGGCAGTAGTCAGGCCGGGGACGAGAAGATACTCGCCAAACGTGCGCGACGGTTCACTAAAATAGTATGCCATACTCACAATTTCTCCTTATGATAATTAAAACATATATTTCTATAAGGATAGCATTTTGGGGCAGGAAAGTCAAACAAAAGAGGGCACAAAAAACGGGCTTTTGCCCGTTTTTTGTCAGATGAATTTAGCTGTCGCGCTCTGCATTGCGCCCCCGTCCGAATAGGGTAGGGAGCTTGGAAGCGGCGCCTTTGATATACCCGCCTTTGACGGAGGAAACCTGGCCAACAGTGATAAAAGCGTTTGGCGTAAAGTCGTTGATGATCGCGATGGCCTCGTTGGTGCGCTTGCGTTTGAGCGTCAACTGCAAGACGTATTTTTGCTCGCCGTCGATGCCCTGGCCATCCAACACAGTCAGCCCAAAGCCTTTTTCGCGCAGGAAAGAGGCAAGCTGCAGGGATTCCGCGCCGCTGGGCAGATAGACTGCCACAGAGCAAAGCCCCAGAGCCAGTTTTTCATCCATCCAGGAGCCGATATAGTTGCCAAGGGCAAATGCCAGCGTCAGCGCGATGGCCTTCATCGGATCTTCCTGATAGCCCGTCAGAACAGAGGCCGTGATGAACAGCCACAGGATATATTCCAAAGCGGCAATGATGCAACCCACCAGGCGCATTCCCTTGTTGATGAGCACCGTGCGCAAAGTAGAGATGGAAACTTCTAAAATTTTGCCAAAAAAGATAAAGAGATAAACGGCGACGGTATGGCCGCTGGTAAAACTGGCGATGGCATTCATGAGTGCTTGCATAACAGGCTCCTTTTTGATTTATTCACCTTATTCTAACAAGGCGCAATGGAAAATTCAAGGAGAGTGGAAAAAGTTCATATTTGGGCAGCCGGAAGAGGGCTGCTGACCGGGTTTGTTTTATGCTATAATAGGAAAAAGGTAGAACTGCCAGGCAATTTACGGCTGTTCCTTCCGGGCAAAATATAGTATAATGAATGGGAGCTTTGCCGGCCGGAAGGGGCAAAGAAAAAGCGATAGAAAAGGCGGAAAGAGATTGGTTATTTTAGGGATAGACCCGGGAATTGCCATCGTTGGCTATGGCGTCATTGAATACGATGGTTTTCGAATGAAGCTGATAGATTACGGCGCGATTTTAACGCCGGCCGGCATGAAGCTGCCCGAGCGGCTGGATATTATTTTTGACAGCATGACGCAGCTGATGGAGCGGTTCGAGCCGGATGCCGTGGCTTTTGAGGAGCTGTTTTTCGCCAAAAATGTCAAGACGGCCATCGACGTCGCTCAGGCGCGGGGCGTCTCCCTGATGGCGGCGTATAAAAAGAACAAGGCGCTATATGAATATACGCCTTTGCAGGTCAAGCAGGCGGTAGTGGGATACGGCAGGGCAGACAAGCACCAGGTTCAGACGATGGTCAAGACCATTCTCTCCCTGGCGGAAATTCCAAAGCCAGATGACGCGGCAGACGCTGTGGCCGTCGCCATCTGCCACGCGCAGACGGTGAACTACCGCAAATCCAACCGATATTTTCGGGATTAACGGGGGAAAAGTGAATGTATGCTTATATACGCGGGGCGCTGGCCCTCAAAGGCAAAGATTACGTCGCTCTGGAATGCGGTGGTGTGGGCTATAAAGTGTTCGTTACCGAGCGCTTTCTGCAAAACGCCAAGCTGGGCGAGGAGACGACGCTGTACACGCAGCTGATTGTGCGCGAAGAAGAGCTTTCGCTTTATGGGTTTCCCAGCGAGGCGGAAAAAGAGATGTTCGAGAAGCTGATTGGCGTCTCGGGCGTTGGGCCTAAGGCTGGAAAGGCGATTTTATCCGAGATGACGGTGGCCGAGATCGCATCGGCCATTTTTTCGGCAGATTCCAAGGCGTTTTCCAAAGTGAGCGGGATTGGCCCGAAAACTGCCGGAAGGATTGCGCTAGAGCTCAAGGATAAGATCAAGGCGCAGGATGCGATTGGCGCTGTGGGCGGTGAGGAAACGCCGGCAAACACGGCCGTCAGCGACGCGGTAGCTGCGCTGGTCAGCCTGGGGTATGGCAAAGCAGAGGCGGCGCAGGCGGTTTCGGAGGTATCGGCTTTGGCGGATACGGCGGAAGAGCTCATTTTGCTGGCGATTAAGCGCATTGGCTAAAGACGAGCAGAGGGGAGAGCATATGCTGGAACAAGAAAATACAGAAGGACGCATTGTATCCGGGTTTTCCAAGGAAACGGAAGCCCCGATGGAAGTGAGCCTGCGCCCAAGGGTTTTAGAGGAATATATCGGCCAGGAAAAAGTAAAAGAGAGAATGCGCATTTTTATCGAGGCGGCCAGATCGAGGGGAGAGGCGCTGGATCACGTGCTGCTCTATGGCCCGCCGGGGCTGGGCAAGACGACGCTTTCGCATATCATCGCCAGCGAACTGAATGTGAACCTGCGCATCACTTCCGGCCCTGCCATCGAGCGCCCCAAGGATTTGGCGGCGCTGCTGACCAACCTGGGCGAGGGAGACGTGCTCTTTATCGATGAGATTCACCGGCTGAATGCCAGCGTGGAGGAGGTGCTCTATCCGGCGATGGAGGATTATGCGCTGGATATCATCATCGGCCAGGGGCCAAGCGCAAAATCACTGCGCATCGATTTGCCGCACTTTACGCTGGTCGGCGCAACGACGAAAGCTGGAATGTTGACTTCGCCGCTGCGGGATCGATTTGGCGTCATTTGCCGGCTGGAGCTGTATACGCCGGAGGAGCTGGATATTATCGTCGAGCGCTCGGCCTCGATCATGGGAATCAAAATCGAGCACGACGGCGCCATGCAGATTGCCCGGCGCAGCCGGGGCACGCCGCGTATTGCAAACCGTCTGCTGCGCCGCGTGCGGGATTTCGCAGAAATTCAGGCGGATGGCATCATCACTAAGGAAGTTGCGGATCGGGGCCTCGATATGCTGGAGGTGGACAGCCTGGGGCTGGATGGCGTGGATCGCAAAGTTCTGGAAACGATGATCACCATGTTTGGCGGCAGGCCGGTTGGGCTGGAAACGTTGGCGGCCGCGACGGGAGAAGAGGCTGCGACGATAGAGGATGTCTATGAGCCCTATTTGATGCAGCTGGGCTTTTTAATGCGCACGCCAAGGGGCCGGGTTGTTACGGATTTGGCTTATCAGCATTTGGGGTACCAGAGGCCAAAGGAACGGGAAAAAGACGATACCCAGGGGAGGCTGTTTTAGCATATGAACACCAGTGATTTTTACTACGATTTGCCCGAAGAGCTGATCGCGCAGACGCCGGCTGAGCCCAGGGATTCCTCGCGCCTTTTGATTTACCACCGGCAGGACGAGACGGTTGAGCATAAGGTTTTCTGGGATATTATCGATTATTTAACTCCCGGGGACGCCCTTGTGGTAAATGATACCCGGGTAATCCCAGCCCGGCTCTATGGGAAAAAACAGGGGACGGGAAGAGAAGTTGAGTTTTTACTGCTCAATCGGCTGTCCAAGGATACTTGGGAGGCCATTATGCGCCCGGGAAAGAAGCTGCGCATCGGCGATCGGGTGGAGTTTGCAGAGGATTTGCAGGCAGAAATTCTGGAGAAAAAGGAAGACGGCGTTACGCAGGTCAAGTTCTATTTTGAAGGGCTTTTCGAGCCTTTGCTGGAGCGATATGGCAATATGCCACTGCCGCCTTATATTACAAAACGGCTGGAAGATCGGCAGCGCTATCAGACGGTTTATGCCAAGGAAAACGGCTCTGCCGCGGCGCCGACTGCGGGCCTGCATTTTACGCCCGAGCTGATGGAGAAAATCCGGCAAAAAGGCATCGATATTATCCCGGTTTTACTGCATGTAGGCCTAGGGACATTCCGCCCAGTCAAGGTAGACAACGTGGAGAACCACAAGATGCACAGCGAATATTACAGCGTCTCCGCAGACTCCGCCCGGCGCATCAACGAGACGCGAAAGAGAGGCGGACGGATTATCGCCGTCGGGACGACTTCTGTGCGGACGCTGGAGAGCGTAGCGGATGAGGAAGGCTGCATCAAAGAGCAGAGCGGCAATACCGAGATTTTTATCTATCCGGGCTATCGCTTTAAATGCGTGGATGCACTGATTACCAATTTCCATCTCCCAGAAAGCACGCTGCTCATGCTCATTTCGGCTTTTATGGGAAAAGAGCAGGCGCTGGGCCTGTATCGCCTGGCGGTGCAAGAGCGGTATCGCTTCTTTAGCTTTGGAGATGCGATGCTGATAGTATAAAGAAGTATGTGATTTTTAATAAAAAGCATAGCAGGGAGTGAAAAGGGGCGGGGATAGATACCGCGCCCTTTTTATTGAACTCATGCAGTTTTCAATGTATTTAAAGGAAGTGTAAAGCGCGAGCTTTGAATTGAGAATGAGTGTGGGAGCAAGCAGCCACAAGCTGCAACCATGCCAGGGATAGTAAAAAGAGCGGATGGTTTTAAGCCATCCGCTCTTTTCATTCACTGCATATATCCTAGAAGCTTCGCACTTCCGCCACAAAATCTCCCAGCATGGCGGGAACGAGCTGAGCGCCTTTGGAATAACGCTCCTCTAACGGAAGCTCGGCCGAAGTGAGAGGGTAGACCTGCCCAGAATTGGTAATTACCTCAAAGGCGGCGGGCTTTGTCAGCAATACGGCGGCCACGAGATAGCTGCCATTGGTGCCGCCCTTTGCCCACTGGAAAGTTTTGAGGCCTTTACCGTTGCGACCCTGCACCTCATACTCCGAAAGCTTGCTCTGCTTGGCAAAGCCGAGCTCGCTGAAAATGGCGAGGTTGCCCTGGCCGTCCGTCTGAGCGGCGAAAATAATGCTGTCGTCCGCCGCCAGCTTGATGCCGCCAACGCCCTTGCCTGTTTTCCCCTGAAGGCTGATCTCCTCCTTGGAGAAACAGATGGACATGCCAGCCTTTGTAATCAGCAGGAGATTGGGAAGAGACGGGATATCCGCCTCGGCAAGCAGCAATTCATCCTTGGGCTTTAAACCGCAGGCGATGATCTTCTGTTTGCGGCTCTCCAGTTCGGCGAAATCGGTGTATTTTACCATGCCGCTCTTGCTTACCGTCAGCAGGCGGCCCTGCGCAGGAGAGGAGACGGAGATGATTTTTTCGCCTTTCTCGATGCCCGCCAGCAGGGAATTGATGGTGCTGCCGGCGTCCTTATACTTGGCTTCCTTGATACTTTCGACATCCAGAGAATAGAGGTTTGCATGGTTGGTAAACAGCCAGAGCTTTGCCTCTGTGTTTGTCTCGATGATCTGTGCCGGGAGATTGCGATCCGTCGCCTCGCCGCCCTCTGCGCCCCGGGCCAGTACCTTCCTATTCATGCGCTTGAGATTGCCGCCCTTGGTATAAATCACGGCGCACTCTTCGACCACTTTAAAATGCTCTTCATCAATCGTGATGGTGCCGCTCTCGGAAGAGAGGGGCGTGCGACGCTTGACGGCATATTTGGAACTGATAGCCGAAAGCTCCTGAATGATGACGCCGTCCAGCCGATCCTGCGAGGCCAGAATGGCGCGGAGTTCGTTTAGGAGCGCGACGGTTTTCTCGTATTCCTCCCGCAGGGTGATGACTTCCAGCTGGGTCAGGCGCGCCAAGCGCAGATCCAAAATCGCCTGCGCCTGAATGCCGGTGATATGGAGCTTTTCCATCAGGCCGGCCTTAGCCTCCTTGGAACTGCTGGAAGAGCGGATGATCTTGATGACCAGATCGATGTTGGTTACCGCAATGATGAGGCCCTCCAGCTTATGCTCCTTTTCCTCGGCCGCTTCCTTATCAAACTGCACGCGCCGGGTAACGACATCGCGCTGAAAGTTGATATAGTAATCCAAAATCTCCAAAAGCCCCAAAAGCTTGGGCTGCCCATCCGCAATGGCGACCATATTGATGCCGTAGCTGATCTGCATATCCGAATATTTGTAGAGGCAGTCCAGCACTTTTTCCGCATTGGTGCCGCTCTTTAATTCGATGACGGCGCGCAGGCCGGTACGGTCGGTCTCGCTGCGGACATCGCTGATCCCGGCAAAGAGATCCTTGCGCGTGGTGCGCAGCTGCTGGATTTTGCGCAGCATGGCCGATTCGCGGATCTCGTAGGGGAGCTCTGTGATGACGATGCGCGTCTTGCCGCCGCGGACCTGCTCAATCTCAGTTTTGGCGCGCAGAGTGATCTTGCCTTTGCCCGTCTCATAAGCCTGCCGAATGCCTTCCTTGCCCAGGATTACGCCGCCGGTGGGAAAATCCGGCCCCTTGATGCGGCGCATCACATCTGACAGCGAGCAATCCGGCTGCTGGATGCGCAGAATGACGCCGTCGATCACTTCCTTCAGGTTGTGCGGCGGAATGTTGGTCGCCAGGCCGACTGCGATACCCGTTGCGCCGTTGACCAGGATATTGGGGAAACGGCTGGGCAGAACAGATGGCTCTTTGAGAGAGTCGTCGAAATTCAGCTGGAAGGGGACGGTATCTTTGTTAATATCCCGCAGCATTTCCAGCGCGATAGGTGCCATGCGCGCCTCGGTATAGCGCATAGCCGCCGGGCCATCGCCGTCGATAGAGCCGAAGTTGCCCTGGCCGTCGATGAGGGGCATGCTCATGGAGAAATCCTGCGCCATGCGCGCCAGGGCTTCATAGATGCTGGAATCGCCGTGCGGATGGTATTTTCCCATGGTATCGCCGACGATACGCGCGCATTTCTTGTGCCCGCCGTCCGGGAAAACCTGCATTTCGTTCATGGCAAAAAGGATATGGCGCTGAACCGGCTTGAGGCCATCCTCCACTCTTGGAATGGCGCGCTCTAAAATGACATATTCCGCATAGGGCATGAAGCTGTCGTGCATCACGTCTTCCAGGGGTGTGCGTATAATGCTTAAAATCTCTTCTTTCATCGTCTCGTCTTTCCTTTGCTATGCTTCCTGGGTGTTGGCCTGGAAGCGATCAGGCTTATTGAAATTTGCGTATTCGCTGATATACTGCTTTCTGGGCTCGACATTGTCGCCCATGAGGGTGGCGATGATGCGGTCGCAGGAGGCGGCGTCTTCCAGGCCAACCTGCACAAGCACGCGCGCCTCCGGATCCAGCGTCGTCTCCCAAAGCTGCTCTTTGCTCATCTCGCCCAGGCCCTTATAGCGCTTGACTTCCGCGCCGCGCCCCAGCCGCGCCTTTGCCTCATTCAGCTGCTTTTCTGTATGCGCCCAAACCACCTGCTTGCCTTTTTTGACGCTGTAAAGCGGCGGCTGCGCGATATAGACATGCCCATCCGCGATGAGGCTGCGGTAGTAGCGGAAGAAGAAAGTCAGCAAAATGGCGCGGATATGGGCGCCGTCCTGGTCTGCATCGGCAAGAATGATGATCTTGTGGTATTTCAGGCTGGATTTATCGAAGGATTTATCAAACCCGGCGCCCAGCGCTGTGATGATAGAGCGGAACTCCTCGTTTTGCAGAACCTGCTCAATGCGCTTTTTCTCGACGTTCAGCGGCTTCCCGCGCAGAGGCAGGATAGCCTGAAAGCGGCGGTCGCGCCCCATTTTGGCATTGCCGCCGGCGCTGTCGCCCTCGACGATGAACAGCTCGTTTTTCTCCGCGATTTTGCCCGTGCAGGCAGAGAGCTTGCCCACCAGCGGGGCGGAATCTGCCTTGCTCTTCTCACGCTCGATTTTCTTTGCTTTTTTGGCCGCTTCGCGCACTTTGGCCGCAGTGATGGCCTTTTCTGCGATGCGCGCACAGACGGCGGTATTGCTGAGATCCGAGAAATATTCGCTCAGCCCCTCGGAGACGATGCCTTCTACGGCAGTACGGGCTTCTGTATTGCCCAGCCGCGTTTTTGTCTGGCCCTCGAACTGGACATTTTTGATTTTCAGAGAGAGGATGGCAGTCAGCCCTTCGCGGAAATCCTCGCCTTCAAAGCTGATTTTTTCTTTGGCCGCGGCAGAAGAGTTCTTCATATATTCGTTCATCACCTTAGTGATGGCCGTTTTGAAGCCAGTTTCATGCGTGCCGCCCTCGGGCGTGGGGATATTATTGACGTAGGAATAGATGCTTTCGCTCTCTCCTGAAACATACTGCATGGCGACGCTGGCCCAGATGCCGTTTTTCTCACCCTCGATGACGATGGGCAGGGGATGCAGGGCCTCTTTATCCTGGTTCATATCCAGCAGAAAATCCGAAATGCCCCCGGAATAATTGAAGGAGACCTTGCGGCTTTTTCCTTCGCGCTTGTCCACCAAATGGATGGTAATGCCGCGAATCAGGAAGGCGAGCTCCCGGAGCCGCCGCGCGATGCGATCAAAATGCAGGTTCAGATCATCGAATACGGTGGCATCCGCCAGATAGGTGATTTTGGTGCCGCGCTTATTGGTCGCGCCGGCTTCGCGCAGGGCATACTGCGGCTTTCCGGCATGCAGCTTGCCGCCTTCAAAGACGGACGCATACTCCTGTTCGTAAATTTTTCCGCCGAAATAGACTTCCACTTTCAGCCATTTGGAAAGCGCGTTGACGACGCTGGCGCCCACGCCGTGCAGGCCGCCGGAAAAGGAATAGCTTTCATTATTGAACTTTCCGCCGGCGTGCAGCTGCGTAAAAACGACTTCCACGCCCGAGATATGCAGCTCTGGGTGAATGCCGACGGGAATGCCGCGGCCGTTATCCTCGACGGTAACGCTCAGATCCTCATTTAAGGTTATGGTTATGGTATCGGCAAAGCCGTTGGCGGCTTCGTCGATGGAGTTATCGATAATTTCCCAAAGAAGATGATGCAAGCCGCGGTGGCCGGTAGAGCCGATGTACATGCCCGGCCGCCGGCGCACGGCATCCAGGCCCTCCAAGACTTGAATATCATCCACTGTATATGATGTAGACATGAACTTCCTCCATACTGCTTGCTGAAAACAAAGATATACCTATTATACTTCATTTCTATATTTTTTTACAACTGTTTTACTTTTTTGCGGGAAAGCGCTTTGATGCTTGGCTTTTGCAGAAGGGTATAGTATAATATTTGAAAGGCGTTAAACGAGGATTCTATGGCGAAACAAGAAGAGTTGAAAAGCTTCCAGGAGCTGATTACAGCGGAGAAGCAGAAAGCAAAGCCGAAAAATAGCCTCCGTTATGGCAGAAAGATTGGAGAAACCGAGCGGGAGGCGCTGGAGAAGCCCCAAAAGGAGGCTTCTTTGGCGTATGCAAATACGAGTGCCGCGCGCCCGGAGCCGGCGGCTGCCGCGGCGCAAAAGCCGGCCAGGGAAAAGCCGCGGCAGAGGGCCGAGAAGCCTGCTGCCAAGCCACAAAAACCCAAAAAACAGGCGCAGAAGAGCAGCGTGATCAAGGAAACTCCTGCTGTAAAAAGAAAGTCGGTTCCGCCGCAAAAAACGCCCAAACCCGGGCAAACCGCAGCGCGCCAGCCAAAGAAGCCGGAGCAGAGCCGCAAAAAGCGCCCGCATCAGCTGACGACGCGGGAAAATATTTCCTATCTTCCGGCGGCAATGAAGGAGCCGGCTCCGCGCAAGCGCCACAGCAAGAAAGCCGCCGCGCTTTTGATCAGCATGATTGTGCTGATCGGCATCGTGGGCTTTCTGGGCTATCAGTTTATCCGCGCAGATGAAATTGAGGTGCGCGGGGCAGAGTCTTTCGATGCGCCCTATGTCATTGCGCTTTCAGGCATTCGCTCGGGGACGCATATCTTCCGGGTGGACAAGCGGGCGGCCGCCGCGGGCATTGCGCAGGATCCCCATCTGGTGCTCCAGAATATCGAATATGCCTTCCCCAATAAGATTACGCTCGTCGTTTCCGAGCGCAAAGAGGCGGCATGTTTTGAATTTATGGGAACGTATGTCATCACAGATTACTCCGGCATCATTTTAGGGCATGTGGAGAGCAGCGAACAGCCGCAGCATCTGCCGGTGATCCGCGGAATCAACGTAACGGAGTTTGCCCTGGGGGCCAAAATCCGCACGGACGACACCTTTAAACAAAATATCATGACCATCCTATTGGAAAATACGACGGCCTACCAGCTGACGGATTTGGTGCGTGAAGTCGATCTGACGGATACCAACAGCATCACGCTAGGGCTTTCCAATGGAATGCAGGTTATTTTTGGGCAGGCGGATCAGATAGAGGAGAAGCTAGCCTGGCTGCAAAATATCTTAAAGGAGCTGGAAAAACAGGGCAAGACCGGGGGGATTATCGATCTCTCCTCCGTTCAGATGCCGACGTATCTGCCGCCGCAGGAGCCTAACGAGCCGGCTTCGCAGGAGCCAGCGCCTGCGGAATAAAAAGAATCATCATAAAAGGAGCGCCAGCAGGCTGCTCCTTTTTTATTGATAGGATTATGCTAAGCTGGGCCTTGCATGGGAAAGCGGAAGCAATTTTTAATTGGTTCAGAAAAAGCAAGTTTTTCGCAGGAAAAAGCCGTTTACTGCCTGGTGGGAACGTGATATTCTAAAGTACATACAAGAGGCGCCCAAGTGAACATGGAGGAAAAAATGAAAAAAACGATTTCTATTGTATTCGCACTGCTTTTGGTCGCGATGCTGTTCGTTTCCTGCGCTAAGGGCGGCGAAGAAAAAACCGAGGGTCCCAGCTCCATCGTCGGGCCTGGTGAGACTTCCGGTACTGAAGACGGCGATAAAGAGGTAGGCGAGATTGCGGTGGTTTTGCAGACATACAACGGCTCCTTCTGGTCCGACGTTATGAGAGGCGTTGACAAGGCTATCGACGAGCTGGCTGAAAAAGGCGTTAAATGCACGTTCAACGGCCCGGACGACTCCACCAACCTGCAGGCGCAGATCGAGATGATCGAGGCTGCTGTTGCGAGAGACGTCGACGCTCTGGCTGTCGCACCTGCTGACTCCGCAGCTGTTGGCGGCGCAATGGGCATCTGCCAGGAGAAGGACATTCCTGTTGTTCTGTTCGACTGCTCGGCTGATTCCGATTGGCCGGTCTGCCTGGTTTCTTCGGATAACTACAAGCTGGGCCTGCTGGCTGGCGAAGCGCTCGGCAAAGCCATGGGAGGCAAAGGCCTTTGGGCAGCGGTCAACTGGAGCGATGCAGTCATCACCAATGGCCAGCGCTCTTTCGGCTGTGAGGACTACATCAAAGAGCATTATCCGGATATGGAATGCTACCAGCTGTTCTTTACCTATAATATGCCTGATGCTGCAATTACCTTTACCCGTGATACGCTGACAGCGCGCAAAGACATCGGCGGTTTCATGGTTGGAACAGAGGGAGACCTTGCGAACGTTCTTTCGGCCGTCCAGGAATCTGGCAGAGTCGGTGATGTGAAACTTGTTGCCATTGATATCACACCCGTTTCTCTTGAGTATATCAAAGACGGCACGCTGGCAGCAGTTGTAACGCAGAACCCGTTCAACATGGGCTACACGGGCACGATGACGGCTTACAAGGCTGCCCTCGGCGAGGAAGTTCCGGAATTCATCGACAGCGGCTCTGCTATCGTTGATAACGAGACCATGGAGAACAATGAAGAGACTCGTGCGATTCTAAAAGAACTGAATCTGCTGGATGTATAAAGAAGGATGAAAAAGGGCTCTCATTCCAAGAGCCCTTTTTTATGGCAAAAGTTTAGAATTGAAATAGGGAATAGAACAAAAGAGTATTTCTGAATTATTAAATATATTACAAAAATATAAATAAATTATTTCGACAAAAAGTGCTTGCTATTCAGAAAATTTGAAAGAGACGTTATGATACATTTCTTCACATAAATAAAAATTGTGTAGACATATGGAGATTGTTCTGTTAAAATGACAAATGTTGCGGATGATAACAAAATATTTCGTTTACTTAATATTTGTCATCAACTGGCTCTGCCAGTAAATTTTAAGGAGGAAAAGATGAAAAGAACAATTTCCATCGTATTTGCTCTTCTTTTGGTTGCGATGCTGTTCGTCTCCTGCTCCAATGGCGGGGATGAGAAGCCGGATGCCAGCGCTTCTGCGCCCGGCGAAAGCGCTGCCAATGGGGAAGTGGGCGAGATTGCAGTTATTCTGCAGTCCTACAACGGCTCTTTCTGGTCCGATGTCATGAGAGGCATTGAGAAGGCTATGGACGAGCTTGGCGCTGAGGGTGTCAATGTTACCTTTAACGGCCCGGACGATCCCACCAACCTGCAGGCACAGATTGAGATGCTCGAAGCTGCAATTGCCCGCGATGTAGATGCGATTGCGGTTGCGCCTCAGGATGCTGCTGCTGTTGGCGGCGTAATGCCCCGCTGCGAAGAGAAGAACATCCCGGTCGTCCTGTTCGACTGCTCGGCTGAATCCGACTGGCCGGTTTGCCTGGTCTCCTCGGATAACTACAAGCTGGGCACGCTGGCTGGCGAGGCTCTTGCGGAAGCAATGGGCGGCAAAGGCAAATATGCGATTGTCAACTGGAACGATGGTATCATCACCAATGGCCAGCGCTCTCAGGGTGCTCAGGAGTATATCGAGCAGAACTATCCGGATATGGAGTGCTACAAATCCTTCTTCACCTATGGTGTTGTGGATGCTGAGCTGACGTTTGCCCGCGATACGCTGACCAGCCAGTCGGATATCGGCGGTTTCATCACCGGCTGCGAGAGCTACATGCCGCCGGTCGTCGCTGCGACGCAGGAAGCTGGCAAAGTAGGGGAGATCAAGATCGTCGCCATCGACATCACGCCGGTTTCCCTGGAGTATGTCAAAGACGGCACGCTGGCAGCTGTTATCACCCAGAACCCGTTCAACATGGGTTACACGGGCACGGTTTCGGCTTATAAGGCTGCAATGGGCGAGGAGCTTCCGGAATTCATCGACAGCGGCAGCGCTATCGTTGACAAGGATTCCATGGAGAATAACGAAGAGACCCGCGCAATCCTCAAAGACCTCAACCTGCTGGACGCTTAAGCCGGAAAGCAAAAAATCTCTCCTCTGAATTTTTCGGAGGAGAGATTCAAAAAAGAATAACTTCATCATAATAGAGCCGGAAAATGCAAAAGAAACTTGAAGTTTCTGGCAAAAAGATGAGAATTTATTTCAAAGCGGTAAATAATCGAGAGAAAAGAACAATAAATATTAAAAATATTTAAATTTCTTTTCCGGCGATTTTATCGCTTTTTTTGATAGAGACATTATAATACATCTTTAATTTCTCCATAAAATGCCGCTGGACAAAGAAAAAAACTCGTGATAGGATTACAACGATCCAAGGATGTGATGAGAGTTTACAAGAGCGGTTTTTGTGTTACGCTCTGGTAATATTTAATTTGTTGCGAAAAGCAACGAAAATTTTAAGGAGGAAAAGATGAAAAAAACTATTTCCATCGTATTCGCGCTTCTTCTGGTTGCGATGCTGTTCGTCTCCTGCTCCAAAGGCGGAGAGGACAAGCCGGATAATAGCCCCGCTGTTAATCCTGGCGAAAGCGCTGCAGCTGGCGACGGCGAAGTGAGCGAGGTTGCAGTTATTCTGCAGTCCTACAACGGCTCCTTCTGGTCCGACGTTATGAGAGGCGTTGACAAGGCTATCGACGAGCTGGCTGAAGTTGGCGTAAAGTGCACCTTCAACGGCCCGGACGACTCCACCAACCTGCAGGCGCAGATCGAGATGATCGAGGCTGCTGTTGCTAGAGATGTCGATGCGATCGCTGTTGCTCCGGCAGATGCTGCATCTGTTGGCGGCGTAATGCCCCGCTGCGAAGAGAAGAACATTCCTGTTGTTCTGTTCGACTGCTCGGCTGAGTCTGATTGGCCGGTCTGCCTGGTTTCTTCGGATAACCACAAGCTGGGCCTGCTGGCTGGCGAAGCCCTGGGCAAAGCCATGGGCGGCAAAGGCACTTGGGCAGTTGTTAACTGGAACGATGGCGTTATCACCAACGGCCAGCGCTCCTGGGGCGCTCAGGAGTATATCGAGGCAAACTACCCCGATATGGAACTCTACAAATTGTTCTTCACCTACAGCGTTGTCGATGCTGACCTGACGTTCGCTCGCGACACGCTGACGGCTCAGAAGGACTTTGGCGGCTTCATCACTGGCTGCGAGAGCAACCTGGCTCCGGTTCTTTCCGCGGTTCAGGAAGCTGGCAGAGTCGGCGATGTCAAGATCGTTGCTATCGACATCACGCCTGTCTCCCTTGAGTACATCAAGGACGGCACGGTTGCTGCTGTTGTAACGCAGAACCCGTTCAACATGGGCTACACGGGCACGATGACGGCTTACAAGGCTGCCCTCGGCGAGGAAGTTCCGGAATTCATCGACAGCGGTTCCGCTATCGTTGACAAGGACACCATGGAGAACGACGAGACAACTCGCGCAATCCTCAAAGAGCTCCAGCTGCTGGATGCTTAATCCAAGTTAAGAGCGAAAAACAAGGCTCCCTGCAAATTGCAGGGAGCTTTTTTATTATGAAAGAACAGGAGGGCTTGGCGAGATGGTGAGATAGATGAAAGAAGATTTCATTTTGTATTTTCATAGCTGGGCACTTGCACGCATAGAATGAATGGGGTGAGAAACTATGCGTGTTTTTTTAATCAGGAAAAAATGGCTGTGGCGCGGGGCAATCGTCGCTGTAGTTTTGGCGGCTGCGCTCGTTTGCGCAGGGACGATGCCCGCATCGCCGGTGTTCTTCTCAAACAAAACGCAGTATCAGATCAAAAGCGTCAAAACAGAAGAGAAGTGCATCGCCATTACCATCGATACTGCATTTGGGCAAGAGGATTATACCCAGCAGATTCTAGAGGTGTTAGACAAAAAGGGCGTCCCGGCGACGTTTGCCGTCATGGGAATCTGGGCGAGGGAATATCCGGATGCCGCCAGAGCCATCGCGGATGCCGATATGGAGCTCATCAGCCACTCCTATGCGCATGAGCACTATGACGGCCTTTCCAAAGAGGCGATTTGTGAGGATGCAAAAAAGGCGCAGCAGGCCTTAAATGAGCTGGGTGTGCACAGCAGTTTCATCCGCGTGCCCTATGACTGCTGCAATGAATCCACCTATCAGGCGCTCAGGGAAGTTGAGCTGATTCCGGTTGGATACAGCGTGGCAATGGGCGAGGCGGAGCAAAATGCAGAGGAGATCGCAAACCGCATTGTGGAGCAGGTGAAGCCGGGGGATATTCTCATATTTCAAAACAACAGCCCGAATACGGCGCCGGCCATCGAGGAAGTGATCGCGCGCCTAAAGAGCCTGGGCTATCGGTTCGAGACGGTTTCGGGCTTGCTGGGAGAGGACTATACCGTAAATAGCAGTGGCGTCGCTGTGCCCACGCAGTCGCCCGTTCATGCATAAGGAAAGAGAGGCACATATGAAAATTTGTGAGACCAATGAGGCACAGTTGTTCGGGCGCATACTGGAAGAGCCGGTTTATAGCCATTCCACTTACGATGAGCAGTTTTTTCAGATGAGGTTTGGCGTTCCCCGGCTTTCCGGGCATATGGATATTCTGCCCACCATCATTTCGGCTTCGCTGCTCTCTGCCGTCCCCGAAGGGGAAGCACCGTTTGGCCTGCGGGGCCAGCTGCGCTCCTATAATCAGGCAGAGAAGAGCATCAACCATCTGCATATCCGTTTCTTTGCCCAAAACTTGCAGGATGAGCTGGATTCGCTTTGCCCAAGGCGGCAGAACTTTGTATTTCTGGAGGGATTTTTGTGCAAGCCGCCTGTATACCGGGTGACGCCCTTTGGGCGGGAGATCACGGATATGCTGCTGGCTGTCAACCGCTCATTCAAAAAATCCGACTATATCCCCGTGATTGCGTGGGGGAAGAACGCCAGGTTTGCCAAGAACCTTCAGGTAGGCCAGAAAATGAGGATTGAGGGCCGGTTCCAGAGCAGGGAGTATGAAAAGTGCCTGCCCGGGGGCGAAAAAATAACGCGCACGGCCTATGAAGTCTCGGCTTCTTCTGTTAGCATCGTAATCTGATAAAAGATGATTTGCAGGAGCGCAAAATTATGATAGAATAAACTATATCACAATAAAAGGAGCGCTATCATGCAAAAGGGCAGTACGCAGGATTACAACAATCTTTATGACGCCATCCTCTCGCTTCAGAGCCGGGAAGAATGCGCCGCTTTCTTTGAAGATCTTTTTACCATCTCCGAGATCAGCGCGGCGGTGCAGCGGCTGAAAGTGGCGGGGATGCTCTATGAAAAGCAGACCTGCAACGCAGTTGCCGAGAAAACCGGCGCCAGCACTGCCACAGTGAGCCGCGTCAATAAATGCCTGCATTATGGGGCAGGCGGATACCGGCTTGTGCTGGAGCGCAGAGAGAAATAACGCTTGAAAAAGATGGCTGCTAGGAGAGAAGAATGGATTTGAGCTTTTTGAGCGAAGTGCAGCAAAGGGCTGTCCGGGCGACGGAAGGGCCTGTGCTTGTGCTCGCGGGCGCTGGCTCTGGAAAGACCAGCGTGCTGACCAACCGGGTTGCTTATTTGGTGAATGAAAAAGGGGTAGACCCTTTTTCTATTTTGGCGATAACTTTTACGAATAAAGCGGCAAACGAGATGAAGGAGCGCATCTCTGCGCTGGTGGATTTCGACGTCAGCCGCATGGCGATCTCGACGTTCCACTCCATGTGCGCAAAGTTTCTGCGCTTTGATGCGGACAAGATCGGCTATGAGCGCAATTTCTCTATTTACGATACGGACGACTGCATCACGGTGGTCAAGCGCGTGCTGGAGGCCAAGGGTATGGACGTCAAGCACGCCCGGCGCGTGCTTTCGCATATCAGCAATATCAAAAATAATGAAGCCAAGATGACGCCAGAAGATTATGCCGGGCAAGCCATGCAGGCAGATCAGTCCATGCAGGCCCTGCCATCCATCTATCGGGAATACTGCGATCGGCTGCGGCGGGAGAACGCCATGGATTTCGACGATCTGCTGCTGAATATGCTGCGCGTTCTGCGGGAGAGCGAGACTGCCCGGGAATATTATCAGAACCGTTTCCGCTATATCATGGTGGATGAGTATCAGGATACCAACAGCGTGCAGTATGAGCTGGTGCATATTCTGGCGGATAAATATAAGAACCTTTTTGTCGTGGGCGACGATGATCAGAGCATCTATGCCTGGCGCGGCGCGGATATCCGCAACATCCTGGATTTTGAGAGGGATTACCAGAATACTCAGGTCATCAAGCTGGAGCAGAACTACCGCTCTCATGCGAAAATACTCGATGCCGCCAATGCGGTGATCCAAAAGGCGGAGGAGCGCAAGCAAAAAACGCTGTGGTCTGCCAGAAAAACCGGGGCGCTGCCCAAGGTCTATACGGCGCCAAACGAATATGCCGAGGCAGAGTTTGTTGCCAGAGAGATTAGCAGCCTGGTCAGCCAGGGCAAGAACTATACAGATTTTGCCGTGCTTTACCGCACGCATACGCAGTCCCGCGTGCTGGAGGAAAAGCTGCGCATCTACGGCATCCCATACCAGATTTTTGGCGGCATGAGCTTTTTTGCCCGTAAGGAAATCAAGGATATGGTGGCGTATCTGACGGTCTATGAAAACCCGATGGCGGATACGGCGCTGGCGCGCATTGTCAACGTCCCAAGGCGGGGCATTGGCGATGTCTCCCTGCAAAAACTGCGGGGGTTTGCCGCGGCGCATGAGCTCTCGCTTCTGGAAGCGATGGAGCGGGCGGATGAGTTTATGAGCGGCGGCCGATCGAAGTTCGCTTCTTTTTTGGAAACGGTGGACAAGATCCGCGCCTCCTGCGAGGAAAAAGGCGTGGGAGAGATCGTGGAGGCGGTGTTTGCGGCGTCTGGATACCGGGATATGCTGATGGAAGACGAGAGCATCGAGGGGCAGACCAAGATAGAAAACGTCGAGGAATTCATCAACTCCGCCTATACCTATGAAAAAGAGAATGAGGAGCCGACTCTGGAAGGATTCCTCTCCTCGGTTTCGCTCATCAGCGATGCAGATACGGTTTCGGAGGAAGGCAGCGTTACGCTGATGACCATGCACAGCGCGAAAGGGCTGGAGTTCGATACGGTGTTTCTGGTTGGGATGGAGGAAAACCTCTTTCCCTCCAAGCGCTCTGTGGACAGCGGAAAGCTGGATGAGGAGCGCCGGCTCTGCTATGTCGGCATTACCCGGGCGAAAAACACCCTGTATTTTACCAACTGCATGACGCGAAACCTCTATTCCGGCCAGAGCGAGAACTACCCGTCGCGGTTTTTGATGGATATCCCCAAAGAGATGATGGAGGAACTGACGCCCGTCTCCCGGATGCCGCGCCGGGAAAAGGCGCCGGCGGCATCGCCTAAGCCGATTTTCTTCCAAAAGAAGGCCGAATTTAAGCCGCAGGCGCAGGAAGCCGCGGGCGATTTCGCGCCGGGCATGGTAGTAGAGCATAAAAAATTTGGCCAGGGGAAAATTAAGTCTATTATGGGCGAGGGAGATCAGAAGGTTGCGGTCGTCTCTTTTGCAGACGCAGAGCGCAAACTGTTTTTGAGCTTTGCCCCGCTGAAAATTGTCAGATAGGAAGGCTTGTCATGCAGGAAATGCAGCAGCTCGTCTCGCAGCTCAATGAATATGCATACGACTACTATGTGCTGGATAACCCGCGCATCAGCGACAGCGAATACGATGCGCTATACGATCGCCTGCTTTTGATGGAGAAGGAGCAGGGAGTCGTCCTGCCCGATTCCCCGACCAAAAGAGTCGGCGGCCCGGTGCTCGAAGGCTTTGAGAAGCACACGCATCTTGCGCCGCTTTATAGCCTGGATAAGGCAAAAACCATCGAGGAGATCCGCGCCTGGGAGAAGCGCAATGAGAAAATCGCCGGGCCTGCGGCGGAATATACGCTGGAATATAAATTCGACGGCCTCACGATTAACCTAACTTACGAGGGCGGCAGGCTCATCGGAGCGGCAACCCGCGGAGACGGTGTAACGGGAGAGGAGATCTATGAGCAGGCGCTGACCATTCGTTCGATTCCGCTTACCATTCCTTTTCAGGGACGGATGGAAGTGCAGGGAGAGGCCATCATGCACCTCTCGGATCTGGAGGCTTATAACAAAACGGCCAAAGAGCCGCTCAAGAATGCGCGCAACGCCTGCGCAGGCGCATTGCGCAACCTGGATACGACCGTAACGGCTTCGCGCAAGCTGGATGCCTATTTCTATAACGTCGGCTATATCGAAGGGAGAGATTTTGAAGATCACACGCAGATGATCGCATTTCTCAAAGAGAATAAGTTTAAGGTGAGCGAGTTCGAGCGGGTTTACCGCTCAGTTGATGCCCTTATCAGCGGCATCGAGGAGGCCGGAGAGAACCGGGAGAACCTGGATTTTCTCATCGATGGGATGGTCATCAAAATCAAGGATTTTGCGCTGCGGGAGCAGCTCGGGTATACAGAAAAATTCCCGCGCTGGGCCATTGCATATAAATTCGCCGCCGAAGAAGTGACGACGAAGGTTCTGGATATTCTCTGGGAGCTTGGGCGGACGGGCAAGCTGACGCCTATTGCACAGCTGGAGGAAGTGCAGATCGCGGGCGCGAGCGTGCGCCGGGCGACGCTCAATAACCTGGAAGATATTTTGAGAAAGAGAGTAACCGTTGGGTGCAGGGTATTCGTCCGGCGCAGCAACGATGTGATTCCGGAAATTCTGGGGGCTGTTCCGGGAGAAGAGGGCGTCTATGCGGATGCACCTCAGCGCTGCCCTGCCTGCGGCAGTGATTTGGAGCAGGTCGGCCCAAATTTGTTCTGCCCCAATACGCTCTCCTGCAAGCCGCAGCTGGTTGCGAGAATGGCGCATTTTGTCTCCAGAGACGCCATGAATCTGGAGAGTATTTCAGAAAAAACAGCCGAACTGCTTTTCGAGCATGGGCTGGTGCAGGATATTGGCGATCTCTATCAAATTACAAAAGAGCAGCTGCTGGAACTGCCCGGCATTCAGCAAAAAAAGGCTGAGAATATTTTTTCTGCCATAGAGGGCAGCAAGACCCCGGGGCTGGCAAACTTTGTCTACGCGCTGGGCATCAACAACGTCGGCAAAAAGACGGCCAAGGATCTGGCAGAGGCATTTGGCAGCTTTGAGGCCATCGCGGCGGCCAGCCTGGAAGAGCTGGTTGGCATCCGGGATATTGGCGAGATTGTGGCGCAGTCTATTTTGGACTTTTTTGCCAGCCAGCAGGTGCAGAAAACGCTGCAAAAACTCTGGGACTGCGGCATGAAGCCCAAGGCATATGAGAAAAAGGAAGGCATTTTTGCGGGAAAAAATGTCGTCGTGACGGGAACGCTGGCCTCTATGACGAGAAAAGAGGCTGGGGAGCAGATAGAAAAAAGAGGCGGCATCTTGCAATCTGCCGTCGGGAAAAACACGCATCTGCTCGTGGCAGGGGAGAAAGCCGGCTCCAAGCTCGCAAAAGCCCAGAGCCTTGGCATAGAAATTTTAGATGAAGAAGCTTTCTTAGCGCTTCTTTCGTGAGGCAAACGTGAAAATCGGGAAATTGACAAATGAACAGTTGCAGGCGCTTGTGATCGATAAGCTGAAAGTCGGGCGCAGGGAGGTTGTGCTGGGCGCGGGAATTGGCGAGGACTGCGCCGTGCTGGATTTTGCGGACAACCTCTGCGTCATCTCGACGGATCCCATCACCGGCGCGTCGGAGGATGCGGGCAGCCTTGCCGTGCATATCTCGGCCAACGATGTCTCGGCGGCAGGCGGCGAGCCTGTTGCCATGCTGGTTACCATGCTCATCCCGCCCTCGGCCACGATGGAGCAGCTGGAGCGCGTTACCGACGCACTTTGCACCCAGGCCGGGCGGCTGAATATCGATATTGTCGGCGGGCACACCGAGATTACGGATGCCGTAAACCGCATTGTCCTCTCGACCGTCGTGCTGGGAAAGGCAGGGCGTGTACTGCGCGGCAAGAATATCCGGCCGGGGGATCATCTGATCATGACCAAGCAGGCGGGCATGGAAGGGGCGATGATTCTCTGCGCGGATTTTCCGGAAAAGGTTGCGGAGGTTTTGGAGGAAAAAGATCGGGCTCTGCTGGAGCAGATGGGGGGGCAGATCTCCGTCGTCGCAGAGGCTAAAATCGGCGAAAAGCTGGGCGCCAGCGCCATGCACGATGTGACAGAGGGCGGGATTTTAGGCGCCTCCTATGAGCTGGCTGATGCGGCAGGGCTGGGCTTGCGGCTGGATGTGCAGAGCATCCCGGTGCACCCGGTCGCGCAGAAGGTGTGCGCACATCTGGCGCTCAACCCTTACCGGCTGATCTCCAGCGGAAGCCTTTTGATCGTTCAGCCGGGAGATCCCGCGCCGCTCTTGCGGGCTTTGGAGCAAGCGGGAATTGCCGCAAAGGTTATCGGCGTATTTACGCAGGAAAAGGGCATTACCGATGAGAATGGAGCGCCCATTCTGCCGCCCCAGCAGGACGAGCTTTATAAAATCACCAGCGGCCAGGGGCTTGGAAATTAGAGCGGGATATGCTATAATTATTTGCTAAGGTTTTATGGCCTAAGCAGCAAAGAAATGAGGAAAACTGTATGAACAGCATGACTGGCTTTGGCAGAGGCGAAGCGGAGAAGGATGGCAGGCGCATCACAATCGAGATCAAAACCGTCAACCACCGGTATCTCGATATCAATTTGCGCACGCCGCGGGTTTTGCTGCCGCTGGAAGAATACGCCAGAAGCGAGATAAAAAAGCGGCTTGCCCGGGGCAGAGTAGAAGTGTTCGTCAATTATAAAAACACCTCGGATGCCGTGGGAGAAATCCGCGCGGATCTGGCCTTGGCCAAAAAATATGCCCAGGCGGCCGCAGAGATTGCCGGCGCTGTGGGCATGGAGCAGCAGCTGCCGCTGGAGAGCCTGATGCGCATGGACGGCGTGCTGACGGTTGAGGAAGCGCAGGAGGATGAAGCGCTGTTAAAAGAGCTGTTTGGCCAGGCGCTTGCAGCCGCGCTGGATGTTTTGAACGCGGCGAGAAAAGCGGAAGGCCAGCGCATGGTGGCGGATCTGCTGGAGCGCGGGGAGACGATTTTGGGCATTCTGGCGGGCATTGAGGAGCGGGAGCCAATCGTCATCCAGGAATACCGGGAGAAACTGCGCGCCAAGCTGGAAGAATTTTTGGCGGGCACGCCCATCGATGAGAACCGCTTTCAGGCGGAGATCCTGTATTTTACGGATAAATCCAACATAACGGAAGAGATCGTCCGCATCAAGAGCCATGTCGCCCAGCTAAAGGAGACGATGGCAAAGGACGAGGCGCTTGGGCGGAACCTGGATTTTCTCATTCAGGAGCTCAACCGCGAGTTTAACACGATAGGCTCCAAATCTTCGGATGTGGCCATCACAAAAGGCGTGCTGGCGGCAAAGGCGGAAGTGGAAAAAATCCGCGAGCAAGTCCAGAATCTCGAGTGAGGGCAGCGCGATGAATATGGTAAATATCGGCTTTGGAAATATTGTGAACATCACGAGAGTGCTGGCCATCGTCGGCCCGGAGGCCGCGCCCGTCAAGCGGATGGTGCAGGAGGCCAAGGCCAGCGGCCAGCTGATCGACGGCACCTGCGGCAGAAGAACGCGGGCCGTGATTGTAACGGATGGGAACTATCTTGTGCTTTCGGCTTTGCAGCCTGAGACCATTGCTGCCCGGGTTTCCGCAGGCGGCGCTTTGGAGGAATAGATGAGAAAAGAAGGAAAACTTTTTGTCATTTCCGGCCCGTCGGGCGTGGGAAAAGACACGGTGATCGCGCGCATCCTGCAAAAGAACGACAACGTCGCGCTGAGCGTCTCCTGCACGACCCGCGCTCCCCGCGGCCAGGAGAAGGATGGCGTGGATTACTACTTTAAGAGCGTTTCGGAATTCGAGCAGCTGATCGAGGAAGACGGCTTTTTGGAATATGCCAAAGTCTTTGATAATTACTACGGCACTCCGGCGACAGCCGTGCGGGAGAAGCTCCAGCAGGGCAGAGACGTCATTTTGGAGATCGACGTTCAGGGGGCGATCAATGTGCGCAATAAGGCCCCGGGGGCGATTCTGGTCTTTATCGCGCCGCCCAGCATGGAGGTGCTGCGCCAGCGCCTGGAGGGCAGAAAAACCGAGACGCCCGAAGCCATCGAAAAGCGTTTTTCCCGGGCGGCCAGCGAGATGAAGCTGGCAGATAAGTATAACTATCAGGTTGTAAACGACGATCTCGATCAGGCGGTGGAAGAACTGAACGAGATCATCGTAGAAGAGCACAATAAGCAGTAAAGCAGGCGAGGAGAAAAAAGATGATTCAGAAATACGATTTGGATAAGACGCTGGAAAAAGTGGATTGCCGCTATACGCTGGTAGTCGAAGTCGCCAAGCGGGCCCGCCAGATTATCGATGGGGCCGAGACGCTGACCGAGCAGGCGGATCCCAACCCCGTCTCCCAGGCGATCGACGAGGTCTATGCCGATAAGATCACCTATGTCCGCCACAACGATGAAAAATAAGCATATCGCGCTTTGCGTTACCGGCGGGATCGCGGCATATAAGGCCGCGGCGCTGGCGAGCATGCTCAAAAAAGCCGGGGCGCACGTCCATGTCTGCATGACCAGGCATGCCTGCGAGTTTATTACTCCGCTGACCTTTGAGACGCTTTCAGCCAATCGGGTGATCACGGATACTTTCTCCAGAGAGGCCCCCTATGAGGTAGATCACGTCTCCCTGGCCAAGCAAGCGGATTTGGTTGTTGTCGCTCCGGCCACGGCGAATATCATCGGCAAAGCGGCAAACGGCATTGCGGATGATTTTGTCTCAACGCTGCTTCTGGCGGCCCGGGGCAAGGTGATTTTTGCCCCTGCCATGAATACGGCCATGCTGCATCATCCGGCTGTGCAGGAGAATATGCAAAAGCTTGCCGGGAGAGGATGCGCGTTCATCTCCCCACAGGCGGGAATGCTGGCCTGCGGCGATGTAGGCGATGGGCGCATGGCGGAGCCGGAAGAGATTTTTGCCTATCTTGATCGCGCGCTCTCTGCAAAAAAGGATATGCAGGGCGTGCGTGTTCTGGTAACGGCAGGGCCGACCAGGGAAAAGATAGACGACGTCCGCTATCTGACCAACCGCTCCTCTGGAAAGATGGGTTATGCCCTGGCGGAGGCGGCGGCAGAGCGCGGCGCCCAGGTTACGCTGGTTTCGGGCGCATCGCTCCCAGCGCCGGAGCATGTTCGGGTGATTCCGGCTGTGAGCGCGCAGGATATGTACCAGGCGTGCATGCAGGCATTGCCCGAGGTGGATTTGGTCGTAAAAGCGGCGGCAGTGGCAGACTATACGCCAAAGCACAAGCTTTCGGGGAAGATGAAAAAAGGCGAGGACTTCGCGCTGGAGCTGGTGCGCACGCCGGATATTTTGAAGGCCATCGGCCAGCAAAAGCAGGGCCAGGTGCTGGTGGGGTTTGCGGCGGAAGCGGCAGATTTGGAAAAAAACGCGCTGGCGAAAATAAAGAGCAAGAACCTCGATCTGATTGCGGCCAACGATATTTCCCGGAGCGATATTGGCTTTGGGAGCGAAAATAACGCCATGACGCTGTATTTTGCGGATGGCAGCCGGAAGGAACTGCCGCTGGCGCCCAAAAAAGAGATCGCCGATCTCATTTTGTCCGAAGCGATGGCGCTCATGCAGGCGCATTCCTAGAGAAAAGCGGCCAGAGAAGCACTCTGGCGCTTTTTTTATATTGAAAACAGAGCGCTTGGGAAATGACAGGCGCTATGCTATAATAAGGCTATGGAAAAGCGATATGTGGAAGTGATCGTAGACGTTGCGCATAGCAGTGTCGATAAAATATTTGATTATGAACTGCCGGAAGGAATGGAGGCGCAGGCCGGTAGCAGGATTTTAGCGCCTTTTGGCAGAACGCAGGTAGAGGGGATTGTGCTGGCCGTCAAGCAGGAGACTGCGCTAAGCCCGGAAAAGATCCGGGCAGTGCAGCGCGTTATCGACGAACAGCCGGTTGTAACGCAGGATCAGATTCTGCTGGCCAAGTATATGTGCGCCAAATACCATGCGACGATGGCCTTCTGCCTGCGGCTGATGTTTCCGGCAAAACTGCGGGGCGAGCGGATTCGCCCAAAACTCATCCGGGTCGCCGAAGTTGTGAGCCGGGAAAAATTGGCTGAAGAGGAGAAAAAGTGCTATACAAAAGAGGGTGTCGTCCGGGCAAAAAACAGGCTCAAAACCATTTGCAAGCTGAAAGAGAGCGGCAAAATGCCGACGGCACTGCTGGATGCGCCCTCCGTCCGCTATCTGCGGGACAGCGGTGCGGTTGCTATCCAGGAGGAGCAGGAATACCGGGAGCCTTATGCGGAGATCGCGGCGCAGGAAAAGAAGATCGAGCTAAATCCGGAGCAGAAAGCGGCGGCAGAGCAGATTAGCCGTGCGGTAGAGCAGGGCGATAAACAGGTATTTTTGCTGCATGGCGTAACCGGGAGCGGGAAGACAGAGGTCTATATCGCCTGCGTGCGCCGCGCGCTGGAGCTTGGGAAATCGGCCATCGTTCTGGTGCCGGAAATTGCACTAACGCCCCAAATGCTGGGCGAGTTTTCGCGAAATTTTCCGGGAGAGATCGCGGTTTTTCACAGCGGGCTTTCGGACGGCGAGCGGTTCGACGAGTGGAGGCGGCTGCGCCAGGGGCAGGCACATATCATCCTTGGCGCGCGTTCTGCGGTTTTCATGCCGGCAGAGAACTTGGGGCTCATCATTTTGGACGAGGAGCACGAGGCAAGCTATAAAGCCGAAAATTTCCCGCCCTATCATGCGGCGGACATTGCCAAAATGCGGGCGGCGATTAGCCAGGCTAGCGTCGTTCTGGCCAGCGCGACGCCGCTCATCGAGGATTACGCCAAGACAGAGCTGGGCATCTATCAGCTGGTGGAGCTGCCGCACCGGGTGGCGGGGCGCAAGATGCCGCCCATCATGCTGGTGGATATGAAGAAGGAGTTTTTGCGCGGCAACCGGGGAATGCTGAGCCTGGCGCTTCAAAGAGAGATGGCAGAGGTTTTGGAGAAGGGCGAGCAGGGCATTTTATTTTTGAACCGGCGGGGTTATGCGAGCAGCGTGATCTGCCCGTCCTGCGGCCACGCGCGCATGTGTTCGCATTGCGATGTCCCCCTCAAATATCACAAAAACGACGGGCAGCTGCACTGCCACTATTGCGGCAGAGTGTTCCCGCTGGAGGCGCAGTGCCCGGACTGCGGAGAGCCTTTTTACAAGCTCTCCGGGGCAGGGACCGAGCGCATTGAAGAGGAAGTGCGCCGAATTTTTCCCCGCGCGCGGGTGCTTCGGATGGATTTTGATACCACGCGCAAAAAGAACGCGCATCAGGAGATTTTTCAGGCTTTCCGCAAAGGAGAAGCGGATTTTCTCATCGGCACGCAGATGATCTCCCGCGGGCTGGATTTCCCGGGCGTAACGCTGGCGGCAGTGCTGGCGGCGGATACCATGCTGACGACAGGGGATTACCGCCAGGAGGAGCGCACGTTTGCCATGATCGAGCAGGTCGGCGGAAGGGCTGGCCGCGCCCGGCCGGGCAAAGTTGTGGTGCAGACGTATAACCCAGAGCACTATGCCATCGGGTTTGCGGCCAGGCACGATTATAAAGGGTTTTACCGGCAGGAGATCCAGTTCCGCAAAAACACTCTGCGCCCGCCTTTTTCCAGGATGTTCCGCATGGTTTTTGTGCACAGCGATGAGAAAAAAGCGGAGAAAGTATGCCAAAAGGCAGAAAATCTGCTAAAAGGCGTGCTTGAGAAGTATAAATCTGATATAATTTTGTTTGTGGCGAAGCCGGCCCCGGTGGCAAAACTCGAGGGCAAGGCGCGCTACCATATTTTGCTCAAGGTAAGGACGGGCAAAAGCACAGCGGCCATTCAGAAGGCGCTCTGGGAGGTTTGGGAGAGCGTCAGAAAAGACGGCTCGCTGGTGAGCTTTGATGTCGATCCATACGATGTGAATTAGAAGGAGAAAATGCAATGGCACTTCGCAATATTGTTCAGGAACCAAATGAGACGCTGAGAAAAAAATGCAGGAAGGTTGAGAAAATTACAGAGCGAATTTTACAGCTTTTGGATGATATGAAGGAGACGCTGGCCAAGGCGGACGGTGTGGGCCTGGCGGCGCCGCAGGTCGGCGTGCTGCGCCGGGTGGTGATCATCGATGTGGGCGAGGGCCCAATGGAGCTGATCAATCCCGAGATTTTGGAAGCCGCCGGAGAGCAGACGGGAGAAGAGGGCTGTCTTTCGGTTGCCGGGCGCTGGGGCGTGGTTACCCGGCCGAACTATGTCAAAGTAAAGGCCATGGATCGCCAGGGCAAAGAGCGCATTTATGAAGGTGAGGGGCTATTGGCCCGGGCATTTTGCCACGAGATCGATCATCTGGATGGCAGGCTTTTTATCGATATTATGAAGGAAGAGATCATGGAGGATGCGGATGAAGAGTAAGAGCGAGCTTAGGATCGCTTTTTTGGGCACGCCGGAATTTGCCGTGCCCTCTTTGCGGATGCTGGTGGAAGAGGGATACCGGGTTTGCGGTGTCTTTACACAGCCCGACCGCCCAAAGGGCCGCGGGCATAAGCTGATTGCCCCGCCTGTGAAAGAATATGCGCAGGAACAGGGCATTCCCGTCTTTCAGTTTGAGCGCATTTCCCGGGACGGTATGCAGGCGCTGGAGGAACTCGCGCCGGATCTGCTCATTACAGCGGCTTTTGGCCAGATCTTGTCCCGGGCGCTTCTGGAAAAACTCCCGCTCGGGTGCATCAATGTGCACGCATCCCTGCTGCCCAAATACCGCGGGGCGGCGCCCATCGAGCAGGCGATTTTGCATGGAGAGAAAAAGACGGGCATCACGACCATGTACACCGTCTACGAGATAGATGCCGGGGATATTTTGGAGCAGGACGAGCTTGAGATTGCCCCGGAGGATACGGGCGGCTCTTTGCGGGAGAAGTTATCCCTGCTGGGGGCGCAGACGCTAAGCCGCACGCTGGAAAAGCTGCTGAATGGGACGCTTAAGGCCACTGCTCAAAATCCGGAAGAGGCGACGTATTACCCCATGTTTCCAAGAGGCTTTGGAAAGGTGGATTTTACCAAAAGTGCAAGGGAAGTCTGCGATTTTATCCGGGGAATCAACCCGGCGCCTGGCGCTTTTATGCAGATGGGCGATCAAAAGATCAAGCTGTTTTTGGCCAAAGAGGCGGCAGCAGAGGGAACGCCCGGGCAGATTTTGCAGGCCGGCGCAAAGGAAGGGCTTGTGATCGCCTGTGGGAAGGGCGCGGCGGAGATTCTGCGCCTGCAATATCCTGGTTCGAGGCAGATGGACGCCAGGGATTTTCTGAGAGGGAGAAGCGGCATTTTCCAGCCGGGAGATTGCGTAGAAGGGGAGTAGCGCGTGAAGCAAAGGCAGTTGGCTCTAAAAATTTTAGGCGAAGTAGAAGAGGGCAGTTTTTTAAATCTGGCGCTCAAAAAGCAGCTGAAGGGGTTGCCAGAGCAGGAGCGCCGTTTTGTTGCTGCGCTTTTATATACCACGCTGGAAAATAAGGGGCGCATCGACTACGTCATCGACTGTTTTGCCCGGGGAAAACGGATTCATAAGCTGGTGCGCAATGTGCTGCGCCTGGGCGTCTGCCAGCTGATGTTTTTTGAGACGGTTCCCGAGAGCGCGGCCGTCAACGAGAGCGTGAAGCTTATGGAGAAATCGCCCAAACGGCAGCTCAAAGGGTTCGTCAACGCTGTCCTGCGCAATATTGCCGAAAATATGGGCAAAATTGAGTATCCTTCCCAGCAGGAGCAGCCGGCGCAGTATCTTTCTGTGCTTTATAGCTACCCGCTTTGGCTGGCGGAGAAATATATTTCGGAATACGGGTTTGATTTTGCAGAGGAGATGCTCTCCTATCATAAGCAGGCGGCGGATACCTGCGTGCGGGCCAACCGCCTGAAAATTTCAGGGCAGGAACTGCTCTTAAAACTCGAAGGGCGGGGATATGCCTGCCGTGCCGGGCAGTATATCCCGGATTGCTTCTATATCCGCAACATGACCGGCATCGATGAGCTGGATCTCTTTCAAAAGGGCCTGATGGCAGTGCAGGGCGAGGCCTCCATGATCGTGGCGGAGGCGGCGCAGGTGCGGCCGGGGCAGGCAGTTTTGGATGCCTGCGCGGCCCCGGGCGGCAAAACCGCATACCTCGCACAGTTTGCGCCGGGAAGGCTGGAGGCTTTTGAACTGCATGAACACCGGGCGGCGCTCATGCAGGAGAACTTTGAGCGCCTGGGCGTCGGGGCAGAGTGCAAAGTTTGGGATGCAAGCATCTTCTGCCAGGAAAATGAGCAGGCGTTTGACTGCGTCTTGGTGGATGCGCCCTGCTCTGCGCTGGGGCTGCTCTACAGAAAGCCGGATATCAAATACACGAAAACGCCGGAGGAGATAGCACAGCTATCCCAAACGCAGAAGAGCATTCTGACGGCCTGCGCGGAGTATGTGAAGCCGGGCGGGCGGCTGGTCTATTCCACCTGTACCATGAGCCGGGAGGAAAATGAGGAAAACATCGCCTGGTTTTTGAAAAAATTTCCGCAGTATCGCCAGGCGAATTTGGCGGCGATGCTGCCCGAGCGGCTGATGAGCCGGGCGAGAGGGGGAACCCTTCAGCTCTTCCCGCACCTGGACGGCATTGACGGCTTCTTTTTGGCAGTTTTGGAGAGAGAATAGGCATGACGACGCTTTTGGATTTATCGCTGGCAGAGCTCAAACAGCGGATAGAAGAAATTGGGGAAAAAGGGTTTCGCGCCGGGCAGATCTATGCCTGGCTGACGGCCTGCGTTCCCTTCGAGCAGATGAGCAATTTATCAAAGCCGCTAAGGGAAAAACTGCGGGAGCACTTTTCAGAGGGCTATCCGGAGATTTTGCAAAAGCTCTGCTCCAAAGACGGGACGAAAAAATACCTCTTGCAGATGGCGGATGAGAGCGTTGTCGAGTGCGTGCTGATGAACTATGAATACGGCAGGACGCTCTGCATTTCCACGCAGGTTGGATGCGCCATGGGCTGTGCTTTTTGCGCTTCGACAAAAGGCGGGCTGCGCAGGAACCTCTCGGCAGGGGAAATCCTGGGGCAGGTTTTGCGCGTCAACGCAGATCTGGGCAGCGGAAGGAATATCACAAACGTCGTGCTGATGGGGACGGGTGAGCCTCTGGGCAACTATGATGCCGTCGTCGGCTTTCTGCGGCTGATCCATCAAAAAGAGAGCCTTGGCATGAGCATGCGCAATATCTCGCTTTCCACCTGCGGGCTTGCGCCGGAAATCTACCGCTTTGCAGAAGAAGGGCTTGGGGCGACGCTCTGCCTTTCCCTGCACAGCGCAATTCAGCAAAAACGCGAGCAGCTCATGCCCATCGCGCGCAAATATCCATTGCACCAAGTGATCCGGGCGATGCAGGCTTACAGCGAAAAAAGCGGCAGGCGCGTGATCTATGAATATATTCTGATTGCCGGGCTAAACGATGGCAAAGAGGATTTGGATGCTTTGGAAGGCCTGCTGGGTGGGCAGAACTGCCATATCAACCTGATCCCGTGCAACGCGACAGACGGCAGGTTTGCGGCGCCCACCAAAGGGCAGGTTTACCGCTTTCTGGCCGGGCTTGATGAGCGCGGGCTTTCGGCGACGGTACGCCGCACGCTGGGAGAGGATATCGACGGCGCCTGCGGTCAGCTGAGAGCCAGATACCTGGGACTTCTGGATAGGACGGAGTAAGAATGGATATCTATGCTTTGACGCACCGGGGCAAAGTGCGGGAACAAAACGAAGACTGCATCTACCTCTCGCAGGGGGGCTATCCCTATCTTGCGATTGTGGCAGACGGCATGGGCGGGCACGTCGCCGGGCAGGTGGCGAGCTCGCGGGCGGTGGCGTTTGTGCGCAAACGGCTGGAAGGCTATGATCTGGATACCATCACAAAAGAGCAGTTTAAGCGCCTGGTGGAAGAGGCGAGCGACTATATTTTAGATCTTGCCAGCAAGGAAGAAGCATATAAAGACATGGGGACGACGTTTACCGCCGCCATCATCCGGGAAAATTCGGCGATCCTCGCGCATATCGGAGATTCCAGAGCCTATACTTTTTCGGGCGGCGCGCTGAAGCAGGTTTCCCACGATCACAGCTATGTTCAGTTCCTGGTAGACAAGGGCTATTTGAGCGAAGAAGAGGCGGAGCAAAGCCCCTACCGCAATATCATCACGCGGGCTGTGGGCATGGAGGAGGCGGAAGCCGAGGCTTATGAGGTCAGTTTCGAGCAGGGAGAAAGCCTGCTGCTCTGCTCGGATGGGCTGACGGCGCATCTGAGCAACTATGAGATTGGGCTTTGCCTGCAAGAGGAGTATGGCTCCGAGCGCAAAGCGAAAGAACTGCTGGAAGTTGCTCTGCTCAGAGGCGGGAGAGACAACGTCTCCATCATCATCGCAAATAACAACGAAGACAAGATGATCGAGGGGCGCTTTGAACTGCTCTCGACTGTGGACGAGGGCGGAACCAGCATCGTATATCAGGCAAAAGATCAGAAGACGGGCGGGCTGGTGGCGCTGAAAATGCTGCGCGAAGAGCTGGCCGATCAGCCCGAGTATGTGGAGAATTTCCAGCGGGAGGCCGAGATGCTCTCCTGCCTTCAGCATAAAAACATTCAGCACCTGGTTTACCGGGGCATCCACCAGGGCAGGCGCTATATCGCCACCGAGTTTATCGACGGCGAATCTCTCAAGCGGCATATCGAAGAGGGGACGCTCAGCATGGAGCAGAACGTCTCGGTCGCGGTGCAAATTTGCGAAGCGCTGGCCTATCTGCATGGCAAGGGCATTTTGCATAAGGATTTAAAGCCGCTCAACGTGCTTCTGACGGCGCCCAGCCGGCCGATTCTGCTGGATTTCGGCATTGCACAGCGCCAGGAGGAACAGGCGGCAGATGCGGCGGAAATCGAGAATGCCGAAGTTTTCGGGACGGTCAACTATTTCTCCCCGGAGCAGGCCAAAGGCGAGGCTCTGGATAGCCGCACGGATATTTATTCCATGGGTGTCCTGCTCTATGAGATGCTGACTGGGCAGCTGCCCTTCCAGGGCGAAGACAATCTATCCGTGGCGCTGATGCACCTGCACCAGCCGCCGGTTCCGCCCAAAGAGATCGACGATCAGATTCCCGAAAGCCTCAACCGCATTGTGCTCAAGGCGCTCTCCAAAGAAAAGGAACAGCGGTACCGCAGTATTCGGGAAATGCAGGCAGATTTGCAGCGCGCTCTGCGTCGCCCGGA